>JBJLFF010000024.1:0-25799 GCA_045565515.1 Puniceispirillales bacterium (SeqCode)
GGTATAGCTTTAAGTCAAATGTATGATAAAAGGTTTGGAATGAACTTTTCAGCCTCTAGTAAGCTTGGTTCAGAATTATTAATGAAAATTATATCAAATAAAAAAATTCCAAACACTATTATTAACATTAATTTTCCACCTGTCGATCAATCAGAGGTTAAAGGTACAAAATTTGTTGAACTCGATTCACATAAGTTAAGCGACAATATTGAATATGAGAGCAATAGTTCAAATTTTAGAATTGGTGCCATGATAACTAAAGACCATCAAATTAAAGGAAGTGATCTTTATTATCTTAAAAAAGGATATATATCTGTGACACCACTTGCTCTAAATGTAACAGATTATTCTTCACTTCATAAAATGAGAGAGATTCTTGAATAAAAATAATGGTGATGAACAAAAAGCTCACCTTATTATGAAACTTAGAGGACTAGGAATTAGATCTTCAAAAGTTTTATCCGCTATTGAGAGTGTTCCAAGAGATATATTCATAGAAAATGCACTTAAGAACCATGCTTGGGAAAATGTAACCTTGCCAATTGGAGGAGGGCAAACAATTAGTCAACCTTATATTGTTGGTTTAATGACATCCTTATTAGGTCTTTCTGGAAAAGAAATTGTATTAGAAATTGGAACAGGAAGTGGATATCAAGCATCAATTTTATCTCTTCTTTGCAGAAGAGTGTATACTATTGAAAGAATTGAAACACTTCACCACTTTTCAAATCAAAAGTTCAAAGAGCTTAGTTTATCAAATATTACTGCAAAACATGAGAATGGCTCAAATGGTTGGCCTGAAGCTTCCCCATTTGACAGAATTATTCTAACTTGTGCTATAAAAGAAATTCCAAAACAATTATTTCTTCAGTTGAAAGTTGGTGGGATTTTGATTGGACCTGAAATCTTAGATAATAAAGATCAAGTATTAAACATGTATACTCATATAGAAAAAAACAAATTTGAAAAAAAGAGTGTTGAAGATGTTAAATTTGTGCCCATGCTATAAGAAAAAATATAATTTTATTTTTTTATTTGTATTTTTGTTTCTTCATGGGTGTTCAATGGACCCATCTTTGTTTGAAAATTCACTGTCAAAAAAAACTCCACAATACTCTGATTCCTTGATACAAAAAAAATTGGATCAGATCATAGTAAAAAAAGGTGAAACGTTATTTTCTTTAGCTAGGAAATTTAATGTATCAGTAGAAGAAATTATTCAATTAAATAACTTAAACAAAGATGACTTTATTTTTGAGGGTCAAATTTTATTTATTCCTATAATCAATATGAAAAACAATAATTTTTTTATAAATAATAATACTAAAATTGTTACACTACCTATACCAAAACCTGAAACAAAAAATTTTAACGTTCAAAAGCTCAGTACATCATTTTCTAAACCTTTAAATGGTGATGTTATCAATAAATTTGGTTCAAATTCATATGGTATTATGAGTGAAGGCATAAATATAGAAGCCAAACATGGCGAAACAGTAAAAGCATCGGCTGATGGTGAAGTTATTTTTGTGGGTTCAGATTTAAAAGATTTTGGAACAATGATGCTTATCAAGCATAACGATAAATTAATTACTTGCTACGCACATTTATCAAAAACCTATGTTAAAGAAGGTGATTTAATCATCCAAGGACAGTCTATAGGTGAGGTGGGTTCAACAGGTAAAGTTTCAAAACCACAATTATATTTTGAAATTAGAAAAAATAATGAGCCAATAAATCCTGAAGCCTACATTAATATTTAATTAATTCGATATTTTTTTACCAAGTTTTCCAGCTATGTCTATTACAAATTGCCATGCCACTCTTCCAGAACGGCTCCCTCTTTGTTTCGACCACTCTAAAGCTTTAACTTTAATATCAATATTTTTATTATTTATGCGATAAAACTTTAAATATTTTTCTATTATATTTAAGTACATATTTTGATCAATATTATGAAATCCAATCCAAAGACCAAATCTATCTGATAAAGAAATTGTTTCATTTAAGTTATCTGATGGTGAAATAGCGCTTGATAGATTATTTTCAGACATATGATTAGAAATTATATGCCTAATATTTGAAGTCGCATAAAAAATTACATTTGATGGTTTTCCTTCAATGCCACCCTCTAGTATTGATTTTAAAGACTTAAATTTTGTATCATTTTTATCAAATGACAAATCATCACAATATATAATAAAGCGTTTATCATACTCTTTAATATGATTTAATAATATTGGAAGAGTTTCTAAATCTTCTCGATTAATTTCAATTATTTTTAAATTGTTGTTCTTTTTGTTAATATCAACAAAAATTGATTTTATTAAAGATGATTTTCCCCCACCTTTTGCACCCCATAAAAGTGCATTATTTGCAAGAAAACCATTACTAAAATTTATTGTATTTTCATATAAGGTATTTGTTTGGTGTTCAATACCTTGAAGTAATTTTAATTCAATGGCATTAATTTTTTTTAAAGATCTTAATATATTTTTATCAGCATCCCATACAAAAGCGTTGCTTTTATCATTAAATTTACTATTAAAACTTTCTGATTTATTTTTTTCTAAACTATCAGCTATGCGTTTTAAATTTTGTTCAATTTTTATTAATATGTTTTTATCCATTTCAAAGTAGTTATATACAAAATTCTTTTTTCTCGAAATATAATTTGAAATTAATTTTAAAAGTTATATTATTCAAAAATTAGTCTTTATATATTTTAAGAGGTCATCATGTTTATTAATCCCGCATACGCACAAAGTGGCGCTGGAAGTCCAGATTTTGGTTTTTTATTTTTGATGGTTGGTATATTTATAATTTTTTATTTTTTTTTAATACGGCCCAATCAAAAAAAAGAAAAAGAAAGAAGAAATATGCAGTCATCTTTAAAGCGCGGAGATAAAATTCTAACTGTTGGGGGGCTCTATGGAGCAGTTGTTAAAGCTAAAGAAGGTGATGAAAGAATAAGTATTGAAATATCTGAAGGCGTTAAAATAGATACAGAGAGACGTTTCATATCTGAAATATTTCAAACAAAAGATAAGAAAAAGTAAATATTTGCTTAAAAATATAAAACTACAATGTTAAACTTTAACTTCTGGAATATTGGAATTATATCAACCATTTGTTTTCTAGGTATAATCTATTCATTACCAAATTTCACTCCATTTCCAAAAATTGATGGAAATACTTTTTTACCTGGTAAGACTATTAATCTAGGGTTAGACCTTCAAGGTGGTTCTTATCTATTATTAGAAGCTGACATAAATTCTGTTGTTAATGAAAGACTAGAGACTGTAAATGATGATGTCTCCAGAAAATTAAAAGAATACGATGTTATACCTTTAAAAAAAGAAATAACTAATGAGAAACTTAATATAATATTTAATAATCAAGAAGGATTATTGAAGGGTAAAAAGGTATTAAGGCAATTCTTTGGAACCGAATTAAGCATTTCATCTGAAGATGAAATTCTTATAATAGAATATTCAGAATTAGCTTTGAAACAAATTATAGATTTAACTATTGAACAGGCTATAGAGATTGTTAGGCGGCGAATTGACGAAACGGGAACCAAAGAACCCTTAATTCAACGACAAGGAACACAAAGAATTTTAATTCAATTGCCTGGAATTGACGACCCTGAAAGGATAAAATCCCTATTAGGAAAAACTGCAAAGTTAACATTTCAACTAGTTGATACAAATTCCAACGCATTTGATGTTAAATCGTCCGGAAGAGTTCCACCTGGAAAAAAGCTACTTGAATCTTATTCTGATGATGGGCAATATTTTGTTGTTCAAAGGAGGGTGATGGTTTCAGGTGAAATGCTTACTGATGCTCGATCATCTTTTGATCAGAATGGAAGGCCTTCAGTCAGTTTTTCTCTTACAGCTGAAGGTGGTAAAAGATTTGGTAGAGTTACAGCAAGAAATATTGGTAAACCATTTGCTATTATTTTAGATGGAAAGGTTGTAAGTGCACCTGTAATTCAAGCGCAAATTTTTTCTTCGGGCCAAATTACTGGGCAGTTCACTGTTTCTGAAACAAAAGATTTATCTCTTTTATTAAGAGCAGGGGCTTTGCCTGCACCGTTAACGGTAATGGAAGAGCGCTCAGTAGGCCCTGGTTTAGGAAAAGATTCAGTTGAAGCAGGAAAATTTGCTTCAATAATAGGAATGATATTAGTTATAATTTTCATGTTCTTTACTTATGGAATTTTTGGTTTATTTGCAAATCTTGCTTTGTTTATTAATGTGACCTTAATTATTTCACTTCTTTCAATTCTACAAGCTACATTAACACTACCTGGCATAGCTGGAATAGTTTTGACAATGGGTATGGCTGTTGATGCAAATGTTTTAATTTTTGAAAGAATTAGAGAAGAATTAAGAGGAGGTAGGTCAGTTTTATCAAGTGTTGAAAGTGGTTATAAGAGAGCAATAGGAACAATTATAGATGCAAGCTTAACTACTTTGATAGCCGCAGCATGTCTTTATGGCCTTGGTTCAGGTCCAATAAAAGGTTTTGCTGTTACACTTTCAATAGGAATAATTACTTCTATGTTTACGGCTATTATGGTTACAAGAATGTTGGTAGTTTTTTATTTACGAAGAAATAAACCAAAGAAATTAGTGATATAAATATGTTTAAACCATTCCATTTAATTCCTGAAAATACAAATTTAAATTTCTTAGGTTTGAAAAATACCTTTTTGTCTATATCTTTAATAGTTGTCATAATAAGTATTTTATCATCATGGATTATAGGGTTAAATTTTGGAATAGATTTTAGGGGAGGAGTTTTACTTGAACTTCGTTCTAAAACTGGTGTTGCAGACGTCTCACAACTAAGAACACAACTAAATAGATTTAGTTTAGGAGAGGTTTCCATTCAGGAATTTGGAAAGCCAACTGATGCTCTTGTAAGAATTCAAAAGCAAGAAGGTGATGAAAAAAGTCAAGATGCGAAATTAAATCAAGTTAAAGAAATGTTAAGCATTAATTTTGATATAAGAAGAACTGAATTTGTTGGACCAACTGTAGGTGAGGAACTCAAAAGGAATGGCTTTTGGGCCGTTATGGTTGCTCTTTTTGGAATACTTTTATACATTTGGTTTCGTTTTGAGTGGCAATTTGCTTTGTCGGCTATTTTGGCTCTTTTCCATGATGTTTTAGCTACGATAGGCTTATTTGTTTTTACTGGTCTTGAATTTAATCTTTCTACAGTTGCTGCTGTTTTAACAATTGCTGGGTATTCAGTAAATGATACTGTTGTAGTTTTTGATAGAGTAAGAGAAAATTTAAGGAAATCAAAGTCCATAGATCAACTTTCAATAATTAATAAATCTTTAAATGAAACTCTAGGAAGAACTATTACTACTTCAGTAACGACACTTCTAGCTCTACTTGCTATTTACTTCTTTGGAGGAGAAGTAATTTCTGATTTTACTCTTGCAATGATTTGGGGTGTTATGATTGGAACATACTCTTCAATATTTGTTGCATCTGCTTTCCTTACTTTTTTTAACTTAAGAAGAACTGATACTGAAGAAAAAGAAGATTTGAATTACTTTAATAATGACTGAAGAAAAAACTCAAATGGTTGATTTACTTAAGGCAAGTAAACAAAAACCAACCATAATTAAAAATCATAGTGAAAAAGGTTTTTTAGTTGATAAAAAATTATATAACCATTCTATTATAATTGATAATAATTCTATATTAAAATGGGATTTAAAAAATAGTATAATACAAGAAAGTGATTTCTCTTTCTTAGAAGATCATGAAAAACTTCCAGAACTTTTGTTGATAGGTGTTGGGAAAAAAATAAATGAGCCATTTTTTAATATTAGATCCAAAATGTCTAAACTATCAATACCTGTTGAAATTATGTCCACATCTTCAGCCTGTAGGACGTGGAACGTTCTTCTATCTGAAGGAAGAAATTTATTGGCTTGTATAAAAAATGAATATTAAGAAAACTATTTAATTATTTCGTTAATTTTATTAGACCATTCAGTAATTTTACTTATAGCATTCTGTGAAATAAAGTTTCTTTTTAACTTTTTATCAATTTTTTTATATTTATCATTTGATAAATTAGGGAATAGACCAAAATTAATATTCATTGGTTGAAATGTATCTTTGTTAGCATTTTTAGTTACATGCTTAAGAAGTGAACCTAATGCTGTTTCATCAGGAGGGAGTATTATTTTCTTATTTCTTCTTTGAAAAGATATGAATAATCCTGCAAGCAAACCTATTGCACAAGATTCTACATATCCTTCTACACCTGTGATTTGGCCTGCAAAATATATATTTGGTGATTTCTTTAAATTTAATTCATCACATAAAATATTAGGTGAGTTTATAAAAGTATTCCTATGTAAGCCACCTAACCTTGCAAATTTAGCATTTTCTAAACCTGGAATAGTTTTAAATACTCTTTTTTGCTCTTCATAGGTCATTTTTGTTTGGAAACCTACTATATTCCATAGACTTCCCAATGAATTATCCTGTCTTAATTGAATAACAGCATATGGCTTGTTTTTAGGGTCGTTAGAATTAGTCAGACCAAATGGTTTCATAGGACCGTGTCTTAAAGTTTCAACTCCCCTTTCTGCCATTACTTCTATTGGCATACAACCTTCAAAATATGGAGTATTTTTTTCCCATTCTTTGAATTCAATTTTTGTTGACTTTATAAGTTGCTCTACAAAATTGAAGTATTGTTCTTTATTTAAAGGACAATTTATATAATCTTTACCATCACCTTTATCATATCTTGACTGAAACCAAGCTTTACTCATGTCAATGCTATCAAAATATATAATAGGAGCTATTGCATCAAAAAAAGCTAACGAATTCTGACCTGTATTTGATATTATTTCATTAGCAAGACTCTCTGAAGTAAGTGGTCCAGTTGAAATTAAAATAATATCTTCACTACTAAAACAGGATAAATCCTTAACCTCTTCTCTATTTATTGTGATTAAATTATGGTTTAAAATTTTTTCACTAACTAGAGAAGAAAATTTATTTCTGTCAACAGCTAATGCTCCTCCAGCAGGAATTTTAGATTGGTCAGCACAATTCATAATTAAAGATTTATTTATTCTTAATTCCTGGTGTAATAAGCCAACTGCATTATTATCATAATCATCTGATCTAAATGAATTAGAACAAACTAATTCTGAAAAATTTTCTGTCTTATGTACCTCTGTCATTTTAACTGGTCTCATTTCATGAATAGTGACAGGAATATTAAAACTAGCTAATTGCCAAGCTGCTTCAGAGCCTGCGAGACCTCCACCAATTATATGAATAGAATTTGAATTTTTCATATGATCTATTTTATAGTAATCTTTTCAAAAATTGACCGGTATAACTTTTCTTAATTTTGCATAAATCTTCTGGTGTTCCTTCGGCTATTATTTCGCCTCCTTTATCACCACCATCTGGACCAAGGTCTATTATCCAGTCAGCAGTTTTAATCACATCTAAATTATGTTCTATAACAATAACAGTGTTACCATAGGACACTAGTTGATCTAAAACTTCCAGCAACTTTCTTATATCTTCAAAGTGAAGACCAGTTGTCGGTTCATCTAAAATATAAATAGTTTTACCAGTGGCTCTTTTTGAAAGTTCTTTAGATAATTTTATTCTTTGGGCTTCTCCCCCTGAAAGAGTTGTAGCTTGTTGGCCTATTTTTATATAACCTAATCCAACTCTGTTCATTGTTTCTAATTTATCTTTTATTGATGGGACAGCTTTAAAAAATTCAACTCCTTCACTTACAGTCATTTCCAAAACATCAGAAATCGATTTGTTACGCCATAAAATTTCAAGCGTTTCTCTATTATATCTTTTACCTTTACATTGATCACATTGGACATAGATATCTGCTAAAAAATGCATTTCTATCTTAATTAGACCATCACCTTGACATCCTTCACATCTACCCCCTTTTACATTAAATGAAAATCTTCCAGGGGAATAACCTCTAGCTTTTGATTCTGGTAAAGAAGAAAACCACTCTCTGATTGGGGTAAAAGCACCAGTATAAGTTGCTGGGTTAGATCTGGGAGTTCTTCCTATGGGAGACTGATTGATATCAACGATTTTATCAATAAACTCGATCCCTGCTATACTTTTGTGTTCTGCAGGTATTACTTTAGATTTATTAATATTTCTACTTAAACTTTTCCATAAAGTTTCTAATACTAATGTAGATTTTCCACCACCAGAAACCCCTGTTACACATGTAAAAGTACCTAAAGGAAATTTTACATTAATATTTTTTAAATTATTTCCACAAGCTCCATTTACAATAATATTTTTATTTGTATTTATTAATCTTCTTTTTAAAGGAACTTTAATTTCAAGTTTACCAGATAAGTATTTACCAGTTAAACTTTTTTCGGAATCAATTATATTTTTTAAATTCCCAAAGGCTGAAATTTTTCCACCATTCACTCCTGCTCCTGGACCAATGTCAATTATAAAATCTGCTTTTCTTATTGCATCTTCATCGTGCTCCACTACAATTACTGTGTTGCCTAAATTTTTTAAACCTATAAGTGTTTCTAATAAACGCTCATTATCTTTTTGGTGTAACCCTATAGAAGGTTCATCTAAAACATATAATACACCTGTAAGGCCTGAGCCAATTTGAGAAGCAAGCCTTATTCGTTGGCTTTCTCCACCTGATAATGTTCCAGAACTTCTGCTTAAAGATAAGTAATCAAGGCCAACATTAATTAAAAAGTTTAATCTATCAATTATTTCTTTAAGAATACGATCAGCAATTTCATTTTCATTTTTTGTTAACTTGAACTTTAGGCTAGAGAACCATTCCTCTGTTTCAACTATGGATAAATTCGTTATGCTTGAAATATCCTTACTATCTATTTTAACTGCTATGGCCTCTTTTTTAAGTCTTTTACCATTACACTCCTCACATGGTGTATCTAGTTGAAACTTTGAAATTTCCTCCCTTATCCAAGAAGACTCTGTTTCTCTGAATCTTCTCTCTAAATTAGGTATCACTCCTTCAAAGGGCCTATTTATTTCATAACTTCTTAAGCCGTCATCATAGTTCATTATTATTGGAGTATTATTTGAACCAAATAATATAGTTTTTACTACATCTTTTGGAAGTTTTTCAAAAGGAGTGTCAATACTAAAATCATAGTATCTAGCTATAGAATTTAAAGTTTGCATATAATATTTTGAAGTACTAGTTGACCACGGTGCTATTGCTCCAGCTCTTAGAGAAAGAGAAGGATTGGGTACAACTAATGTTTCATCAAAGCTATTCTGTACCCCTAAACCGTCACATTTATTACAAGCACCAAAAGGGTTGTTAAAACTAAATAACCTTGGTTCTATTTCATCAATAGTAAAACCTGAAACTGGGCATGAGAAATTAGAAGAAAATACTAACTTCTTATCATTATCAGCAAAACCAACATAACAAATTCCATCAGCTAAATTCAAACAAGTTTCAACAGAATCAGCCACCCTTTGGGTGTTCTCAGTTAATTCTTTATTAATTATTAATCTATCTACTACTACCTCAATATCATGTTTCTTATTTTTATCTAGGGCAGGGGTTTCCTCTATATTATAAATTTGATTATTTATTTGTATTCTTTGAAATCCCTTTCGAGCTAATTCGGAAATTTCTTTTTTATACTCTCCTTTTCTACCTCTTATAATTGGGGCTAATAAATAAATCCTACTTTTTTCTTCTATATTAAGAATATTATCCACTATTTGGGATACTGACTGTGAGGTTATTGGTAAACCAGTTGCTGGAGAGTACGGTATTCCGATCCTGGCCCAAAGTAATCTCATATAATCATATATTTCTGTTACAGTACCTACATTTGATCTAGGGTTCTTATGAGTGGTTTTTTGTTCAATAGAAATCGCTGGAGAAAGTCCCTCAATTAGGTCAACATCAGGTTTTTGCATCATATCTAGAAATTGTCGAGCATATGCAGACAAACTTTCTACATAACGTCTTTGACCTTCAGCATAAATAGTATCAAAGGCTAGTGATGATTTTCCTGATCCACTAACACCAGTTATCACTATTATTTTCCCTTTAGGTATATCAATGCTTATGTTTTTTAAATTATGTTCTCTGGCTCCTTTAATACGTAAAATATCAGGATTGGCCTTAAGACTATTTTGTTTTATTTTCATGAATGTAAATAAGAATAATAATTAAAATTATGCTAGTAATTTATAATATTTAATTTAGTTTAATATTTTAAAATATAAAGTTAAAAAATTAAATAATTTGGAGAACTTAAATGGCTGGAAGTGTAAATAAAGTTATTCTATTAGGCAATTTAGGACAAGACCCTGTTGTTAGAACATCTCAGGATGGAAATAAAATTGTTCAACTTAGCATAGCCACATCAGAGAGATGGAAAGATCGTAATAGTGGAGAACAAAGAGAAAAAACTGAATGGCATAGAGTAGTTATATTTAATGAAAATCTTAGTAATATTGCTGAACAATATTTGAAAAAAGGGAGTACTATATTTGTAGAAGGTCAATTACAAACAAGAAAATGGCAGGATCAAAATGGTATTGATAAATATACAACAGAGATTGTTTTGGGAAGGTTTAGAGGCGAATTAGCTATGATAGGCAATAGGAATGATAACATTGGTATTGCAGATGGACAGGAAAATATTTCAAATAACAATAATTTGAATGAACCATTACAAAAAGATATCAACCCTCCAATTGGTGGGGCTGGAGATTTGGACGATGAAATTCCTTTTTAAATAATAGTTAAACGCTATATTTAGTTGCTATTAATATCATTTATACAGTATATTGAGTAATTAATATTTTTTGAATGTAAATGACCGACGATAATCAAAATAATAATCATGAAACCATAGCAATAGCTGATGAGCTGAGGAAATCTTATTTAGATTACGCAATGAGTGTAATTGTTAGCCGTGCTTTACCAGATGTAAGGGATGGCCTTAAACCAGTGCATAGAAGAATCTTATATGCAATGATTGAAGGGGGCTATGATTGGTCAAAACCATACAAGAAATCAGCTAGAATTGTCGGCGATGTGATGGGTAATTACCATCCTCATGGCGACGCCGCAATTTATGATGCTATGGTTAGACTTGCTCAAGACTTTTCAATGAGAGTGCCTTTAATAGATGGTCAGGGTAATTTTGGATCAATGGATGGAGATCCCGCTGCTGCAATGAGGTATACTGAAGCAAGACTTGCTAAAGTGTCTGAATTTCTTCTTAGAGATATCAATTATGATACTGTTGATTACTCACCAAACTATGATGAAAGCCAACTGGAGCCTGTAGTTCTTCCTGCTGAGTATCCAAACTTACTAGTAAATGGAGCAGGTGGAATTGCTGTTGGTATGGCTACTAATATTCCTCCACACAACCCTTCTGAAGTTATAGATGCATGTATATCTTATGTTGATAACCCTGATATTACTGTTGATGAGTTAATGAATATAGTTCCCGGACCAGATTTTCCAACTGGTGCACTTATAATGGGGCAAGGCGGTATCAGGTCTGCTTATGAAACTGGAAAAGGCAGTATTGTAATGAGATCTAAAGCTGAGATACTTGAAAACAACAATAGATATCAAATAATTTTTTCGGAAATACCTTATCAAGTTAATAAAGCTCAACTTCTGGAAAGAGTTGGAGAATTGGTTCGCGAAAAGACAATAGAGGGTATCCAAGACCTTAGGGATGAATCCGATAGAGACGGTTTAAGAGTTGTTGTTGATATAAAAAGAGATGCTGATGCTAATGTGATTTTAAACCAGCTTTTTAGACATACAAGGTTCCAAACGGCATTTTCTGTAAACCTTCTTGCTCTTAATAACGGTAGACCTGAACAAATGGGGCTAAAGCAGGTGATTTCTGCTTTTGTATCTTTTAGGGAAGAAGTTATTTATAAAAGAACACGTTTCCATTTAAAGAAAGCTAGAGAAAGAGCTCATATTTTAGCTGGTTTAATGGTTGCTTTAACAAGTATTGATGAAGTAATAACTTTAATAAGATCAGCACCAGATGCTGAAACAGCAAAAAAATCACTGACATCTAGAGCTTGGCCTGTTTCAGAAATTGAAGAATTTATAAAACTAATTGATGATCCTGAGCATGTTGTCAAAGAGAGTAAATATTATCTTTCAGAAATTCAAGGTAAGGCTATTTTAGAATTAAGACTGCAACGTTTAACAGGAATGGAGCGTGAAAAACTTTCTCAAGAGACTGAGGAAATTGCAAATAAAATCACCGAATATTTAGAAATTCTTTCTTCAAGAGAAGTTCTACTAAACATACTCAAATCTGAATTATTATCTACAAAAGAAAAAATGGATGGAGTTAGAAGAACTTTTATTAGTGATCACGCGATTGATGCAGATGATGAGGACCTTATTCAACAAGAAGAAATGGTGGTTACAGTCAGCCATAGAGGATATATTAAGAGAGTACCTTTAGATTCTTACAGAGCTCAAAGGAGAGGTGGAAAAGGTAAAGCTGGAATGAAAACAAGAGATGAAGATTTTGTAACAAGGCTTTTCATTGCTAACACTCATACTCCAATTCTTTTCTTTACGTCAGCTGGCATTGTTCATCAATTGAAATGTTATAAATTGCCTGTGACATCTCCTACATCAATGGGGAAAGCAATGATTAATTTATTGCCAATCTCAACTGATGAAAATATACAAACTATTATGCCTATGCCTAATGAAACAGAGAAATGGGATAGTTTGTCTGTAGTTTTTGCTACATCATCAGGTAGCGTAAGAAGAAACAAGCTATCTGATTTTACGAATATCCGTTCAAACGGAAAAATAGCAATGAAGCTTGGCCCTACAGATAGGTTAATAGGGGTTGCACCCTGTAATGATGAAAGTGACATCATGCTTGCTTCCAATAAAGGTAAGGCAATAAGATTTGCTACAAAAGATTTGAGGGTTTTTAATAGTAGAGACTCAATGGGTGTAAGGGGTATTAAATTAAAAGAAAATGATTATGTAGTTAGTCTTTCAGTTTTAGCAGATGATGAAAGAGAATTTATCTTGGCAGTAACAGAAAATGGATTTGGCAAAAGATCAAAGTCTTCAGAATACAGAAGAACTGGAAGAGGTGGTCAAGGAATAGCTAATATAGAGATTTCAAAAAAGAATGGAAACGTTATAACCTCTTTTCCTGTATTAGAAGGTGAACAATTAATGCTTGCAACAGATCATGGTAAAATAATTAGAATTTCTGTTGATGGAGGAGAAGGCAATACCATTAGAGTAGCAGGAAGAAAAACTCAAGGAGTCAATTTATTTACTTTAGGTGAAGGAGAAAAGGTAGTTTCTGTTGATCGTGTTAAAGAAGATGATGAAGATACTGAAGAAAGTACAACAGAATAAGGCATTCTTTTTAAGTAAAAATTATGGCAAAAAAAATAGCTATATATCCCGGTACATTTGACCCTTTTACCTTTGGACATTTAGATGTTGTTAAAAGAGCCTCTAAATTATTCAAAAAAATTATTATTTCAGTAGCTGAAAATAAAAATAAAAACTCATTATTTAATGTTAATGAAAGAAAAGAGATCATTAAAAAAGTTATTGTTGAAGAAAGGGGTCTTGATAACATTGAAATAACTGGCTTCACAGGTTTGCTGGTTGATCATGTAAAAGAAAATAAAGCTATAGCAGTATTAAGGGGGCTAAGAGCTTTGTCTGACTTTGAGTACGAGTTTCAGATGGCAGGAATTAATACCCGTTTATCTAATGAATTTGAGACTATATTCTTGATGGCATCTGAGAACCAACAATTTGTAGCTTCAAGATTAGTAAAGGAAATTCACTCTCTTGGAGGAGATGTTTCTTCTTTTGTACCAGCAGTGGTATTAAAGCACTTAGAGAACAGAAAATAATAAAAAAAAATTTTATTTAATTATACTTGCTTCATTTAAAATCATTTACTATTTTACGACTATGGTATGGGCCGTTAGCTCAGTTGGTAGAGCAAGTGACTTTTAATCACTGGGTCGCAGGTTCGAATCCTGCACGGCTCACCATATCCATATAAATTTTTACATATAACTATATTTAATTAGATTATAAGTAATAATTTTTTAAATTTTTTTCTAATATTTATTAAAAATTCGATTTAATCATATCTTCCATGATTTTTTAAGAAAATATTGTATTATATTAAAAAAATAAATATATAATCATTAGTAGGAATTTTTATATAATAGAGATACTTATGAGCAATTTTTGTCCAGATTGGATTTTTAACCTTTGTAGTGGAATGATAGCATCAGAATTCATTTCAAAAAGTACAACTTTACCTGCACTATCTCAAAAATACGTTGAAGTAATAGCTAGTGAATATGATCAAGTTGAACCGAAACTTTTTGAAGAAGCTGCTGAACAGTATATTTTAATGCTTAATGAGCTTGATGTTGGTGAGGATTCATTTAATTATTTAAATGGGTTTTGCTGCTATAAAATTAATTTTGTAAATCCAAAAACTAAGAGAAATTTGACAGGTATATTTAGTAAAGAATTAAAAGGGACATCTTCACCTGAATATAATATTAATAATGCTAAAAAAGCCTTTAAAGCTTATATTTTCGCTATGAGAAGTGGACAAATGGAGCTTGCGCCTCCTGGATGGTCTATTGAAAAAGATATCCCAATAGAATTCTTAAAAGAAGTTGCTTCTAAAGATGTTGGTATTGAAAATCTTTTTAGTTAAGATTACAAAACATTAACTAACAATCCAAAACTAATCATTGAAATTAAAATGGCATAAAATAACTTTTTAAAAATTAACATAAATATTACTCCTATTATAAGTGCTATCAATCTATGTTCTACATTAGTAGTTGATAAAATACCTGAAGGGTATACCAATATCATCATCATCACCGCTGAAACCATTGAATATGCTACAGAATTAATCCATTTAATTAATAAGCCATTTTCACTGATCCGATTATAAAATATAACTCCTACAAAACGCCAGATACCAGTAGCTATACATGCTAAAATAACAGCAATTAATGATTCAAAATTTGTATAGTCTATTTTCATCCAAATTGGCTTTATTTTTTATAAAATATATATGTTGCTAAGGAACCCCCAAGAATACCAGAAATTAAAATACTCCAGGTTCCAACTAGAGGATAAAAAATTATTGCTAAAGCACCGCCAGTATAAACGGCAGATCTATTTATGTTGTCTTTAGAATTAACAACTAATAAAAGTATATATAAAGGAGTTATAAAAATTAAAATTCTCAAAAAATTATTAGAAATAAAATCACTGATATAGAAGCCAATCAGAGTGCCTAACATACCAAACAAAAATATAGTAATAGAAAAGCCTGTATAATATTTAATTAATTCATCATGATTGATTTTATCTTTCATAAACCCTATCTGTGCCCAACTCGTAATAGCCATCAAATGAAAAATTATAAATTGCCTCCAAAATGGTAGTTTAAATTTTTTTATGTTTAATATATTTGCACCTGAAATAACCATTAGCATCATTCTCATATTTGCTAATGTTACAGCTATAAAAATTAAAATTAAAGATGCTCCAACAGCGTATAAACTTGCAAATGCTACTTGTCCAGGCATTCCCCAAACTGAAGCTGTCGTCAATAGAACCATCCAAATACTAAACCCTGCCTCTTTAGCAATAATTGAAAATCCCATCATTGTGCTTCCAAGAGCAAACCCAGGTACATTTACAGCGTCAAAAACACCTTTCGCATACATATTATTAAAATATTTCATTATGAATTTAATACTTTCAAAATAGGAAAATTTTTATTGTTTAAAAGATAATTTAGAGGATCCATTGATATTTTTATTAATAATAATTTATAATTGCATTTTAATAGACATTAATATTTTTTTAAATTACTTCTTTTTTATAATAAGTAATTAATTTTGTAATAATAATGATTAATGACAAATCTTTGTCTATTTTTTTATTACTAATCTCATCAATAGCTATTAGTTTTGGTGGATTGATAATGAGAAATATTGAAATAGCAAATACATGGCAAATTATTTTTTACAGGTCACTTTTCTTCAGTATTACAATATTAATAATTTTAATTTTTAAATATAAAATATTAATTTTCAATAACGTTAAAAATATTGGAAAAGCTGGCTTAATTGGAGCTTTTTTTTACACAATTGCAAATATAATGTTTGTTCATGCATTTGCTAATACTTCTGTTGCAAACGCATTATTCACACTAAGCTCAATTCCTTTTATTACTGCTTTTTTAGCTTTTTACTTCTTAAATGAAAAATTATTATTAAGAACTATTATAATTATGCTAATGGCATTCTTAGGAATAATTATAATGATAGCGGAAGGGCTAGCTTTAGGTCAGATTTATGGAAATGTTATGGCTCTTGGAACAGCTATTTCATTTTCATGTTTTGCTATTACTTTAAGAAAATTTAGGAATTTAGATATGGTGCCAACATTATTAGCGGCAGGCTTACTTATAATTTTTATAACATTTTTTATTACTTTTGATAATTTCAGAATTCCAATAAAGGAATTATTACTATGTTTTCTATGGGGCGGAATTTTATCTGGGTTTGTAAATTATATATTTATTTATGCTACTAGATTTTTATATGCTTCTTCAGTTACTTTCTTTATGTTATTTGAATTCGCATTAGGGCCCTTTTGGGTATTTATTTTTCTGAATGAAAAAGTTTCCAATAATACATTATTTGGAGGTTTTTTGGTGATGATGTGTGTTTTAATTTATAGTATTTTTGAAATTCTCAGTTCAAATAAAAAAATTAAAAAAGGCCGAATAAATATTACTTAATAAATATTAATATGAGTGTAAATCTTTGAAAGATATTCAATGTTAATAATAATTAATTTGTCACTTACTATAATTCATTTATATATGGCTATTAAATAGGTTTCTGGATAAAATGAAAAATAATTTTTTTTTCCAAAATACTAGGCTATTAGTATTTGGGATAATAATGGCTTTTACTTCAAGTTTTGGTCAAACATTCTTTATATCATTATTTGGCCCATCTATTCAGTTAGAGTTTGGTTTAAGTCATACTTCATGGGGTACAGTTTATCTAATTGGGACCTTGGCAAGTGCTGTAGTTTTAACTTACTCTGGAAGTTTGATAGATTATTATAAACTAAATCTTTATACCTACTTCTCAGTTATTGCCCTTATTGTATCATGTATTTTTATATCAATAATATCTAATTATTTTTTACTTATAATTGCAATTTTTTTACTTCGTCAAACGGGTCAAGGGCTTACTTCACATATTTCAGTCACAACTATGGCACGTTATTTTACATATAAAAGAGGTACTGCAATTGCTATAGGATCAATGGGCATGGCAATTGGTGAGGCTTTATTACCCTTTATAGTGGTTTTATTAATATCTTTAATAGGATGGAGATTAACTTACTTTAGCTCTTCAATATTTACTTTATTCTTTCTTTTCCCAATAATAATTATTTTACTGAAAGGCTATCAAGAAAAATTTTTTGAAAAAAGAATAAGTCTTCCAAAAACGGAAAAAATTAAATCAAATTATGGCAGCAGATCTTTTACAAGAATTGAAGTTTTAAAAGATGTTAGGTTTTATATGTTGGTTCCGGGTTTAATGGCTCCAGGAATAATATTAACAGCTTTATTTTTTCACCATCTCAATATTGCAGATAATAAAGGATGGTCTCATTTATGGATAACAGGTAATTATTTTATTTATTCTGTTTCAGTTTCTGTAATTGCAATTTTGATTGGAATATTAATAGATAAATTTTCTGCAAAAAATTTAGTTATTTTTAGTTTATTACCTTTAATAGTTTCCATGCTGTTTATGATCTTTAGCTGGGAAGCATATATAGTAATACCATACATGTTTTTTCTAGGAGCCAGTTCTGGTTTTACATATACATCTCATCCAGCTATTATTGCTGAAATGTATGGTACTGAATATCTTGGCTCCATAAAAAGCTTATTAACTTCGTTAACAGTTTTAGGTTCAGCAATAGGTCCTGTAATTTTTGGAGGACTTATGGATTTTAATATTAAAATTGAAACGATTTTTATTTATTTCTCGTTATACTGCTGTATTTGCACTATCCTTTTTATATTTGCTCTTAGGTCAAAAAATATTTAAGGTTAAATAATACACTTTTTTTAGGAGTATTTATGAAAACAAGAGCAGCTGTTGCCTTTGAAGCCGGAAAACCATTAGAGTTACTCGAAATTGATTTGGAAGGTCCGAAAGAAGGAGAAGTTTTAGTTGAGATTAAAGCTACAGGGATTTGTCACACTGACGCTTATACATTATCTGGTAAAGATCCAGAAGGATTGTTTCCTTCGATTATGGGGCATGAGGGAGCTGGGGTTGTAAAAGAGATAGGAGATGGGGTTAAAAACTTAAAGCCAGGGGATCATGTTATACCTCTTTATACTCCTGAATGTAGAGAGTGTGAATATTGCCTAAATCCAAAGACAAACTTATGCCAATCCATAAGAAGTACTCAAGGTCAAGGATTGATGCCTGATGGGACAACCAGGTTTTCATATAAAGGTGAAAAAATTTTCCATTATATGGGAACTTCAACATTTTCAAACTATACAGTTCTTCCAGAGATTGCTTTAGCAAAAATTAATAAATCAGCACCTTTTGATAAGGTTTGCTATGTTGGTTGTGGAGTAACAACTGGGATTGGTGCAGTTATTAATACCGCTAAAGCAGAGGCAGGGTGCAAAGCTGTTGTATTTGGTCTAGGTGGAATTGGATTAAATGTTGTTCAAGGCTTAAAAATGATTGGAGCCGAAATGATTGTTGGCATTGATTTTAATGCTGAGAAAGAGGCTTGGGGTATGAAGTTTGGTATGACACACTTCATAAATCCCAAAAATATTAAAGGTGATTTAACAGATCATATTATTGAACTAACTGGTGGTGGAGCTGATTATAGTTTTGAGTGCATTGGCAATGTAGAGGTTATGAGAACAGCTTTAGAATGTGCTCACAAGGGATGGGGTGAGAGTATAATAATAGGTGTAGCAGGATCAGGTGAAGAAATTAGTACTAGGCCTTTTCAATTAGTGACTGGAAGAGTTTGGAAAGGAAGTGCTTTTGGTGGAGCAAGAGGAAGAACTGATGTTCCAAAAATTGTTGATTGGTACATGGACGACAAAATTGAAATTGATCCAATGATAACTCATAAGCTTTCATTTGAAGAAATTAACAAAGGTTTTGAATTACTTCATGAGGGAAAATCTATAAGATCCGTTGTGGTTTTTTAATGGATATAGTTGATAATTTTTTTTCATTTGGAGGTGAGCAAAAAGTAGTTAACCATTATTCATCCTCTAATCAATGCTATATGAAGTTTTCGATATTTTTACCTATTTTATCTAAAACTAAAAAAGTTCCAATTATTTGGTATCTTTCTGGACTTACTTGCTCTCATACTAACGTAACTGAAAAGGGTGAGTTTAGAAAAAAAGCCTCAGAATTAGGAGTAGCAATTATATGTCCAGATACAAGCCCAAGAGGGGAAAATATTCCTGATGAAAAGGATAATTGGCAATTTGGATCAGGTGCTGGTTTTTATATAGATGCTACACAGGAACCATATAAAAAAAATTATAATATGTTTTCATATATAACAAAAGAGTTGCCAGATATTATTTTTGAAAATTTTCCCATAGAAAAAAAATATCAAGGAATTATGGGGCATTCCATGGGAGGACACGGAGCACTTATTATGGCTTTAAATAAACCAAATCAATATAAATCATGTTCAGCTTTTGCTCCTATAGTTCAACCCTCTTCTGCAGAATGGTCTCGACCGGCTTTTGAAAAATATTTAGGAAAGGAAAAAAAAAATTGGAGAAAATATGACTCCACTCTATTGATTGAAGATGGGGCTCGTCATCCTTCAATTTTAGTTGATCAAGGAGATAAAGATCCTTTTTTAAAAGATGGTTTACAACCCTATATTCTAGAAAAAATATGTAAAGAGAATAATCAACCAATAACATTAAGGATGCAAAAAGGGTATGATCATTCATATTATTTTATTTCTACTTTTATGAGTGAACATATTGAGTGGCATTATAAAAATTTTACTAGCAACTCTTAAAAAATATAAATAAAATTATTTATAATGAAATCTTTATCTTTAAATAATTCTATATTTTTAGTTAATCCTATTTCTGGAAAATTATCCTTAAAAAAGAAAATTAAAATTATTAACAATGTAATTAGAGGAACTAAAGCAAAAGTTGTAATAACCAGCTCAGAAAAAGATGCAAAAGAAAAAGCTGCCAAGTATATGCAAGAAAAAAATATTGTAGTTGCATGTGGTGGTGATGGCTTAATGAATATAGTTGCCCACCAGGCTATTTTGAATAATTGTATTATGGGCGTCTTTCCTTTTGGAAGAGGCAATGATTTTGCACGCTCGTTAAATATTTTTTCATTTAATGAAATAATAAAATCATTTAAGTCTCCAAATATTGTTAAAATAAAATATATAGATGTTAATTTTAAAAATTATAGAAGAATTAGTCTAACCTGTGCAGGAGTTGGTTTGCTAAGTGAAGCTGCTAGTAGAGCATCCAAAATCCCTTTCTTAAAGGGAATCTTTCTTTATGCAACAGCTGCTATTTTTAGTTTTATTAACTTAAAAAATCATAACTTTAATGTGAAATTTGATAACCAAACATTCAGTAAAGAGCTTTTAATTTTAGCTGCAGCAGTATCACAATTTACGGGAGGTGGAATGTTTATAGCTCCAGATGCATTAAAAATAAAAAATAAGTTTAATGTTTTGTATGCATCTAAAGTAGGCCGTTTAAATGCAATTAAACTTCTTCTTGGTGTTTTAACTGGTAACCATTTAAAACATTACGCTGTGAAAAATTTGTATGCAAAAAAATTAGAAATTTCAACAAATGAAAATAATGCATTGGCTAGTCTTGTATACGGGGATGGAGAATACTTAGGACAATTACCTGTAAAAATTCAATTAGGTAATAAAGAATTAAAAGTGATAGTGCCAAAAATAAGTTGAATTATCTAACATTAATTTTTCATCTAGAAACTTATTAAAAGATAAAAATTAAAAAAAATTAAGTTCCGCAAAATGTCTTGTAATTATTATTAATAACTTCAGGAGGTGTATGATATTTATGATTTTCTTCGTCAAATTTAAATGGTTTAGATACTAAATCAAAAAGTTTATGAAATTTTTCAAAATTATCATAATTAGCATCTTTAATTGCTTCTTCAACTAGGTGATTTCTTGGAATTATAAAAGGATTATTATTTATCAAGTTTTCTTCAATTTCAATTTTTGTTTGTTTTTCTTTTGTTAACCTTGATTTCCATTTCAAAACCCATTTTTTAAAATCTTTTGAAGTATTATTATAATTTAACAATCTATTTTTTTTATTTTTAAAAATTAAACTGAGGCTTGAGAAAGTAATTGTGAAATCAAGATTATCATTTTCCATTATATTAAAGAGTTCTTTAACCAAACTCGTATCATTTTTATCTTTAATTCTAAAACCTAATTTATTATTCAATTCCTCAGACCAAAATTTCACATATAATTGATAAAACTGATCAATCTCATTTTGCGCCATTTGAATATTTTTTTCTTTATTATTAGAAAAAAGTGGAAGTAAACAGTTAGCTAATTGAACTAAGTTCCATTGACATATTATCGGTTGATTTTTAAAAGCATATCTTCCAAATGTATCTATGGAACTAAAAACTTTATCTTTTTTATAATTATCCATAAATGCGCATGGTCCATAATCTATTGTATCTCCAATTATAGAACAGTTATCTGTATTCATTACTCCGTGAATAAAGCCAATGCTCATCCATTTTGAAATTAATTTTGCTTGTTTGCGTATAATACATTTAAAAAGATTAAAATATTTGTTTTTATTACCATTTATTTCTGGAAAATGCCGATTTATGATATAATCTGAAAGATCTTTTAAAAGCTCATACTTTCCTTGAGATGCAAAATATTGAAATGTACCTACTCTAACATGACTTTTTGCAACTCTTGTAATTATTGCACCTGGTAAAACTGTCTCCCTTCTAATATTTTCTCCAGTTTTAGCTATAGTTAATGCTAGTGTCGTTGGAATACCTAGTTTGTTCATAGCATGACTTATTAAGTATTCCCTCAAGATAGGACCAAGTGCAGCTCTGCCATCTCCATTTCTTGAGAAGGGGGTTACCCCAGAACCTTTTAACTGAATATCCCATCTTTCATTATTATTGTCGATTACCTCTCCTAGAAGTATTGCTCTTCCATCTCCAAGCCTAGGAACCCAATTTCCAAATTGATGTCCAGCATATACCATAGACAATGGATTAGAATTTTTCATTATTTTTGATCCAGAAAAGCATTCTAGTCCTTCAGAACTTTCTAACCATTTCAAATCAACGTTCAAATTTTTTGCTAAATTTTTGTTATAAGCAATTAATTCTGGTTTTGGTGGAATAGATGGAACTACATCTGCATAAAAATCATTTTTAAGGTTATGAAATGTATTTTCAAAATTAATCATTTATAGTATTTTTGTTTTATATTTATTTATTAATAATTTAGGTATGTAATAATTACAAATTCAAAAAAATATTTAAACCAAGTATATAAATATAAAACAGACAATCAAACAAAAGTTTTATATGATTCATGGTTCTTATCATACGATGAAGAACTTCAAGATAATAAATATGTTACACCCCAAAGATGTGCTGAAGCTTTAAGTAGGAATATACAAAATAAATATAGTGAAATTTTGGATATAGGTTGCGGAACCGGTTTATCAGGACAAGAAATTACTTTAAAAGGATTTAATAATATCGATGGCTCTGATTTTTCAAAAAAAATGCTTGAAGAAGCAAAATTAAAAAATATTTATCGAGGTCTCTTCACTTTAGACTTAAATAAATATAATTTTAAATTAGATAAAAGTTATGACGCTATCGTTGCTGCAGGTGTGATTAGTCCTAATCATGCGAAACCTGAATGTTTAAAAATTTGCCTTAACTATCTTAAGCCTAATGGAATAATTATATTTTCATTAAATGATCATGCTTATGCAGATAAGATTTTTATGGCAAAAATTAATAAAATAATTAAAACATATAAATTTAAAATTTTAGAAAAAAAATATGGTGAACATCTTAAAAAAATTAATCTTAAGTCATGGATTTATGTTCTTAAGAGATAAAATTTTGTATAATTAATACAATTAACTTGATAAACTTGTAAAAATTAATTATTAAAGTTTCAAATTCACACAACAAAAAGGTTTTATAACCATCTGGTGAGCTTAAAAGCTTGATTTTTGTTGGACGTTAAACCAGAAAAGGAAAATTTTATGACTATACCCTCTTTTACATTAAGACAATTATTAGAAGCAGGGGTTCATTTTGGACATCACACTAGAAGATGGAACCCAAAAATGGCCCCTTTTATCTTTGGAGTTAGAAATAATATCCATATTATGAATTTAGAAGATACGGTTCCTCTCTTGTCACAAGCATTAAATGCTATAAGAAATGTTGCAGCATCTGGTGGAAGGATTTTATTTGTTGGTACTAAAAAATCTTGTTCTGATGTAATTGCAGAAACTGCTCAATCCTGTGGGCAATATTATGTTAATCACAGATGGTTAGGTGGAATGATGACAAATTTTTCAACTGTATCTAATTCAATTCAGCGTTTGAAAGATATTGATGAAAGACTTGCTAGTGAAGAAATCAATGCACTGTCAAAAAAAGAAATCCTTAAAATGACAAGGGATAGGGATAAATTAAATAATTCTTTAGGTGGTATTAGAGATATGGGAGGCCTGCCTGATATGTTATTTGTAATTGATACGATTAAAGATTCAATTGCAATTAGCGAAGCTAAAACTCTTAATATACCTGTTGTAGCTGTTCTTGATAGTAATTCAAACCCTGATGGGATTGATTACCCTATACCCGGAAATGATGATGCTTTAAGAGCGGTTACTCTATATTGTAATCTAGTATCTGAATCAATTTTAGATGGATTACAAGCTGAAATGCTTAAACATGGCAAAGAAATTGATCAAGTTGAAAAGCTTCCAGAGCAGGTTTTAAATAGTGAAGATGGAAAAACTTTGTCTAATTTAGAAAATGAAAAGTTTGAGAAAAAAACACCTCAAATTAAAATTAAAACTAATAATAAAAACAAACAAGAAGAAACAGTTCTCAAAAAAGAGGTGAAAAAAGAAAATATTAAAGATACACAGGATAAAACATCTAAAAAAATAAGTGTATCTAAAGAACTTAAATCTGACAAAAAAGATGTTACTGTTAAAAAAAAATAAAGATGACTAAAGTTTTTAACAGTCAAAGTTAAAATAAAATTAATGTTTTTTGGTTTAAAGGAAAGAAAATGTCAATAACTGCTCAAATGGTAAAAGAATTAAGATTAAAATCAAGTGCTGGGATGATGGACTGTAAAAAAGCACTTATTGAAATGAAAGGAGATATGGATGCAGCTGTTGATTGGTTAAGAAAAAAGGGTTTAGCTACAGCTTCAAAGAAATCGGGTCGAGTTGCATCTGAAGGTTTAATTGGTATATCTTTAGAAGGCAATCAGGGGGCTATTGTCGAAGTAAATTCTGAAACAGACTTTGTTGCAAGAAACCAAGAATTTCAAGAATTTGTAATTTCTATAACAGATGTTGCTATAAAAAATAATGGCAATTTAGATGAAATTTTAAAATCTAACTTCCCAAATTCTGAAAAAAATATAAAGGATATTTTAACTGATAAAATTGCAAAAATTGGTGAGAATATGTCTATTAGAAGATCAGAAATTGTTTCTGTGTCTAATGGTACAATTATTGGTTATATGCATAATGCCGTTAATGATAGATTAGGCAAGATAGGAGTTCTAGTGGCTTTAGAATCTAATGCAGATAAAACGTCTTTACAAAAATTGGGGAAAGAGCTTGCTATGCATATAGCTGCTACATCTCCATCAAGTATTTCTATTGAGGACCTATCATCAGAATTAGTTGAAAGAGAAAGAAAAGTTTTGATTGACCAAGCAATAGCATCTGGAAAACCTGAAGATATTGCAAAAAAAATTGTTGAAGGAAGACTTAGAAAATTTTACTCTGAAGTTGTATTATTAGAGCAAACATTTGTGATTGATGGTGAAACAAAAGTTTCTGATGTTATAAAAAAAGTCTCTAAAGATCTTAATCAAGATATTAAAATTAATAGTTTTATTAGATATAATCTTGGTGAAGGCATTGAAAAGAGTACTAAAAACTTTGCTGATGAAGTTGCTGAACAGTTATCAGATTAATTGTTTTAAATATATTAATTATTAGAAAATTATTTTATCATATTAATTAAATAATAAAGTTTAATATATGAAATTGAAATATAAAAGAGTTTTACTAAAAATTTCTGGGGAAGCCCTTATGGGCAAACAGTCCTTTGGAATTGATCCATCAACAGTTTCAAGAATATCACAAGAAATAGAAACAGTTATTAAATTGGGAGTTGAAGTTTGCCTGGTAGTTGGTGGGGGGTAATATTTTTAGAGGTATTTCTGCTGAAGAAGCTGGTATTGAAAGAACTACTGGTGATTATATGGGAATGCTTGCTACCGTTATGAATGCTTTG
>JBJLFF010000025.1:0-25528 GCA_045565515.1 Puniceispirillales bacterium (SeqCode)
TTAAAATCATACTTGCTAATCAATTTTAAAAGTTCAGAAGCATGTTCGCAACCGATTTTAATAGATAATAAATCTCTTGGACCGCCTCTATCATACTGCAATCTTGTTAATGACCTTTCAATATCAGGTATCTGTTTTAAAACCTCACTAATTTTAGTTCTTAATGATTTAGCATTAATGAAATTTGCTACTGTATCTAGTCTTTGATTGATCAATAATGTATTAAGCAATGGACTGTTTAACCTCTCTAGCATCAATCTAGAGCCTCCACTTGTTACTGTTTGATTCATAATATTAAATAAACTTCCTTTTGTTTCCCCGGACTGTGTTTTAGTTATCTCCAAAGACTTTCTTGAAAAAGCGTCTATTTCCATCACTTCTGAAGTTTTCCATTCTTTAAGCTTCTTTAGAAGAGGTAGCTTACCCTTTTGTGTTAATTTTATATAACCTAATATTGCGCCTGAAGCTGAGATAGATGATCTATTAAAGTTACCAAAAGAAACTAATGACTTTATATTATAAAAGTCTTTCAGTCTTTTTTCACATATTTCACTTTGAAAAAGACTGTCTGCTTGAAAAGAAATGCATCCTCTATAAAAATATGGTTTTTTTTCTTTCATATAGAGAGGCATTATTAGTTCACGAGGGGAGATTCTTTCTAGGGTCGTCTCTAAAGCGCTTGATATTTTATTGTTTAGCTTTTCTGTAAAAAATACGCCTGTTGATAAATCAACCCATGAGATTGACTGCTCCCCGCCTACCTCATTCCAAGAACAAAGAAAATTATTTGTATTATCATTAAAATGAGTTTCTTCTAAAATAGTGCCTGGTGTAATAATTCTTATAACATTTCTTTCCATCGGCCCTCGAGTTTTATTTATAGAGACATTATTTGATTTAATTTGTTCACAAATTGCTATTCTGAAGCCATTGTTTATAAGCTTAGTTAAGTAATTATCTGCGCTATGAAAGGGGATTCCACACATGGGAATATCATAACCATTCCACTGACCCCTTCTTGTAAGAGTAATATCTAAAACTGATGAAGTAACTTTTGCATCATTAAAAAACATTTCATAAAAATCACCCATTCTATAGAATAAAATTTCTTCTAAATGGTTTTCTTTGATTTTAATATATTGCTCCATCATTGGGGTTAGGCCAGGACTTCCAGAAGGAGGCATTTTAGAAATGTAATTCGTTTTTATTCATTTTTTTTAAAAATTTTTTATTTTTTATTTTAATGTAACTTTGTTTGTGCAAATAAAGTATTCATTTATTTTTATTAAACAAAAAAAGCAATAAATGTTAAAGCCCAAAAACTTTTATATTTTGTTTCTCTATTTTATATGTTTTAAAGTATGTCATTAGTCATTAATTATAGAGTAAACTCTAAAAAAAAGTTTCTTGTTTTCTCAAGCTTGGGGTGTTTTGAATGGAAAAAATTTGTTGAAATTAAACGTCAGGAGGCTCTTGACTATCATAAAAATGAAAAGCCTGGAAAGTTAGAGATCCAAGCTACAAAAACTCTTAATAGTCAAAGAGATTTATCATTAGCTTATTCTCCTGGCGTAGCTGTTCCATGTGAAGAAATAGCAAGAGACCCATCAAGTGCATATGAATATACCTCAAAAGGAAATTTAATTGCTGTTGTTACAAATGGCACTGCTGTACTAGGTCTTGGTGATATTGGAGCACTTGCGTCAAAACCAGTTATGGAGGGAAAGGCTGTTCTATTCAAAAAGTTTGCTGACATTGACTCTATTGATCTTGAAGTTGATAGTTCAGATATAGATAAGTTCGTAAATTGTATTGAAATACTTGAACCTTCTTTTGGAGGTGTTAATTTAGAAGATATAAAAGCTCCTGACTGCTTTATTATAGAACAAAAGCTTCGCGAAAGGATGAAAATTCCAGTTTTTTCATGATGACCAACATGGAACAGCGATTATTACAGCAGCAGGTTTGATTAATGCATTTCATCTTACAAATAGAGATATAAATAAAGTTAAAATTGTATGTAATGGTGCAGGAGCTGCATCAATAGCATGTGTTGAATTATTAAAAGCTTTAGGAGTAGGAAATGATAATATTACTTTGGTTGATAGGGCTGGGGTTATTTACAAAGGAAGGGCAGAGGGTCTAAATCAGTGGAAGTCTGCTCATGCAGTTCATACCTCTTCCAGAACATTGGAAGAAGCGCTTGTAGATGCTGATGCATTCATTGGTTTGTCAAGTGGGGGTGTTTTAAATTCTCAAAAAATTGTACAAATGAAGCCTGATCCAATAATTTTTGCAATGGCAAATCCAGTTCCAGAAATTATGCCGGATGAAGTCAGAAAAGTTTTTTCCAAAAGCAATCATAGCTACAGGAAGATCTGATATGCCCAATCAAGTAAATAATGTACTTGGTTTTCCTTATATATTTAGAGGAGCTTTAGATGTGAGGGCAACCACTATTAATGAGGAAATGAAAATTGCAGCAGTCAATGCAATTGCTAATTTAGCAAGAGAAAATGTTCCTGATGAGGTAAGCAACGCATACGGTCAAGATAAAATGACATATGGTGAAAATTATATAATCCCTGCTCCTTTTGATCCAAGACTTATTGTTGAAGTATCTGCTGCTGTTGCAGAAGCAGCAATGAAGAGTGGCGTTGCTTTAAAACCAATTGAAAATTTAAATATATATAAAAAACAACTTGCTAGGAGATTGAACCCAACCGCTAGTATGCTTCAAATGGTATCTGATAAAGTTTCAAATATTGGAAAAAAAATTGTATTTGCTGAAGGAGAGGAAGAAAGAGCTATAAAAGCTGCACTCATTATACAAAGCAGCAACTTAGGAAGACCTGTTTTAATTGGACGTGAAAAACACATTAAAGATACAGCTCAAAGAATTGGCCTTGAAGGTATTGGTAATCTTGAAATTCATAATGCCGCACTTTCTGATAAAAACAAAACCTATAGTGAGTTCTTATTTAAAAAACTTCAACGTAAAGGCTATTTATTTAGAGATTGTCAAAGAATGGTAAACCAAGACAGAAATGTTTTTGGAGCATGCATGGTAGCAATGGGTGATGCTGATAGTTTAGTAAGTGGACTAACTAGATCTTTTAATGATACGTTAAACCATATTACTAGAGTAATATCTCCAAAAAATGATAGAAATATCATTGGTATGTGTATGATTGTGAATAGGGAAAAAACTGTTTTTATAGGTGATACAAATATTTTAGAAAGACCAAAACCTGAAGAACTAGCCGATGTTGCTGAAAAAATGGCATTTACAGTTGCTAAACTTGGATATAAACCAAGGGTTGCATTTGCAAGCTTTGCTAACTTTGGTAGTCCGTCTTTACCTTCAACATCATCTGCAAGAGAAGCTGTTAAAATTCTAAAAACGAGATCTGTAGGCTTTGAATTTGATGGTGAAATGTCTGTAGAAATTGCTCTTAATTTTAACTTGATGAAAAAAAATTATCCCTTTTGTAATTTAAGTGATGAAGCAAACATATTAGTTATGCCAGGCTTGCATTCAGCAAATATATCTTTCAAATTATTGCAGAATTTAGGCGGTGGATCAGTAATTGGACCTATATTGTTAGGTAGTGAATTTCCAATACAGATAGTTCAAATGGGTTCAACTGTAAATGAGATTACTAATGCAGCTATATTTAGCGCTTATGATGCTCTATAATATAACTTAGTTTTCTATTAGCTTTTTAAGATCTTTAAGTGGTCTGGCTCCGACATGGGAAATAATTTCTGAAGCAGATATAGAACCAATCTTGCCACATTTTTCTGTACTCAAGTTTTGACTTCTACCATGTAAGTATCCAGCTGCAAATAAATCACCTGCTCCTGTCGTATCAGTGATTGATTTGGGCTTGAAAGCATCAATGCTTGTCCATGAATTACCTTTAAATACAGTTGATCCCTTAGACCCTAAAGTTATAACCGTTTCCTTACCCATATCTTGAACTTTGGATTTGGCAGCCTCGAGGTCACACTCAAACAAACTTTTAATTTCATCTTCATTACAGAATAGTATATCTACATGGTTTTGAATAAATGAAATAAAATCAGATCTATGCCTTTCAACACAAAAGCTGTCTGAAAGAGTCATTGAAACTAAATTTTGTTCATTTTTAGCAATTTCTGCAGCTTTTATAAAAGCTTCTTTAGCCTTGGGGGGGTCAAATAAATAACCTTCCAAGTAGACTATTTTGCTATTCTTGATTAGATGTTCATCTAAATCTTGAACATCAAGATTTACACATGCTCCCAAAAAAGTGTTCATTGACCTTTCTGCGTCCGGAGTAACCAAAATGATTGAAGATGCTGTTCTTGGACCATCATTTTCTAAAGCAGTATTAAAGGAGACTCCAACTTTTTGAATGTCATCTTTGAAAGTGTTTCCCAATTCATCGTTTTTAACTTTTCCAATAAAAGCAGCTTTAGATCCTAATGCTGCAATACCAACTGCAGTATTAGCTGCAGATCCACCAGATATTATTTTAGGATTTTCTAAATTATCAAATAAAGTTTTGGATCTTTGTTCATCTATCAAATCCATAGATGCTTTTATAATTTTAAACTCTTCAAGAAAGTTGTCATTACATTGAGCAATAATATCAACTATGGCATTTCCAATTGTCGTTACATCAATAGAATTATTTTGTGTCACTTTTTTTTCCTTTAAATTTGAAAAGTTATTGTTTAATAAATAAACATTTCTTTAATAAATAGTTTTACTTTGAAAATACAAATATCAAATTTCTATAATTTATCAATAATTCTTTTTATTTTATCTGGATGCCAAGAATTAACAGATTTAAATATTGGTGAACAAATATTATTAGATGTAATTGAAACTAATGAAATTAAAATAGAATCTGAAGAAATTAAAATAGGAGATTTAGAGAAAACTTCAGTAGAAACGAAAAAAAATGTTGTTTTAGAAAAAAAGAATAATCTAAAAGTAGACTATTCTTACCTTTCAAAATTAAAAAATGAAATAGGAACTTTAATTAATTTTCAATTTGATAATGAAAATAAAACAATAAAGGATATTATATTAAAAAGCTATGTGAAACCAAAATTTAAAGTTAATTTTGATGTTTCAAAAAGCCTATATATTTTAGCTTTACAAAAGAAACACTTATATTACAAAAATAGTTTTTTGCAATCCCTTATAGATAATAATTATGTGTTTTTTAATATTAAGATTTTAAATTCATTAAAATATTCAGAACTTATAAATTTACTTAGTGATCCAGATTATACAAGGAAACAAAGCCAAATAATAACATTACAATATCGTTTTAATAAATGTGTGGTAGATTTTTATTTCAAAGAAAATGATGAAACATTGATAATGTATGATATGCGTAAAAGAGAATATGTAGGAACTTTTTTTAAAGAAGACTGCATATTGGAATTAAACTTTAGACTAATTCATGGTAGTTAATTTATAATTCTAAAACCTCACTCATGCTAAATAATCCTTTTTTTTGTGTTGCACACCAAATGGCCGCTTTAACTGCTCCATTAGCATAAATTTTTCTATTTGAAGCTTTATGTGTTAATTCAATTCTCTCATCATCGTGAGCAAGTATAATAGTATGATCCCCAACAACTGATCCACCTCGCAAAGTAGCAAAACCAATTTCATCCTTTTTTCTTTCGCCTACTTTTCCTTCTCTAGATAATTTTGAAACTTTATCAAAGTTTTCTTTTCTTGCAAGTGAAGCTGTTTTTCCTAAAGCGAGTGCTGTTCCTGAAGGTGCATCAACCTTATTTCTATGATGCATTTCTAGTATTTCAATGTCCCAGTTTTTATCAATTGAGGAAACAGCTTTTTTTACTAGAGCAAAAAGTAAATTAACTCCTACGCTCATATTAGCAGAATAAATAATAGGCGTTTTCTTTGAATTCTCTTCAATGATTTTCTCCTGATTTTTAGACAATCCAGTTGTTCCAATCACATGGCCAATGTTTTTTTCTACTGCTAAAAAAGAGTTTTCTATTGTTGATTCTGGAGATGTAAAATCAATTATAACCTCGCCTTTAAGAAGTTCTTGGGGGTCTGGAGAAATAGAAATATCAAGATTATTAATGCCTGAAACTAAACCAGCATCTTTTCCAATAATATTAGTTTCATCTGGGTGGCATGTTGCTGCAACAAGACTACAACCTTCATAGCTATCAATAACATTAACTAACATTTTCCCCATTCGACCTGCAGATCCTGCAACAGAGATTTTTACATTTTTTTGAGACATAAATTCATAATAATTATATTAAGAAAAATTTATAGTATTAATTAATCTCTCTTCCAAAATCTTTTTAATTTTTCTGAAAAGCTATCTGTTTGAGGACCTTTTGATTTGCCTTCTGATGAAAACTCTTTTAACAACTCTTTTTGTCTTTTATTGAGATTTACAGGTGTTTCAACTAATGTTTCTACATAAGCATCACCTCTAGACGTTCCTCTTAAACCAGGCATCCCTTTACCCCTGAGCCTAAACCTTTTTCCTGACTGCGTTCCAGGATCATAATTTATTTTTAACCTTCCACCGTCAATAGTTGGAACCTCAAAACTTCCACCTAAGGCGGCACTTGCCATATCAACAGGAACTTGACAATACACGTCCTTACCCTCTCTGGTAAAAATATTATGTAGACGAACTTGAACGAATATGTATAGATCTCCAGATCCTGCTGATCGTAGTCCTGCCTCACCTTCACCAGATAACCTTATTCTTGTTCCGTTATCAACGCCAGGAGGCACATTTACTGACAATTTTTTTGTTTTATTAAGAACGCCACTTCCACGACAGGATTTACACGGGTCTGAGATTATCTGACCTTCTCCATTACAAGAGCTACATTCTCTTTCAACTGCAAAAAAACCTTGCTGAACCCTTACTCTTCCTTTGCCGCCACATGTAGTACAGTTTTGAACTCTTCCTCCTTTTGCAACACCTGATCCTTGGCATCCTTCACATTTAGCAGCTGTTGTTACTGGAATTTCTTTTTGAACACCAGAAAATGCTTCTTCTAAACTTACGTCAAGATCATATCTTAAATCAGCCCCTCGATTTTGCTTTCTTTGTGATCCTCCTCCACCCATAACATCACCGAAAAACTCATCAAAAATATCAGAAAAATTTCCTGAAAAACCACCAAAACCTGATCCCTGTCCTTGTGAACCTGACCCACCTTCAAAAGCAGAATGGCCAAACTGATCATAAGCAGCCCTTTTCTCATCGTCTTTTAGTATTTCGTAAGCTTCTGTTGCATCCTTAAAAAGAGCTTCAGATTTTGAATCACCTGGATTTTTGTCAGGGTGATGCTTCATTGCTAATTTTCTATAAGCTGATTTTATAGCACTAGCATCGGCATTACGATCTATTCCTAGAACTTCATAATAGTCTCGTTTAGCCATTTTATAAACCTAAATTATTGTATTGGTTTTTTACTTGTCTTTTTTATCATTATCAACTTCTTCAAAATCAGCATCTACAACATCTGCATCGTCATTTTTAGATTTATCTTTTTCAGATGATGCATTTTCTTGATCAGGTAAATCTTTATAGGCTGCCTCACCAAGCTTCATCATTACCTGACTCAGGGCTTCAGATTTTTTCTTTATTTCTTCTAGATCTTCACCTTCTAGTGAAGATTTCAAATCTGATAATGACTCCTGAACTGATGATTTTAAATTCTCATCAGCTTTATCTCCAGCGTCTTCAATAGCTTTTTCAGCACCATTCACAAGAGCCTCAGCCTGGTTTCTAGTCTCAACATCTTCTCTTTTTTTCTTATCTGATTCAGCATTTTCTTCAGCATCTTGAACCATTTTCTCTATTTCATTATCGTCTAGGCCACCTGAAGCTTGTATAGTAATTTTTTGTTCCTTGCCAGTTGCCTTATCTTTTGCAGAAACGTTAACTATTCCATTCGCGTCAATATCAAATGTGACTTCAATTTGAGGTGTCCCTCTTCGAGCAGGTGAAATTCCCTCTAAATTAAATTGCCCAAGTGGCTTATTATCTTGAGCCATTTCTCTTTCACCCTGAAAAACAGCAATTGTGACTGCAGACTGATTATCTTCTGCAGTTGAGAAAACCTGGCTCTTTTTTGATGGAATAGTAGTGTTTCTGTCTATCAGTCTTGTAAAAACACCTCCTAATGTCTCAATTCCTAATGAAAGTGGCGTTACATCGAGCAATAAGACATCTTTAACATCACCGGTGAGAACTCCTGCTTGAATAGCAGCACCTGAAGCAACAACTTCATCAGGATTAACACCTCTATGCGGCTCTGAACCAAAAAACTTAGTAACTGTTTCAATTATTTTTGGCATTCTAGTCATGCCACCAACTAAAATGACTTCTTTTATATCTGAAGATTTTATACCAGCATCTTTTAATGCAGACTTACAGGGACCTAATGATCCTTTAACCAAATCATCTACAAGGTCTTCATACTTTGCTCTAGTAAGTTTACAATTTAGATGTTTAGGGCCCGATTGATCAGCAGTTATAAAAGGAAGGTTCACATCAGTTTGTACTGCACTAGATAATTCTATTTTAGCCTTTTCAGCACCTTCCTTTAAACGTTGTAAAGCTAGTTTGTCATTTCTAAGGTCAATACCATTCTCTTTTTTAAATTCTTCTGCAAGAAAATCTATTATTCTTTGGTCAAAATCCTCTCCACCTAGAAATGTATCTCCATTTGTAGACTTTACCTCAAAAACTCCATCACCTACCTCCAGAATAGAAACATCAAATGTACCACCGCCAAGATCATAAACAACAACAATACCACTATCTTTTTTATCAAGTCCGTATGACAGTGCAGCTGCAGTGGGTTCATTAATTATTCTTAAGACTTCAAGACCAGCAATTTTACCTGCATCTTTAGTAGCTTGTCTTTGAGCATCATTAAAATAGGCTGGAACAGTTATAACAGCTTTATCTACGCTCTCACCTAGATAAGCTTCAGCATCTTCTTTTAATTTTCTAAGTATAAAACTTGAAACTTCACTTGGCGAGTATGATTTTGGTTTACCTTTTTCATCTAAACTATCAACCCAAGCATCTCCATTCTCATGAGCACTAACTTTATATGGAACAAGATTTGAGAATTTGTTTGTCTCGTTATCATCTTTTTTTCTTCCGATTAATCTTTTAATTGCATAAAGAGTATTTTCTGGATTAGTAACAGCTTGCCTTTTTGCAGATTGCCCAACTAATCTTTCTCCGCTTTCAGTAAATGCAACCATAGAAGGGGTGGTTCTACCTCCTTCTGCATTTTCAATTACTTTTGCAGTTTTACCATCCATTACAGCAAAACATGAATTTGTAGTTCCAAGGTCTATACCTATTACCTTGCCCATCTTGTCACCCTCTTAATAAATTAAATTTTTTACACTTTGGTTCATATAGGTAGTGTAGACCTGATATACAAGTGTTTTTAAATTTTATGAATAATATTTATTTATTGGTATCAATAAATTGTTAGGCTTTTTCTGACTTTTTCTTAGCAACACCTACCATTGCTGGTCTCAGAAGCCTATCATGTAATGTCCAGCCAGGTTGCATAACCTCTACAATTGTTCCAGGATTAACTTCCGTTGTTTCTTTTTCAAACATGGCCTGATGTAAATTATAATCAAACTGCTCTCCTTCAGGATTAATTCTTGTAATATTATGATTGCTAAAAACTTGTTTCAACTGTTCTAAAGTCATTTCAACACCAAGAATAAAGTTTTTTAATTCTTCTGTTAAATCATCTTTGTTTTTAGGTATAGCATTTACCGCACTTTCCAAACTGTCAACAACAGAGAGCATTTCACGAGATAAAGAAAGATGGCCATATTTTCTAGATTGTTCAAGATCTTTTATACTTCTTCTTCTAGTATTTTCGGCTTCAGCTAATGCTCTTTTTTTATCATCAATGGCTAATTCTAATTCTTTACTTAAAGAATCTTGTTCATTAAAGACTTCATCGCTACTTTCATTTATTTCTTTTTCCTCAGACAAAGTATCTTGGTTTTCAGTATCAATTTTTTTATTTTTATTTTTTTTCATTTTCAATTCTACCCACAAAATTTATATGGTAATTAACTTTTAAATTCCAATACTTCAAATAAAATATGTCGATATATTTAAATTTTTTCTCCATTTAATAATTTTGAAACTACTTGACTGGTATAATCAACTATTGGAATTATCTTTGAATAATTCATTCTTTCTGGCCCTATTACACCTAATGCACCAACCACTTTGTTCTCACTACTTTGAAATGGGGCAATAATTAAGGAACATCCTGTACCAACAAATAGTTTATTTTCAGATCCGATAAAAATCTTAACACCAGAAGCGTTTGAAACATCTTCAAGAAGTTTTATGCTTATTTCTTGGTTTCCCAAAGTAGTGAAGAGAGATTTAATTTTTTCAAGGTCTTTTAAAGCATGTATATCGTCCAGTAGTTTATCATGTCCCTTAACTATCAAAGACGAGTCAGGTTGATCATTTGCCCAGACTGCTAATCCCCGGTTTATAAGACTAGCAGCTAAGGTGTCGATTTCTGCCTTTTGAGTTTTAATTTCTTCATTAATTTTTAATCTTAATTGTTGAATATTCTGACCTTTGATTTTTGAATTTAAATAATTGCCAGCTGTTTCAAAAATCATATCTGGAGTTCCTTCATCCACATCCATAACTCTATTTTCAACAACTCCGTTACTGTCAACCAAAACTACCAACGCTCTGTACTTCGAAATTCTTACAAATTCAATATGTTTAATATTACTTTCTGATTTTGGTATAATAACAATTCCTGCATGGCTAGTCATACCAGACAAAGAAGAGCTTGCTTCAGAGAGAAGTTCTTTGGGACCTCTTTGTCCTGCAACATGTAACTCAGAGATTAAGTTATCTTCATCATCATTAAATTTAGTTTGAATACCCATTAAATTATCAACATAAAGTCTAAGTCCTTTTTCAGTCGGCAATCTTCCAGATGAAATATGAGGGGAGTATATCAGACCCATTGCCTCTAGCTCAGCCATAATATTTCTTAAGGATGAAGAAGAAACATTTTCGTTTGATTTTGTAGAAAGAGTTTTAGATCCAATTGGAACTCCCTCATTTAAATATGATTCAATTATTTGATTAAGCACTAATTTTTTTTTGTTATTCAAATATTCATTATCCATAAATTTAAATTAAACTTCTCTTTATATTAGGTCAATAATACAGTAAAAAATTAAAATTAGTTTTTTAAACTCATGGGATATTTATGGAAATAACATCAGATAATAGATTAATAAGGCCGTCTGGTAGAGCACAAAATGAATTAAGAGATATTGAATTTATTTCTAATTACACAAAGCATGCTGAAGGATCTTGTCTTGTTAAATATGGAGATACTCATGTCCTTTGTACAGCAAGTATAGAAGAAAAGGTTCCCATTTTCCTTAGAAATTCTGGTAGAGGTTGGGTAACGGCAGAATATGGTATGTTGCCCAGGTCTACTCACACCAGAAATAATCGTGAAGCTTCTAGAGGTAAACAGGGTGGAAGAACACTGGAAATTCAGAGATTAATTGGTAGATCATTAAGATCAATTATTGATCTCAAAATTTTAGGAGAGAGACAGATTATTATAGATTGTGATGTAATTCAAGCGGATGGTGGCACAAGAACTGCCTCTATTACGGGAGGATGGATTGCATTATCACATGCAGTAAATAAATTAATATATACTAATAAAATTAAATCTAATCCCATTATTAATCAAATTTGTGCAATTTCGTGTGGGGTTTGGAATGGTTTTCAAGTTTTAGATTTAGATTATTCGGAAGATTCAAGTGCTGAGATTGATTCTAATTTTGTATTAACTTCTGACAAAAAACTAGTTGAAGTTCAAATTTCTTCAGAATCTGATCCATTTGAAAAAAGCACGATGGATGGTCTTCTAAATTTAGCATTTGAAGGTGCTGAAAAAATTTTTGAACAGCAACTTAGGGCTGTTAATGACAAGTAGTATAAATCATAGTTTTAAGAAAATTAGTTCTAAATTTAAAGATAAAAAATTAATTGTTGCCACTCATAATTCTGGAAAACTTAGAGAAATTAAAAATTTACTTAGTAATCTAAATCTTGAAATTTATTCATCAATAGAATTGGGTTTACCAGTACCGAAAGAAAACGGTTCTTCTTTTGAAGAAAATGCATATATAAAATCTTCAGAAACAACTTCTATATCAGGATTAGCATCCATTTCGGATGATAGTGGATTAATAGTACCTGCATTAGGTGGATCACCAGGAATTTACTCTGCAGATTGGTCTGGACCTTCCAGAAACTTTAATGGTGCAATAAAAAAAATAAAATATCTTATGAAAAATAAAAGTGATTTCAGCGCATCAATGGTTTGTGTTTTGTGTTTATCGTGGGATAATAAAAACTTCGAAACATTTAAAGGAGAAATGCACGGGAGAATTGTTTTCCCACCTAGAGGAAATAAAGGGTTTGGTTATGATCCTATTTTTGTTCCAAGAAAACAGCCTACTAAAAATGGCAAATTAACTTATGGTGAAATTGATCCCTCGTTCAAAAACAAAAATAGTCATAGAAATATGGCTTTTAATAAGTTTTTAAAGAACATATTGAAAACATGAAAAAGAAAAATATTTCAATATATGTTCATTGGCCATTTTGTACATCAAAGTGCCCATATTGTGACTTTAACTCACATATAAAAAGAGAAATTGATAATAATGAATGGGGCTTAGCTCTTACAACAGAGTTGAATTATTTATTTAGAAAATATTTTAAAGAAAAGGAAAGCCATACTTTGAAATCTATTTTTTTTGGAGGGGGAACACCATCTTTAATGGATCCGGCTATTGTTAAAAATATTATAAGTGAAAGTAAGTATTTATTTAATCAAAATACAAATGAAAGTGTTGAAATAAGTTTAGAGGCCAACCCAGGTTCAATATTTAAAGATAAATTGAAAGATTTTTTTGATTATGGAATTAATAGGATTTCAATAGGTGTTCAGAGTTTTGATAAAGAAAACTTACGATTTTTAGGACGGGATCACTCTGTTTATGATGCTAAAAAGGCTCTTGAGTTATCAAGAAATATTTTTAAAAATTTATCGTTCGATCTTATTTATGCTCTTCCAGAACAAAGTATTGAAAGTTGGGAATGTTCATTAAATGAAGCGTTTCAATTTGAACCTGATCACTTGTCTCTTTACCAGTTGACAATTGAAAGTGGGACAGCATTTAACAGATTGTATAGGAGTGGCAAACTTTTTCCAATCAAGGATGATTTAGCATCAGATATGTATTTGGTTACTGACAAGATAACAAAAGATAATCATATGCCAGCATATGAAATTTCTAATCATTCAAAAATTTATAAAAATTGTGATCATAATCTAGCCTATTGGAGAGGAGGTGATTGGATAGGGATTGGCCCTGGCGCTACTAGTCGATTTTCTTATGGCAAAAAAAGATTGCAAGTTGATATTAGAAAAGATCCAACGGGGTGGATAAATGATGTGAAAAATAAAAAAAATGGAATTAAAAGAATAATAAATGAAACAAATAAGGATTATTTAATCGAAAAAGTAATAATGGGTTTGAGGCTAGTTGATGGTATTAATTTTGATGAAGTTAGTTCAGTTTTAGACATAAATGTGGTAAATAAATTAATTGATAATGAATATATTACTTTTGATAAAAATGTTTTGAGCGCAACTTTTAATGGTAGATTAAGATTAAATTCTATTATATCAGAAGTGATAAAAATAAATTAACTATTCCAAATAAATTTTAGTTAATGATTTGTTTTCAATTTTATTTATTATTTGGTTTCTTTTATTATAGCCATCATTTGTAATAAAAATTTTTCCGCTAATCCAATCGTGTCCTTTTTCTCTTGTTATATAACTTAGTGTGGACTGTTGTAAATGTAACTTATTTGCAAAATTGGTTAAGTCATTTGCTAATGTATTGAGAAAAGAAGGTTTAAAACCCCACTTCTTTTCCCAGGTTTTAATAAAATTAGTCTTTGTTAATTCTTCATTTGAAGAAAAAAAAGACCCTTGTAAGGATAGTTCTTCTATAAGCTCTTCATTATTAAATTGTGAATTACCTAAATATGTAACTCTTTCAGCCCCTAAGTCATAGTAGGTAAGTAATGGTGATACCTTTAAAATAAAACTTTTTGATCCAGTAAACAAAATTCCATCATATTTAGGATTCGGCAATATTAATTTTTTATTGTTTTCTTTTTTCCATCCCGAAATTTTCTTAATTTCATCTCTTAATTTATTCCTATCATTAAGTATTTCTTTTTTAATTTCAAAAATATTATTGGATATACCTTTTTTATAAAGTTCATTTTGTGCTGTTTTTATTAGTGTTTTACTGTATTGAGTACTATCACCAAAGATAGCAAAGTTTTTTATTCCTGTTTTTATTCCAAAATCGATTATAGAACTTATTTCATCTTCTTGAATCTTTCCTAATAACCAAACGTTTTTATAATTTAATCTTTTATTATTTGAAAAAGACAAGATTGGAACATTGATATTTTTTACAATATTGTTAATCTCTATTATTTTGTTTGAAAAAACGGGTCCTATTATTAAATCTAGCTCTTGCCTTTTTAAAAAATCAAAAAACTCATTTGAAAGTTCAGTTGTATCAAAAAATTTTATTTCGATATTTTTATTGAAGTTTGAAAAGTATGCATTCTCAACTCCCATCATTATTTGTTGTCCAATTCTTTGGTGCTTTCCAGTTAATGGTACTATCACTGCAACTTTATAAGTTTCAGCTGAAAATTTTATTTCTTTTTTATTTTTTATTTCTTCGTTTGAACGTTTATCTTTAACTTTTTGAGGTTTATTAATAACAGAATTTTTTGAAAGCATTTCAATTGCTGCATCAATAGCTTTTTCATTTTGCCTATCAATTTTTTTTATAACATCAAGATCAATTGAAGGCATATCAATTGTGAACTCTTTCTTAATGTTGAAATTTGATGTATTATCAAAATTTTCAACAATTGAGGTTTTATTCTGAAGTTTTAGTAGTTTCTTTTTTCCTATTATTGGAGCGCTTGTTAAATTTTTATTTTGTAGTGTGTTAATAATGTTTTTATCTACCTCTAAATCTAATTTGGAATTCTGACTTATTTTAGATTCTTGGGATAAATTTTTATCTGATTTAATTTCTTCATCTAGTTTAAATGAGCTTGCAGTCCGTTGTAATATATTTTGGGGAATTAAATCATTTTCTTTGTTTGGCGGTTTTGTTTCAAAAATTTCTAGTTTTTCATTATCCCTTTTATTATTACAGGATACAATCAATAAACTTAATAATAATAATTTAAATATATTTAATTTTTTTTTCAACATATCAAAATCATAAACTTAGGTTATAAATCAATGAGCTTAATATAAATTATAAACTTTATGAACAATGATGCAAAATTAAAAACAAAACCCAACGGAGTTTTAATAATTGTTGGCACACCTATTGGTAATTCAATGGATTTATCAGCTCGAGGAATTGAGGCATTTGTTAATGCAGACTTAGTTTTATCTGAAGATACTCGAGTAACAAAAAAGCTATCTAAAATCAGAAATTTTAAGATTAAAAAGTTAGTTTCCTTTAATGACTATAATGAAAGCAAAAAATTGTCTTCAGTAATTAAAAATATTAAAGACGGTAATAATGTTGTTCTTTCAAGCGATGCGGGCATGCCCTTGATTTCTGACCCTGGCTATAAACTTGTCAATGAATGTTTAAAAAATGATATTCTTATTGATGTTGTTCCTGGCCCATCTTCAATAATAACTGCTATTGTTACCTCAGGTTTAGCAACTAATAATTTTTATTTCGCCGGTTTCCCAATTAAAAAGAAACAAGCTAGAATTAATAGCCTATCAAAACTAGTAGAAATAAATACAACTATAATTTGGTTTGAGTCACCTAGAAGAATTTTATCCTTTCTAAATGAACTAATTATTGTTTTTGGAAACAGGCAAGCTGTTGTTGCAAGGGAATTAACTAAGTTTTATCAAGAAATATTGAGAGATGACCTTGTTTCATTAATTTCACAACTTGAAAAAAAAACTCGCTTAAAAGGTGAATATGTTATTCTAATAGAAGGAAATAAGGATTTAAATATTAATAAAATTGATAATAATATTTTAAATAAAATTAATATATTATTAAAGACTGAATCTGTTCGTTCTGTTGTTAACATTTTAATTAAAGAAACAGATTTGCCAAAAAAACTTATATATAATGAAGTTTTAAAAGTAAGGGGATAATAAATAGGTTAAGAGTGGTACTAGACAAGTTCACAATATTAATTATAAATATAATTTAATAAAAAAAATGGTTGTATATGAAAAAACTCCTATCTCTTTTAAAAAAGAATAATCTGACGCTAATTTTTTTAATTACAACTTCTCTTTTTTTAAAAGGTTGTGCTCCTGCAGCAATTACTGCAGGTATTGCTGGTGTAACCGCATCTGAGTCTGAGAAAGGCTTGGGCACAACTATAAATGACACTATCATTCATGCTGCTATTACCGAAGGCATGTTTAAAAAAGATGTAAATAAATATATTGGCATAAATATTAATGTTGATGATGGTGTTGTTTTGTTAACAGGTAAAGTTAATTCACCAGAAGTTAGAATTGAAGCTACAAGACTTTCATGGGTCCCTAGGGGAGTGGTTGAAGTTATTAATGAAATACAAGTTACAGAAAAAGCATCAATAAAAGATGCTGCCAAAGATTTAGCAGCTTCAACTACAATAAAAGGCAAACTAGTTGCAGATAAAAATATTAAGTCAGTTAATTATAATGTTGATGTAGTTAATGGTATCGCATACTTAAGTGGTATAGCTAGAACTGAAAAAGAAATGAATTTAGTAATAGCTTATACTAAAGAGACAAAATACATTAACCAATTGGTTAATTACATTCAATTATCAGAATCATTAAGTCAGTAGTTTTGAAATTATGACAATTAATATAGGTTTCCAGATGGACCCTATAGAGGGTCTAAATTTAAAACAGGATACTACCCTAGCAATCATTTCAGAATGTCTTTCTAAAAGTTTTAATGTTTTCCATTTTTTACCAAAAAATGTTTCTTATACGGATGGTGAAGTTAACGCCTATTGTAGAAAAGTATTTGAAATAAATGAGTCTAACTCTCCATTTTATAAATTAGGTGTTCTCAAAAAAACTAATTTAAAGAATATGGATATAATATTTGTAAGGCAAGACCCCCCTTTTGATATGTCTTACATAACTTCTACTTTTTTATTAGAATATATAGAAGATGATGTTTCTATTATTAACAGACCCTCTCAAATAAGGAATTGTCCAGAAAAATTATTTTTAAATAAATGGAAGCATTTGACACCAAAGACTCTTATTTCACGAAACTACGAGAGCTTATTAAACTTTAGAGAAAAGTATAAAAATATTATAATTAAACCTCTTTACGGTAATGGAGGAAGTGGGGTTTTTTACATAAAAGAAAATGATAAAAACTTTAACTCAGTTGTAGAGACGTTCCTTGAAAGAAGTTCTGAACCTTTCATATTTCAAGAATATATTGAAGATATAAAAAAAGGAGATAAAAGAATCATTTTATTTAATGGTGATCCTGTTGGTGCAATAAATAGAGTACCTAGCAAAAATGATATAAGAGCAAATCTTCATGTTGGTGGTGTAGCAGAAAAAACATACCTGACAAAAAAAGAAAGTGAAATATGCATAGAGATCGGTCCATCATTAATGAAGAATGGTCTTGTTTTTGCTGGTATCGATGTAATAGGAGAAAAATTAACTGAAATAAATGTAACTTCACCTACTGGATTTAGAGAGATATTTCAGTTTAATGGTGTGAATTTAGCTAAAAAACTTTTAAAAATTGTTTTGAAGTAACTAACTTATTAATGGTCCTAAATTCTTTCCACCCAGTATATGAGCATGTAAATGAGGTACTTCTTGATTGCTGTCAGGGCCACAGTTTATGATAATTCTATATCCTGTGTTATCGATACCCTTTTTTTTTGCCACATTAAAAATTGATCTACAGAAAGAAGATATTTCTTTGTCAGAAGCATTTTCAGCAAATGAAGAAAAATTTGAGTATTTATTCTTAGGAATTGTTAAAACGTGAACGGGAGCTTGCTTATTTAAATCTTCAAATGATAAATTGTTTAGGTCTTCAAAAATTTTGACACATTTTACTATTTTTTTTAAAATCTTATTAAAAATATTTTCTTCATCATAATCTTTCATACTTCATTCTTTCATTTTTTTAGAGTTTTGTAGTAATATATTCCTTTTACATGTTTGTCTTCTACTGTCGCATAAAAGGGGTTTTCACCAAATTTTTTATAACCATTTTGTTCATAAATCTCTATAGCTCTATGTTGAGTTTCTCTTACATCTAAAGTAATTACACTAAAACCATACTTTATTGCCCGTCCTTCTGCAAAAACTATAAGTTTTGGGGAAATACCATATCCTCTGGCCCAAGGCGCAAGAAAAAAAGTGGTTAACAAACAAGTATCTTTCTGAGCTTCATTATTTTTAGATGGTTTTATTATTTGGCAAGAGCCTGCAACAACATTATCAAGTCTTCCAATTATTAGCTCCCTTTCAGGTATTGCTATAACCCCTTTCCAATAGTTTTCTAAAATTTTTCTTGCAGGAACATTTATCCATCCAAAACCACCACCCTCAATAATTGCTAGTTCTGTTGAATCACAAAGATCTTCTAAATCACCTGGTTTCAAACTTGTTGCAGTTTCAACCTTTATTTTTGCTGGTGGTAATTTGTTGTATTTTTCCATTTATAAATTTATTCGTTTACTTTTGACTTTTTTGAACCATCCTTTCAATAGTTTCAGATAATTCAATCAATTGTTTATTTGTAAGCCATCTAATATTATTTTTTAAAACGTTAGTCAACGTTGTAGCATTTATACCTAAAAGCTTTGTATTTATTTGAACGTTAATATCAGAGATTTTAGCTAAATCTTTGAGTTCTTCGGCATCGTCCCATATGACACCAAAGTAAGCACAAATTAGTTCAACCATACCATCTGGTGGCTTTCCTCTTTTACCATTCTCAAGCATGGATAAATATGCTGTTGAAATTTTTAGAGCTTTTGCAAGTTTTGAAATGCTTACCTTATTTTCTTTTCTTATAGATTTAAGTTTTAGTCCAAACGGGGTCATTAAACTATTTCTTTTTTTCGAAGTCTAATATAATAAGCACCATTTCCTCCATCTTTAGGAGCTGCGGAACTGTAAAAGTGGATTAAATGTGATAAGCTTGGAGCAGCTATCCAAACAGGTATATTGAGTTTAATTTTTCCTTTTCCATGTTCGCCTTTACCCGATATAACTAATATGTTTCTTTTTTTTGAATTGAAGCTTTTTCTGAGAAAATCAAAAAACAAAGTTTCGGCTTCTTTTAACCTGTAACCGTGTAAATCAAGTTTTGATTCAACTTTAAACTTACCTGTTTTTATTTCTTTAATATTTTTTTTACTTAACCCAGATGAATTATTTTCATCTGAAAAGTGTATTGGTGTAACTATAAGTTTTTTATTATTTGTTTTAAGAATACTTTGAGATTTAATTTCAGGAGTTAAAATAACTCTCTGTTTTCTTTTGTTAGGAATGTTTTTATGATGTTTTAAACTATTATTGGAATTAATTTTTTTTGTGGTTTTTGTTACATAATTCCAAAGATCTGTATCGTTATCATTATTGTCTATCAACTAAAAACTCATAAATTAATCATCCAATACATCCGTTTCAACAAGCCTCCAATTTGGATTAGTTGAAGATATATCTCTTTCAAAAACCCATTTATCTTTTATGATTTCTGAATGATCTTTATTGCCCTCTAGAAGCACATCATTTTTATCAACCAAATACTTGATTTGCTCCGAAACGATTTTTAAAGTAATAGATGCTAGATTATCAGTTATATTAACTTTTATAATTTCAAAGTTTTTAAAAGACACAACATCTGAAAATTGACGTTCTTGTCTAGCCTCTCTTTCAGAAATAGACTTGGTGAAACTATTCAACAAATCATAATCCAGTAATGGCTTTAAACTCTCAATTTCGCTGTCTGAAAATGATTTAATTATTATTTTAAAAGCGTTTTTTGCGCCTTCTAAGAATTCTTTTTCATTAAATCCTGGATCAGCTTTAATAAGAGAATCTAAACCTTCTCCATTAATAGTTGTATTATTTAATTTTATTACGTTTTGATTTTCAATTCGCTCTTCTTTATTAACTGCATCAGGGTTCTTTAGATCTCCACTATACCCCGATCTATCTCCAAGGAGACCTTTCAAACGGAATCCAAGAAATATTGCTAATAAACCTAAAATGATAATATCTAGAAATGGGAAAAAGCTATTCATTTATATTCTTTTTTTTTTATATGTATTATATATATATTAATATGAATAGAGCAAGTTTAAGATAAACATTTGAAGATTTTATTTTTATTATTAATATTAATCCCAGTTTTTGAAATCACCACTTTCATAATTTCTCTTAGATTTATAGGCTTTTCATATTCAATATTTGAAATATTTATAACATTCTTCTTAGGTTTTTATTTCTTTTCTTTAAGTAAAAAAAAGTTTCTCGGTTCTGAAAATAAAAGGTTTACTCTATTTAGTGTTAATAAAATGTTATTTGAAAATAAAAAATCTTCATTTTTTATATTAGTTGGAAGTACGCTTTTAATTTTACCCGGATACATTAGTGACATTATTGGTATATTATTGATGATAAAACCAATACAAACCGTTATAATTAAATATATAATTACTTCTTTTAAAAATCCCTCTGAAAAAAATAGTTTTTATAATAATGGTAATTCAGAGACTATTGAAGGTGAATTTTATGATTTACACAATGATAAAAGCAATATATCTAAAAAATAAAAAGTTGGTGATTTATGTCAGATAGTATAAAAAGTTCAAAGTTGACAGTTAATAGTCAATATATAAAAGATCTTTCTTTTGAAAACCCTAATTCACCTGAAAGTCTTTCTAACAAAGATGGATTGCCACAAATAAATGTTGATATAAATGTCTTTGCAAAACCTTTAACTGAAAAATTATATGAGGTAACCCTATCTATAAACGGCAAAGCTACAAAAAAAAATTTAAAGATTTTTGAAATAGAGTTAGCCTATGCAGGTCTTTTTACATTGCCTGATATTGATTCAAAAAATGATATAGAAAAAAAAATAATGTTAATTGAGGCGCCTCAACTGATATTTCCATATGCTAGGTCTATAGTTTCGAGTGTTACTAGAGATGGTGGTTTTATGCCACTAATTATACAACCTATAGACTTTGATCTTCTGTATGAATCAAGGATAAAAAATGAGACTCATTAAAACTTCTTAAATATATTTATTCCAGATTGAACCATCAATTTCTTTAATAAAATCTTTGTGTTCTTTTAACTCTATCTCATTTGGTTCAAAATTTCTTTGATCTAATGTTCTTTCTAATTGGTTCATTTTTAGGTTTGTTTTTTGATGTTTTGTTTTATTAATGTTATCATTGTTGTTAAAAATTAATTTTGTTTGTCTGCCACCTATCAACTCAATATAGACTTCAGCTAATAATAATGTATCAACTAGTGCTCCATGGAAGTTTCGGTCTTCTATACTAATATTATACCTTCTGCATAAAGAATCTAAGTTCACTAAAGACCCAGGATGTTTCATTCTTGCTAATTTAATTGTATCTACTGTGTTGTTTTTTAATGGATTTAATCCACAGATTTTTAGTTCGTTGTTTAGAAATGACATATCAAATTCTGCATTATGTATAATTAGTCGGTCGTTACCAATGAATTCCAAAAATTTCTCATAAATATCTATAAATTTTGGTTTATCAATCAAATCATCGTTTGTTAAACCATGGACACTTGACGCAACTTTATCTATTTCTCTTTCTGGATTAATATAAAGATGTAACTTTTCGCCCGTTAGCACATAGTTCTTCATTTCACATGCAGCTATTTCAATTATTCTATGACCAGCATTAACATTTAAACCTGTGGTTTCAGTATCTAATACTATTTCTCTCATATGTTTTTCATAATTTTTTTGATTGATAAAAGCGAATGATGCATTCCATTTCCTGTGTTAATAATATGATCAGAGTTTTTAAACCTCTTAGTACTCTCAAAAAACTTATTGTTAATAAAATTGAATTTTTTTAAATTTGTATTTTTTCTTTTAAGATATCTTTTCATTTGAAGTTCTTTATTACATTTTGTAGTTACAACCAAATCAAATCCTTTATCAATTTTTTTTTCGAACAAAAGTGGTATTTCAAATACTATACGCGAAATATTGTTTAAAAAAGAATTTTTTATTATCTTTGCTCTTTTACGTATTAGTTTAGGATAAATTATTTCTTCTAAATTGTTCAATACTTCTTCATTTTTGAAAGCTAAATTTGATAAATTTTTTTTATTAATTTTCCCTTTTTCAATAGTTTGAGGGTACAAGTTTCTAATTTTTAAAAAAAATTCTTTGTCTTTTTTATAGATATCGTTAACCATTTCGTCAGAGCTAAATGAATTTGCCCCTAAAAATCTAAATTGTTTTAAAATTGTTGATTTACCAGTTGCTATTCCACCTGTAATAACAATAATCTTCATAATTTTTTATTTTCCTTGATTATAAATTTGTATGATTGCAGCGGAAGTCTCTTCAACAGATCGCCTAGAAACGTCAATAGTTGGCCAAGCATATTTTGTAAAAATTTTTCTAGCCTGTATAATTTCTAATTTAATACTATTTATATCAGCATATTGTGTAACATGATTTTCGCCTATTAGTTTTAGTCTAGTTTGCCGGATATGCATCAGAGATCTTGGGTCCTTTATCAACCCAACTATTAAAGGTTTGTTAAAAGTAAAGACTTCTTCAGGAAGCTTTGTATTTGATACAAGTGGTATATTGCCTACTTTTAAACCTTTGTTTGCAAGATAAATAGATGTAGGAGTTTTAGATGTTCTTGACACTCCCACTAATATTATATCAGCCTCGTTCATTGTTGAAACTTTTTGACCATCATCATGCTGCATGGCATATTCGAAAGCAGTAACTTTTTTTAAATAGTTTTCATCTATCCTATGTTGACTTCCAGCAATTTTAGTTTGTGTTATTGACAAGTTGTTTTTTATTGTTTCAAACAAAGTATCAAGGGGACTGATAAAAGGGAGTTTTTGTTCTGAACAACCTTGCTCAAGAACTTTTCTGTTTTCATCATTCAATATAGAATAAACAACTATTCCAGGATTTTTTATTGTATTTTCTAAAATGTCGTTTATTTGTTCAATTGATCTAACCATTGGCCAAAAGAATTCTTTCTTCTTAACTTCCGGAAACTGTGCTATTACAGCTACAACTGCAGCATCTATTGTTTCACCTGTAGAATCGGATACAAAATGTATCGTTATTTCCCTCTTTTTTTCGTTGTATATTTTGTTCATAATATGTGTACTAAATGGTTTTAATTTCTGTTTTTCAAAGTTATTAAATAGAAAATTTTTTTATCCACAAGTTACAATAAATTAAACTATGTTAGTAACTATGTTCACAAAAAGTTTCAAACTCCAATATTTGTTTTCTATCCTAATGAACAGGGTTTTTACATGTGTTTTTATCTGTTAACAAACTGTGTTTTAATTTTTATGCTAAATATTACTATTTACTACAACTAAAACAAAAAAGTAATATATATATATATATATGAGTGTAAATATATTGAAATTAAATAAACCTATATGGTTTATGCGACAAGCTGGTAGGCACCTACCAGAATACAGAAAACTGAGGGTAAAAAAAGAGAGTTTTTTAGAATTTTGTTTTGATTTTGATTGCGTTGTTGAATCATCATTACAACCAATCAAAAGGTATGATATTGATTGTGCGATTGTCTTCTCTGATATCCTTGTAATACCTTATCTACTTGGGCAAAGGGTTTCCTTTATAAATGGGATAGGGCCAAGCTTAGAAGATCTAGACATTAAAGACCTACTTCATCTAGAACAGTGCGACTATAAACAAGAAAAATTAAATAATAGTTATAGAGCAATAAAAAGAATAAGGTCTTTATTAAATAAAAACAAAAGCTTAATTGGATTTTGTGGCGCTCCTTGGACAGTTGCTTGTTACATGATAGATGGTAATAGTAAGGGAGGGTTTAGTTTATCAAAGGAGAGTATTAAAAAAAACAAAAACTATTTAGACGCTCTTTTGGATAATATAGCTGATGTTTCTATAGAACATCTAGTTAAACAATATGAAAGTGGTTGTGACACTCTAATGATTTTTGAAAGTTGGGCTGGTTTAGTTGATTTTAAAGACAAAAAAGACATTCTTTATAGACCTGTTGAAAAAATAATTCATAGTTTAAAAAAACGTAAGATAAAAGCACCAATTATCGTCTTTCCAAAAGGCTTAGGAACAAGAATAACTGACTATATTAAAAACGTGAACGCAGACGTTTTGAGTATTGATTATAATATAGATATAAATTGGATTTTGAAAAACATAAGAAAAGATATTGTTTTACAAGGCAATTTAAACCCAGAATTGCTTGTCAAAGGTGGAAAAAGGCTTGACGAAGAAGTGTTAAAGATTAAAAATATCGTTGGAAATAGGCAACATATTTTCAACCTTGGACATGGGTTGCTCCCAGAAACACCTATCAAGAATGTACATAGATTTATAGAATTGATAAGGAGACAATAATTTTCTACCTAATAATAAAATCAATCCATATTATTTCTGTAATAAGTTGGATGGCTGCTCTTTTATATCTACCAAGACTCTTTGTATACCACTCTATTACTGATGTTAATTCAGTTCAGTCAGAAACATTTAAAATTATGGAAAGGAGGTTACTAAAAGCAATTATGTTTCCAGCTATGCTTGTTGTATTTGCCTCTGGTTTAATCATGATATATATTAATGAAAGTTTAATATATGAATTGTATTTTCAAATTAAGTTAATTCTTGTCTTAGCTATGGGTTTTACCCATGGAAAATTTACTACAATGTTTAAAGATTTTGACGTTGATAAAAGAAGATCAAGCGCTTTCTTTTATAAAGTATGGAATGAAGTACCCACTTGTATTATGATTTTTATTGTGTTATTGATAATTATCAAACCTTTCTAGTTCAATTCCCCAAAAATTAGGTATTTATAAATGCATTTACAAGATTTGAAAAATAAATCGCCATCTGACCTATTGAAATATGCTGAAGAGTTAGAAATCGAAAATGCAAGCACTTTAAGAAAACAAGACATATTATTCACTATATTAAAACGTTTGGCAAAAAATGAGGTTGATATTTTTGGCAATGGTGTTTTAGAAGTCC
>JBJLFF010000026.1:0-24625 GCA_045565515.1 Puniceispirillales bacterium (SeqCode)
AGAGACAGGAATCGAGAGGCGCACATGCGCATGAAGATTATCCAGAACGTGATGATAAAAACTGGATGAAGCATACAGTCATGTGGCTTGACGAGAAGAATAAGTCTAAACTGGGTTACAGAGACGTAAAATTATCAACATTAACCAATGAGGTGCAAAGTATTGCACCTGTAGCAAGAGTTTATTAATTATTTTGTTGATAGATTTTCAAATATAATATAGTCGGAAAACCAAATTCAATAAAATTATCATTCAAGGTTATTTTTTATGGCTCAACCTACTATTTCTGGCTCTTCAAGAATAAGGCGAACTCCATACTCAAAAAGAGTTGAGCAAGCTGGTGTAAAATCATACACCGTATATAATCATATGCTACTGGCAACAGTTTTTGAAACATTAGAATATGATTATTGCCATCTCAAAAAAGCTGTTCAAGTATGGGATGTATCTGTTGAAAGGCAAATAGAAATAAAAGGCCTAGATGCAACAAAGTTACTTCAAATGACTACACCAAGAGACTTGAGTAACATGAAAGATGACCAATGCTATTATATTCCTATGGTTGATAAAAAAGGGTTTGTAATAAATGATCCTGTAGCGGTTAAATTAGAAAACAACAGATACTGGGTCTCCATCGCAGACTCCGATGTTATATATTATTTTAAAGGGTTAGCTGAGAGTTTAGACCTGAAGGTTAAAATATTTGAACCAGATGTGAATATTATATCAATACAAGGACCAAAATCTAGAATCCTAGTTGAAAAAATGTTTGGAAAAGAGGCTTCTGAGTTAAAGTTTTTTAAACATAAAAAAATAACTTTTCAAGATAAGGAAATGATAATTGCACGTTCTGGTTGGTCCCATCAAATATGTTTTGAAATATATGTTGAAGGATTTTCTTATGGTCAGCCTATGTGGGACGAGCTTTTTAAACTTGGTAAAGATTTAGATGTAAGAGCTGGATGCCCAAATCTAATTGAAAGAATTGAAAGTGGTTTGTTGTCTTTTGGAAATGATATTAATTCAAGCCATACTCCTTACGAAGCAGGTTTAGGTAAATTCCTATCTGCTGGGATAAGCAAAGGATGTTTGGCATATGAAAGATTATCATCTATTTCAAATCCAGAAAAAATGATAAAACCAATTGAAATAAAAGGGAACCCTATAAAGCCCATTACATACAATTCAAAAGTTAAAAATATTTCAGGTGATGTAGTGGGTCAAATATCTTCTGCTGCTTGGTCACCTGATTTTAAAGTTAACGTAGCCATTGGAATGATTGATCGAGAATATTGGAAACAAAAAGAAAATCTATTTGTTGAAATCATGGAAAATGATAAAAGAGAAATTATTGTTAAAGATAATTTTTGGAGTTAGAAAGAAACTTTATTTATAGAAAATGGAGAGATTTGTGGCAGGTTCAAAAATCAGAGCAAGAAGAAGTTTTATTTTTACACCAGGTTTAAAACCTGAAATGTTTCCAAAAGCAATAGCATCTGGAGCTGATATTGTATGTATTGAGCTTGAGGATGGTATCGCTATGCATGATAAAGATGAAGCAAGAAAAAATACAATTAATGCTCTGCAAAAACTAGAATTAAATGACGATATTGAATTAGTTGTAAGAATCAATTGTCAAAGAACAAAGCACGGTTTGTTAGATTTAGAGGCTTTCGTATCGAGTGGTATTGATTTGAAAGCTATTATGCTTCCAAAAGTGCAATCTCCTGATGAAATAAAATTAATTGATGACCTTCTGACAGATGCTCAATTAAGTACTGAATTACATGTAATAATGGAAACAAATCAGGCGCTTGAGTGTATTTATGACATAGCATTATCAAGTAAAAGAATTGCAGCACTGTTCTTTGGAGGTGTTGACATGGCAGCTGACTTAAGATGCGAAAATACTTGGGATAATTTACTATTTGCGAGATCCAAAATTGTTCATGCCGCAGCAAATGCTGGGATTGATGTTTTAGATGTCCCATATCTTGACTTAGAAAATATGGATGGAATGAAACAAGAGGCAATTTTGGCAAAAAATTTAGGTTTTAGTGGTAAAGGTTCAATTCATCCTAAACAAATTAAAATGCTAAATGAAGTTTTTACACCATCTGAAACTGAAATAGAACATGCAAGAAAAATTGTAGATGAATTTGAGAAATCGGGAAAAGGATTACTTGTTATTGATGGCAAATTAATCGAAAGACCTGTATTGCGAGAAATGCAAAGAAAGTTATCAATTGTAGAGAGGATTAAATAGGTTTTATTTTAGTAACCTTAAATATTTTTAAATGTCCTCTAATTTTTTAAATGACAATTTATTTTCAGTCCATGCAAATTCGAATAAAATATTTATTGAAACTGAGAGCCAAAAATACTCTTTTAAAGAATTTGACTATCTTGTAAATAAAATTGCTAATTTGTTAATTGCTTCAGGTCTTAGTGAAGGTGATAGAGTATTAGTTAAACTTGAGAAATCAATTTTTTCATTTGCATTATATATATCAACTATAAGAGCTGGAGGGATCTTTATTCCTGTTAATACTGATTATACAGCTTCAGAAATAGAGTACTTTATTGATAACTCAATGCCTTATATATTTATCTCTAATGATAAAAGCATAGAGGAAGTTCACAATAAAAATCTCAAAACATTTTCTTTGAATAACGACGGATCTGGAAATTTCAACAAAAATGTTAGAACTCAAAAAACTAGTTTTCAACCTGTCAAAAGAAAAAAAGATGATATTGCATCCATTTTATATACTTCTGGAACTACTGGAAGGTCAAAAGGAGCAATGCTTAGTCATAATAATCTCTTTTCGAATACAAGAGAACTCTTAAGGATTTGGAAATTTAATGGAAATGATGTTTTGCTGCATGCACTACCAATTTACCATATACACGGGCTATTTGTAGCGTGTAATTTATGTTTGTTAAGTGGTGCCAAAATTCACTTTATTAAAAAATTTCAAACAGAAACAGTTATTGAGTATTTACCAAAATCTACAGTGATGATGGGTGTTCCAACATTTTATACTAGATTGATAGAAAGTAACAAATTAAACGTTCAGATCACAAAAAATATTAGAGTTTTTATATCAGGTTCTGCACCGCTTCTTTCTGAAACTCATAAAGAATTCGAAAGTCTTACAGGCCACAAAATCTTGGAAAGATATGGAATGACTGAAACAAATATGAATACTTCAAACCCATATGATGGTGAGAGAAGGGCTGGTACAGTTGGTTTTCCTTTGCCAGGAATAAAAATTAGAATTACAGACACTGAAAAAAGTCATAAAATGGCTAGTGAAAAAATTGGAATGATTGAAATCAAAGGTGAAAATGTTTTTGAGGGTTATTGGAAGATGAGTGATAAAACCAAGGAAAGTTTTACTGATGATGGATATTTTGTAACTGGTGATTTGGGAAAGTTTTCCTCTGATGGTTATCTTTCTATTATTGGAAGAAATAAAGATCTAATTATTTCAGGCGGGTTAAATATTTATCCAAAAGAGATAGAAGTAGTAATTGACGGAATAAATAATGTTAAAGAGACAGCTGTTATAGGTGTAACTCATAAAGATTTTGGCGAAGCTGTTGTAGCTGTTGTTGTTGCAGACAGAGAAAAAATTTCAGAAAGCTCTATTATGGAAATTGTTCAAACAAAGCTCGCTAAATTTAAACAGCCAAAGAAAATTATATTTGTGAATGCATTACCTAGGAACGCTATGGGTAAAGTTCAAAAACAAAATCTAAGAAATAACTATAATAAACTATTTAATTAATGAAAAATTTTTTTCTAAAGTTTCCTCCAGAAATACAAGGGGGTCTTCTAATAATCTTAGCTTTTGTAATTATTGGTCCAAACGATATATTAGTCCCTTTAATTTCAAAAGAGAGTAGTTTATGGCAATTTCATTTGTGCAGAAGCATAATTGTTATTTGTTTAATTTCATTAGTACTATTAATCACCAGAAGAAAATTAATTATTGTTAATTGGTCAGCAGTAATTATAAGAAGTTTTTTATATACAGCATCAATGTTAATTTACTTTGGATGTTTATCTTTTTTATCAATCGCAGTTGTAGGCGCAGGTATGTTTACTTCGCCTATATTTGTACTTTTGATTTCTTATTTTCTATATAACGAAGTTATTGGTTTTAGAAGAATCTTAGCAGTAATAATAGGATCTATTGGAGTTTGGTTTATACTTGACCCTTTTAATGAGCAATTTTCTTTTTTGAATTTTCTTCCCGTATTTGGAGGGGCATTTTTAGCTCTGGGTAACATGGCTACTTGGCGACTCTGTTCAAAAGAAAACCTTTTAACATTAAACCTGATGTTTTTTTTAGCTATTGGACTTTGTGGGCTTTTAGGAACACTTGTAATAAATGCTTATGATATACAAAGTATTGATTTATCTATTCCTAGTTTTTTTACCTCCGAATGGACTTTTGGATCAAAATTGCTTTGGACTTTGATTTTCTTACAATCAATTGGTAGCCTGATAGGTATTGGTTTACTTACAAAAGCCTATCAGATGGCAGATACAAGTTATTTGAATGTTTTTGAATATTCATTTTTTATTTTTGCTGGTTTTTCTGGATGGTTCATACTAGGACAAACAATTTCACTTTATGAATCTTTTGGAATAATTTTAATTATTGTAGCTGGAATAATTGTTACTATTGCAAGCAGAAGATTACAATTCAAAAACTAAGTTTTGAATAAATAAAGATAGATAAAATTATTATTTTGGCTATGCTTGTTTAATCTTAGATTTTATTAACATTTATAATTGGAGATTTGTATGTGTGGAATAGTTGGCATATACCTAAAGAATAAAGAGCTTTATTCGCAACTAGGTAGATTATTTTCACCTATGTTAAGAGAAATGGGGGACAGAGGACCAGATAGTTCTGGGTTTGCAATCTATAGAAATAACCTCAATAAAAACTTTAAAGTTACACTGCATTCATCAATTGAAAATTTTGATTGGTCAGAAATTGAGAAATCAATTTTTAACCATTTTAAATTGAATATTAATGTTTCTCGTGTTTCATCACACGCAACTTTTGAAATAAGTTTAAACCCATCGGAACTAAGAAACTTTTTAAGTGCTAAATTTAAAGAAATTAATATTACAAGTATTGGCCAAAGTCTCGAAATTTTCAAAGAGGTTGGAATGCCAGATGATGTTTTAGATCAGTTTCAAGTTGAGGAAATGAGCGGAACCCATATGATAGGGCATACAAGAATGGCAACAGAAAGTGCGGTCACAACACAAGGCGCTCATCCCTTCAATACTGGTGAAGATTTATGCTTGGTTCACAATGGATCTTTATCAAATCATAACGAATTTAGAAAATGGCTTAGCAAAGAAAAAGGCATAGTTTTTCAAACAGAAAATGATAGTGAAGTTGCTGCAGGTTACCTATCATATAAAATGGAGGAAGGATTAAGCTTAAAAGAAGCACTTGAGGATGCTTTAGATGATCTAGATGGATTTTACACCTTTGCAGTTGGAACTAAAAATGGATTTGCTGTTTTAAGGGATAGAATAGCTTGTAAACCAGCAGTAATAGCTGAAACTGAAGACTGGGTTGGAATGGCTTCAGAATTCAGGGCTTTATCGAGGTTGCCTGACATTTCTAATGCAGATGTTTGGGAGCCAAGCCCAGGAAAAATTTACAGCTGGGGTGGATAATGGATCAAATTAAAGAAATAAATTTAAATAATACCGAAGTAAAGGAACTGAATAAAACACTTCAAAAAAGAGATGGTAATAATTTTAATCATTTTGACATAATCAATCCAATGGGCGCCCACGCAATTGCAACTGGTTTAGATACTGATATTGAAGTGAAAATTAATGGGCATGTAGGTTATTATTGTGCTGGCATGAACCAGAATTCTCATATTACAATCTATGGAAATGCTGGTGTTGGAGTTGCTGAGAATATGATGAGCGGAAAGGTTATTGTTAAAGGAGATGCAAGCCAATCTGCTGGTGCGACAGGGCACGGTGGGTTATTGGTAATTGAAGGCAATGCTTCAGCTAGATGTGGAATTTCTATGAAAGGTATAGACATAGTAGTGAAAGGTTCAGTAGGACATAATTCAGCGTTTATGGCACAGTCAGGTAATTTAGTAATATGCGGTGATGCGGAAGATGGTTTAGGTGATTCTATTTATGAAACAACAATATTTATAAAAGGAAATTTAGGTAATCTCGGTTCTGACTGCGTGGAAAAAGAAATGAGAAAAGAACATGTTGAAAGACTTGAGAAATTACTTAAAAGTGCAAATATAAAAGATGATACATCAAAATTTAGAAGATTAGGTTCAGCAAGAAAACTTTATAATTTTGATGTAAAAAATTTAGATAACTATTAAATATAAGGATTTAATATATGGCAAATAGCTCAAAAAATGGGAGAGAATCTTATTTATTTGATAGAGCAACAATATCTGACATTCAGAGAGCTGCTAAAGATGGAATTTATAAAATAAGGGGTTTTGGAGCAAAGAGAAAACTACCTCATTTTGATGATTTAGTTTTTCTAGGAGCTAGTGTATCACGTTATCCATTAGAGGGATACAGGGAGAATTGTGGTACTAATGTTGAATTAGGTACTAGATTTTCAGAAAAACCAATGTGCATTGACATTCCAATAACCATAGCTGGAATGAGTTTTGGATCCCTATCTGCAAATGCTAAAGAGGCCCTAGGTCGTGGTGCTTCTTCTGTAGGTACAAGCACAACCACAGGTGATGGTGGAATGACTAAAGAAGAGAGAGGTCACTCTACAAAACTCGTTTATCAATACCTTCCCTCAAGATATGGAATGAACCCAAATGATTTAAGAAAAGCTGATGCCATAGAGGTAGTAATTGGACAGGGTGCTAAACCTGGTGGTGGAGGAATGCTTCTTGGACAAAAGATATCTGATAGGGTAGCTGAAATGCGAACTTTACCAAAAGATATAGATCAAAGAAGTGCTTGCAGACATCCAGATTGGACTGGACCTGACGATCTTGAAATCAAAATAAGAGAATTAAGAGAAATTACAGGATGGAAAGTGCCTATTTATGTAAAGGTTGGCGCAACAAGAACGTATTACGATACTTTACTTGCAGTAAAATCCGGTGCTGATGTAATAGTGGTTGACGGAATGCAAGGCGGGACTGGTGCAACTCAAGAATGTTTTATAGAGCATGTAGGAATACCAACTCTTCCAGCAGTAAGAATGGCAGCCGATGCCCTGAAAGAACTTGGTATGCACAGAGACGGTGTTCAATTAATTGTTTCTGGAGGAATAAGATCTGGAGCAGATGTTGCAAAAGCGATTGCTCTTGGTGCAGACGCTGTATCGATAGGAACTGCCGCACTGATAGCTTTAGGTGATAATAGTCCAGAACTAGAAGATGAATATAAAAAAATTGGTTCCAAATCAGGCTTTTATGATGAATGGCAAGCAGGTAATGATCCTGCAGGTATTACTACTCAAGATGAAAAACTTGCATCAAGGTTAGATCCAAAAATTGCTGGTGAAAAGTTATCAAATTATTTAAAAGTTTTAACTTTAGAAGCGCAAACGCTTGCAAGAGCTTGTGGAAAAAGTCATATTAGAAATTTAGAACCTGAAGATTTAAATGCATTAACTCTTGAGGCATCTGCAATGGCAAGAGTGCCTCTAGCAGGCACAGATTGGATACCTGGCAAATAGAACTAATGAATGGAGATAAAAATGGGCAGTAAACTAGAAATTTTTGCAAAGAAAAATAAAATTAAATATTTTTTAATTAATTTTTTAGATCTTAATGGGGTTCAGAGATCAAAACTAGTTCCAACTCCAGCTATCGCAGAAATGGAAAAAGAAGGAGCAGGATTTGCAGGATTTGCCACATTTCTTGATATGACACCTTCTTATCCTGATATGTTTTGTCTACCTGATCCTGAAGCTGTTATTCAATTACCTTGGAAACCAGAAGTGGCATGGGTGCCAGGAAATTTAAGTATGAATGACAAGTTGGTTGATCAAGCGCCAAGGGTAATACTTAGTAAATTAATTGATAAAGCTAAAACTTCTGGATATGTAATGATGGGTGGGGTTGAACCTGAATTTATGTTGATCTCAAAAGATGGTCAAAGCATATCTGATAGTAAAGATATAGCAGGCAAGCCATGCTATGATCAACAAGCTTTAATGAGAAGATATGACGTTATATCTGAAATTTGTGATAGCATGATTAATTTGGGTTGGGGAACCTATCAAAATGATCATGAGGATGCAAATGGCCAATTTGAAATGAATTGGGATTATTCAGACCTAATGACTACAGCAGATAGGCAAGCTTTTTTTAAGTTTATGGTAAAATCTATTGCTGAAAAGCATGAATTAAGAGCTACTTTTATGCCTAAACCATTTAGCCATTTAACTGGGAATGGATGTCATATGCATATTTCATTATGGAATACTAATAAATCCAAAAATTTATTTCATGATGATAAAGGAGAATTAGGACTGTCCTCTTTAGGGTATAATTTTTTAGGAGGTTTAATACAGAATGCTATTGGAATGTGTGCAATTACTAATCCAACTGTAAATAGTTATAAAAGATTAAATGCTCCAGTTACTAACTCAGGCGCAACTTGGTCTCCTAATACCGTTACTTATGGTGGAAATAATAGGACCCATATGATTAGAATTCCTGGTCCAGGTAGAATTGAATTTCGATTAGCTGATGGTGCTGCAAATCCATATTTAATGGCTGCCGCTATTCTTGCTTCAGGGTTAGATGGTATTGAAAATAAAATTGATCCAGGTAAAAGATTAGACATAGACATGTATAACGAGAGTGAAAAGGCCAAAAATGTAAAAAAACTTCCGCTATATTTAATTGACTCAATTAGAGAATTTCAAAAAAATAAAGTATTAAAATCTCATTTAGGTGATGAGTTCTATAATGCTTATCTAAAAATTAAAAATATAGAATGGAACGATTATTCTAGAAGTTTAACTCAATGGGAAAGAGATTTTACATTAGATTGTTAAATCTAATTCTAGTATTTTTAATTTCAGAAAAAAATAAATTCTGAAAAAAAGTCGTGTATTATTTTTTAAATTTCTAATGTTAAAATTGCATATCTTTATATGTTAAAAATTGTTTAGATATGCAATTTTTTTTTATTATTAAATCTAAGTTTACAAATGATGAGTTTCGATTATAAATTGTGATATCTACAATTTTAATTCAGGAATAATTATATGCTCGAACCTAATAAAAAAGAACATGATAAGAGTAGTTATCGGTTTTTAGAACATCATAATAACTACTCAGATGCAAAACTAAGAAGAATTTTAAGAGATGTAAAAACTTTTGCTTTAGTTGGTGCAAGTACTGTTTGGAGGAGGCCAAGTTATTATGCTATGACTTACCTTCAGCATAAAGGCTTTAAAATTATTCCTATAAATCCGGCAAGAGTTGGTGAAACGGTTCTTGGTGAAAAAGTATACGGTTCTCTTGCTGATGTTCCACACCAACTGGATATGGTTGATATTTTTAGAACTACTGAAGAAGCATTGGATATTACTAAGGACGTAATAAAAAATAAAGATGCTCGTGGTATAAAATACTTGTGGATGCAGCTGACAGTAAGAAATGATTTCGCAGCTGAGTTAGCAGAAGAGGCAGGTCTAGAGGTTATCATGGATAGATGTCCAAAAATTGAATTTGGTAGACTGTCTGGTGAATTGTCCTGGTTAGGTGTAAATTCTGGAATTATAACTGCAAAAACATTAAAGTCGCCAAAATCATGACTGATAGAAAAAACGTAGATAACGTAAAATCAAATATTCCTGGTGGAGACGGTCAATCAAGAGAATATGGAATTTCAACTCTGGCTGTTCACGCAGGAGCAAGACCTGATCCAGTAACTGGTGCTCGTGGAACACCAATCTATCAGACTACATCTTTTGTGTTTGATGATGCAGAGCACGGTGCCGAATTATTTAATTTACAAACATTTGGATATGTATATTCAAGAATGACTAATCCAACTGTCTCTGTATTTGAAGAAAGGGTAGCTCAATTAGAAGGTGGAAGGGGTGCTGTTGCTACATCATCTGGACATGCTGCTCAATTTATTGCAGCTGCTACACTTATGGAAGCAGGAGATGAATTTATAGCATCTAGAAATCTCTACGGTGGTTCAGTTACTCAGTTTGGAGTTAGTTTTCCAAAGTTAGGATGGAAATGTAATTTTGTAGATCCTACTGATCCTAAAAACTTTGAAAAGGCAATGAATGATAAAGTAAAATTTATTTTTTGTGAGGGTGTTGCAAACCCTGGCGGGATAATTCTTGATTTGGAAAAGATTGCTGAAATCGCAAACAAACATGGGGTTTTACTAATAGTAGATAATACACTGGCGTCACCTTATTTATTAAGACCTTTTGAGTGGGGTGCTGATTTAGTTGTTCATTCAACTACAAAATTTATTGGTGGTCATGGAAACACAATGGGAGGCATTCTTATAGAATCAGGTAAAATAGACTGGCATAGAAATGATAAATATCCTGGAATGTCAAAGCCTGATCAAGCATATCATGGTTTAACTTTTGCAGAAACTTTTGGTGACTTTGGATTTACCATGAAAGCTAGAATGGTGGGATTAAGAGATTATGGATCTACATTAAGCCCACAATCAGCATGGAATTTACTTCAAGGTGTAGAGACTTTACCTTTAAGAATGGAAAGGCATTGTTCAAATGCTCAGGCAGTTGCTGAATGGTTAGAAAAACATCCAAAAGTATCTTGGGTATCTTATCCTGGACTTAAATCGAATAAATTTTATGATTTAGCTAATAAATATTTGCCTAAAGGTAAAGGTGCTGTTTTTACATTTGGTGTTGAAGGTGGATATAACGCAGGCGTAAAGCTTATTGATTGTGTAGATTTACATTCTAATCTTGCAAATATTGGAGACACTAGAAGTTTAATTCTTCATCCTGCATCTACTACACATAGGCAATTAACCGAGGAACAAAGAGAAGGAGCAGGCGCTAGTTCAGATGCAATTAGATTATCAGTTGGTATTGAAGATGTTGATGATATAATTGCTGACTTAGACCAGGCACTTAAACAAGTATAAATAAATTTTAATAATTACTTTAATTCACTATTTATAACGTACTTAAGTATGTCTATTATTTTTGATGGTTCATTAACTACGGCTAATGCGGCGGCATCTACTTCTTTGAGAGCGTGTTGATGTTCTTCACTATGAATAACGATTATTGATTTATTTAATGCTGATGCATACCCTGCGTCAAATGCAGCATTCCATTGTTTGTATTTTTCTCCGAATCTTACAACAACTATATCTGCTTTTTCAATGTAAGTTCTTGTTCTTATTGCATTGATGCTTGCACCTTTGTAATCATGCCAAAACTTTTTTTCTTCAGCTCCAGTTAAAGCTACCCCACAATCATCTGAAAATTCATGATTAGTTACTGGTTCAGTAAATTTTACATTTAATTTTTCTTTTTGAGCTTGGTTTTTTATTTCATTTCTCCAATCAGTATGAATTTCCCCTGACAAATAAACATTCCAAATCATTTTATCTCCTTATAAATTTTATTATTCATATTATCTTTTTAGAATGACGTAATGCCATCATATTTGAAAACACTAATACTGTAATAACAACGATACCTCCAATAATTGTCTGATACCCTGGAAACTCAAATAAAATAAACCAAGCTAAAATTGGAGCCAAAACAGCTTCTAGTAACAACAATAATGAAACTTCTGCTGATGTTATATATCTTGGACCAGTAGCAATTAAACAAGTTGCAATAGGAGCAAAAACTACACCAAGCAAAAGTATAAACATCCAATCAGAAAATTGTAAGTTAAACGGGTCAATGAAATATAATATACATAAAGGAGTTATAAGTGAAGAAATGCCAACTGCAGGTATCATAGAAAAATTGGTTGCGCTTCTTGCAGCAGTTAAACTTATAGCTAAACAAAAAGCAGTTCCAAGCGCAGCAACGTCTCCAACAGCAAAGACTGGTTCAGTATTAAATGATCCTAAAGTTATTATTCCAATTCCTATCAATGCACCTATAATTGTGTAAATCATTCTAATTGTAATTTTCTCATTAAGAAAAATTCTACTAATAATAGCAGCAAAAATTGGTGACGTACTTATTATGAAAAGTGCACTTGCAATAGATGTTAATTCAATTGCAACAACAAATAAAAGCGTACCAAATGAATGTGAAACTATAAAAATTAACCCGCTAGGCTTTGGTGATTTTATAAAGTTTAAAGTAGGTTCTCTATAAAAAATCATTACTGCAAATGAAATTATTATTCCAGGTATTAAAGCTCTCCAAAAAGTAATTGTCAGAATATCTGCTTGGATTAATCTTATAAGAATACTATCAGGGACAATTGCCAATACTCCTATAGAAGTTAAGATTAATCCCTTAACTTGATTATTATTATTAATCATGCTTATTGCTTTATATTAGTTATCTTTTTTAATTAAAATTGAATTGTATCTTTTACAGGGTATATTTTTTTCTAAGAAGTTTCTTATTTATTTTTCCTACACTAGTTTTTTCTATATCGCTAACGAATTCAATTTTATCAGGCATCGCCCACTTAGAAAGAAAGCCTTTGTCAATTTGTATTTTGATATTTTGCTTTATAATTTTTTCCGTATCTAACTTATTTTCATTATCTGTTGTAGAGACTATAATTATTGGTCTTTCACCCCATTTTTTATCTTCAATTCCTATTGCGGCTACTTCTTTAACTTCTTTGCATTTCAGGACTATATTTTCAATTTGTAATGAAGATATCCATTCGCCGCCTGACTTAATTACGTCTTTAATCCTATCTGTGATTATTAATGATCCAGTTTCATCTAAATAACCAACATCACCTGTATGCAAATAACCTCCTTCCCATAATTTTTTTGATGCTTCACTATCCTTAATATATTCATTAGTTAACCATGGAGCTCTAACCACTACTTCACCTGTTGATCTGTTGTCTCTTGGAACATCTTTTAAGTTTTTATCAACAACTCGTAATTCAACTAATGGTCCTGGCTTTCCTGTTTTACATTTTAACTCAATCAATTCACTATCTAAAGTATCCATTTTTTGAGATGGAATTTGTGCAATAGTGAGAAATGGACATGTTTCTGACATTCCATATGCGCTGACAACATTTACTCCCTGATCTTTAGCTTCAATTGCTAAGTTTCTCGGCAGAGCAGAACCACCAATAATTAATTTTAAGTTTGATAAATCAAATTTCAACTTTTTATTTGTACTTAAAATCATTTGTAGAATTGTGGGTACACAATGAGAAAATGTAACTTTTTCTTTTTTTATTAATTTCAATAACTTTTCAGGTTCATACTTTGATGGATAAATTTGCTTAACACCTAATAAAGTAGCCATATATGGGAAGCCCCATCCATGCACATGAAACATTGGTGTTAAGGGCATATATACATCTTCATTATGAAATCTATGACTATAGTTAGAAACAGATGAACCAGCAATAAAGCCTAGGGAATGAAGTACTAATTGACGATGAGTATAAGAAACACCTTTTGGATCTCCAGTTGTACCAGTAGTATAAAATTTAGTTGCTACTGTGTTTTCATCAAAATCTTCAAAATTAAAATTTGAATCATAGTTTTGAAAAAAACTATCATAATTATAAGAGCTTACTTTATGGCCTTCAAATTCAATATTAATTGTTTCACTACCTGCGACTATTATTTTAATCGGCCTTGTAAACTTACCTTTAATTTTATCTATAATTGGAATAAAGTCTGTATTTATTAAAATAGCATCATCTTCAGCATGATTTATTGTATACAAGATTTGTTGTTCAGAAAGGCGCACATTAATAGTATGTAAAATTGCTCCTATCATTGGAATTGCAAAAAAACACTCTAGATACCTAGTTGTATCCCAATCCATAACTCCAACTGTATCTCCTTTTTTAATTCCAATATCATTAAGAGCATTACTTAAAGTATAAATTCTTTCATTAAGGTCTTTATAATTTAAACTAATGCCATGATCATTAATGATCTCCTGATTAGGGTTAGAAGACAGCGGAGAAATGAGTAATTGTTTTATCAAAAGTGGATAATTATAAAATTTATCAGTTGAAATCATATCAATCACTTAATTCATATTCTTTACTATTCTAAATAAAAAAGAAATCAAAAAACTTATAATTCATTATAATTAATTTTGATAAATTATTTATATTTACTATAATTATGATAGTTAATAAATAAATCTTTATAATCTTAAATTATTAGGAAATAAAATGAACTTTGGTCTGAGCGATGAACAGGAAATGGTTGTTGAAACAGTTAGATCATTTGTTGAAAAGGAGATTTATCCACTCGAAAATGATATAGATAAATCAGGCATCGTTCCTTATGAAGTTGGTCAAGAAATTAAAAATAAAGTCAAAGAATTAGGTTTTTTTGCTCCTAATATGCCAGAAGAAGTTGGTGGAGGCGGATTAGATAATCTTACATTTGCTTTACTTGAAAGAGAACTAGGTAGAGGTAGCCAAGGGTTAACAATATTTTGGGGTCGGCCGTCCAATATTTTAATGGCATGCGACAATGATCAAAGAGAAGAATATTTATATCCTGCAATTAAAGGTGATAAGTTTGATGCATTGGCAATGACTGAGCCTTCCGCAGGTTCAGATGTTAGGGGGATGAAATGCTTTGCTCAAAAAGATGGTGATGACTTCATAATTAATGGAACAAAGCACTTTATATCACATGCAAACATTGCTGACTTTATTATCGTTTTTATTGCTACTGGTGAGGAAGATACACCAAGGGGGAAAAAGAAGCTCATTACTTGTTTCTTAGTCGATAGGGGTACTCCTGGATTTGAAATAAAAGATGGTTATAATTCAGTATCTCATAGAGGCTACCAAAACTGCATTTTAACTTTTGATAACTGCAGGTTGCCTAAAAGTAAAATACTTGGTGAATTACATAAAGGTTTTGATGTGGCTAATGATTGGTTGTACGCAACTAGAATTACAGTTGCTGCAATGTGTGTTGGCAGAGCTCGCAGAGTTTTTAATTATGCTCTTGATTGGGCGTCTGAAAGAGAACAATTTGGACAAAAAATTGGTAAATTTCAAGGAGTCTCATTTAAGCTTGCAGACATGATTACAAAAATTGATGCAGCTGATTTTCTTACTCTAAGTTCTGCATGGAGATTAGATCAAAATTTACCCGCAAATAGAGAAGTTGCTCAAGCAAAAATGTATGCCTCTGAAATGCTTGCTGAAGTTACTGATGAAACCATTCAAATTTATGGAGGTATGGGGCTTATGGATGACCTTCCTTTAGAGAGATTTTGGAGAGATGCTAGAGTTGAGAGAATATATGATGGAACAAGTGAAATACAAAGGCATATAATTTCGAGGGAATTACTAAGGCCTTTGGGTTCTTAATATAGGAGAAGATAGATGACAAATAACCCAATTACAATCAATAGGAATGGTCCAGTTTTTGAACTTGTATTGGACCGTCCTAAAGCGAATGCTATAGATGGCGCAACAAGCAGAAAAATGGGTGAAGCATTTATAGAGTTTAGAGATAATCCACATTATAAGGTTGCAATAGTTACAGCAGCAGGAGAAAAATTTTTTTGTGCAGGTTGGGATCTCAAGGCGGCTGCTGAAGGCGAGGAGCCTACAACAAATTATGGAGAAGGTGGATGGGCCGGTATTCAAGAATTACCTAATTTAAATAAGCCTGTAATTGCTGCAATAAATGGTATTTGCTGTGGTGGTGGTTTGGAATGGGCCCTGTCATGCGACATTATAATTGCTGCTGAGCATGCAACTTTTGCTTTACCTGAGATAAAATCTGGTATTATAGCTGATGCTGCAACAATAAAACTTCCAAAAAGAATTCCTTATCATATAGCGATGGAGCTTTTATTTACTGGGAGATGGTTGGACGCACAAGAAGCACATAAATGGGGTTTTGTTAATGAAATAGTTGAAAAGGAAAAACTAATGCATCGTGCAAGAGAAATGGCAGATCTTTTAGCCTCTGGACCACCATTAGTTTTTGCAGCTATAAAAGAAATTGCGAGATACTCCGAGAACCATTCCTTTCAGGAAACTTTAAATAAGATGAACAGAAAAGAATTTTCGACGATAAATACTTTGTATGGAAGTGATGATCAGTTAGAAGGTGCGAAAGCTTTTGCTGAAAAAAGAGATCCTGTTTGGAAAGGAAAGTAACTTATAAATGTCCAAATCATCTTTTTTAAATGATATATTAAATAACCTATTAAGTAGGAAAAAATTTTTAAAAAATTTTTATCGAAGTAAAGATACAAATGATAATTATACTATTGAAAACCTAGTTGATAATATTTTAAACGCAAAAGGTGAAGCTTCAGCAAATATTTTTTCAGAACAGCTTTTAGAAAAAATTGAAAATTTTAATGAAGATGAGTTATTAGATTTTTTTAGATACATAGCTACAAATTTAGATATTGATGGTGAAAAACTTCTTGTTGATGTTAAGGCCTTTAATCAGAATAATTCACCTGAAAACTTGAAATCTTTAATTGAAAAATCAGAGCCTAAAAGAATAGAAATATTTAGCAGACTAAATTCATCCGATGGGGGTACTAACAGACTTGTAAAGCTTAGAGAAAAACTACTGACATTTTTAAAAAGCCAACCAAACTTAAATAGGGTAGATAATGATTTTGTTAAACTTTTTAAAAACTGGTTTAATACTGGTTTTCTAGTTTTAAGAAAAATTAATTGGTCAACTCCAGCCTCTATTTTAGAAAAAGTAATTGAGTATGAAGCTGTTCACGAGATAAACTCTTGGAATGATCTTAGAGACAGATTAGAGCCTGATGATAGATTATGCTTTTCATTTTTTCATCCATCTATGCAAGATGAGCCGCTTATATTTGTTGTGGTAGCACTTATGGATAAGATTCCAGAAAGTATTAATCAGGTTTTATCTCAGGATCGAGAGAAGGTTTCTAAGGGCAATGAAACTACTGCAGTATTTTATTCAATTTCAAATTGCCAGAAGGGCTTGAAGGGTATTTCTTTTGGTAACTTTTTAATTAAGCAAGTTGCTAATGCAATTAGAACTGATTATCCAAACATAAAAGATTTTGTTACATTGTCTCCTGTGCCTGGATTCATGGATTGGCTTGAATTAAATAATAATGAACTTTTTAAGAGTATTGATAATGGCCAATTCATAAATGAAACTGATGAATATAAAGATGATATTCTAAAAAACTCTTTAGACTATTTTTTCAACTCTGAAAGAAGTGATAAACTTCCAAACGACAGCGTAGCAAGATTTCACCTTGGAAATGGAGCTTATTTACACAGGATTAATTTTTTAGGTGACCTATCAAACAAGGCACTAAATAGTGCTGCTGGACTAATGGTTAACTATAAATATGATTTGGATAAAATTGAAGAAAACCATGAAGAATTTTTTAAAGAAAAAAATATAATTTGTTCAAACGAAATACAATTAATGAAAAAAAATTACCATAAGAAAAAATTGAAGTTTGGTTAGTCTTTCCAAACAGGTGATCTTTTTTGTAAAAATGCGTCAACACCCTCTTGAGCATTATACTCTGTCATATTATTTGTCATAATTTCACTTGTGAATTTATAAGCCTCAGAAACACCTAATTCTAATTGTTCGTAAAAAGCTTTTTTACCTGTTGCTATAGTTTTTGATGATTTTTTGAGAATTTTTTTTGCAATCTCAAGAACTGTGTCATTTAAATCTCTGCAAGGAACAACTCTATTTATAAGCCCATATTCTTTGGCTGTAAGGGCATCAATAAGATCTCCAGTTAAAAGCATTTCCATAGAATGTTTTTTTGAAATATTTCTTGAAAGTGCTACCATGGGAGTAGAACAAAAAAGACCAATATTTACACCTGGTGTAGCAAATCGAGCTTTATCTGACGCAATTGCCAAATCGCATGTTGCTACTAATTGGCATCCTGCAGCCGTAGCTGTTGAATGCACTGAGGCAATTACTGGAATATCTAATTTTATGATTGAAAGCATTACACTGCTACATAAGCTAAAAAGTTTTTTATAACTTTCTTTGTCATTTTTCGAATTAATTTCTTTTAAGTCATGGCCAGAACAAAAAGATGGTCCATTGGCGTCAATAATCAAAACTTTAATTCGTTTATTTTTTTTAATAGTGTTTAGTGCATTACTAATTTCTAATAATAAATCGTAGGATAATGCATTATGCGCTCTTGGTCTATTAAGCGTTAATTTATAAATTCCATCAAATTCATTTCGAAGGAGTATTTTATTTTCTTCACCCATTTTTACTCTCACATAAGAAAGTTTTAAAATTAAAACTATTTATTAAGTTATAAATTAAATATTTACTGTTATATACAAATTATTTTTGATTATGGCACGCGAAATGCAGATATTAAATATAATTCCTCCCCTCATAAAGTCGTTTTTTCAAATGAAAAAACGACTTTTTATATTTTTTCATATTTATTAATGTATATCATTAATATAACAGCAGATAGAACTGTAAGACCTCCTATAATTTCTGGAGTAGTTATTATTTCATTAAGAAAATACCAAACCCATATAGGTCCCAAAATACTCTCTAAAAGAACTAGCAAACTAATTTCTGCGGCAGGCAGGTAAGGTGTTGCCCATGTTACCAATGCTATTCCAAGTCCAATAGTGAAAAAACCCATAAAGACTGAGAGAATTATGTCATGGACATTTACATTAAAGCTATTATTGAGCATCAATGATATTATGAAAGCAAGTAGGCAAGAAAAAAAAGCACCTAAAAATGTTCCACCTAAAACATCCTGTTTTTCACTCTTCCTTGCTTGAACTAAACCAAGTGCAAAAAAAATAGCTGATAAAATAGCTAAAATATTTCCAAATGTTTTACTTAGCATTAATCCATCACCAATCATTATAAAAACTCCAATTAAAGCTATTCCCATTGAAAGCCAAACGAGGTTTTTTGGTCTTTCTCCTATCCAAAACCATCCTATTAAGCCAGCAAAAAGAGGAGACAAAGATAGTAAAAATAATGTTGAAGCAATTGATGTATTTAGCATAGAAAAAACATAAGTTAAAAAGGCTAAACTAAAAAAGATACCCATAAAAAAATCGCTTTTATCTAATGATTTTAAAACTAATAAAGGGTATTCTTTTCTTCTGACACTAACTATTAAAAGTATGATTGCACTCATACCCAATGATCGGTAAAATAAAATTTGGAAGCCATCAGCTTCTTTGATTAACCTGATAAGTAAACCGACAAAGCTCATACATGTTGCACCTGCAAGTGTTAAATATAGAGCAGATAGCCTACTCATAAAGTTTATGAGTTAATTGCTAAATAATTCGCAGAATGGTGATTAAAAATTATAACTATAATTAAAAATATTATTGCAAAGCCAAGATAAGACAATACTCTTTTCATTCTTGATGAAAGATTAGAGTTTTGGATTCGTTTAATAAAAACCCATAGTATTCCACAAGATATAAAAAATATAAAAGTACTTATTAAAATATTATCTGACAGCATATACAACTCCTAATTTGTTAAAATTGCATAATAATTATTAAATATTGTCTTTTAGTTATGCAATTACTATATCTTTATCGATAATTTATATATTTTATATTGAAAAATAGATTATTTTTTTATAAAAAGCATTATAAATAATTATTTAATATATTGAAATTTCTAATTAGGATAAATATAGTACTAATTAGATTAATCGGGAGTTTAAAATAATGAATAACGTTATTACTAAATTAACCAAATATTTAATACCTGCTGGATTAGTTGCATTACTACCTATTGCTGCATTTGCATCTGCAAATTTACAGACAGGTGATTTTGTAGGTATGAGTTTTTGGATTATTTCAATTGGAATGGTTGCTGCCACAGTTTTTTTCTTCATGGAGTCAATGAAAGTTGAAGCTCATTGGAGAACTTCACTCGTCGTAGCTGGACTAGTAACTATGATTGCTGCTGTCCACTACTTTTATATGAGGGATGTTTGGGTAGCTACTGGAGAAACACCAACTGTTTACAGATATATTGATTGGATCTTAACAGTGCCTCTTCAGATCGTGGAATTCTATTTAATACTCGCAGCGGTTGGAGCTGTAGCGGGTAGAGTATTCTGGAACTTGTTAATCGCATCACTAGTAATGTTAATTGCTGGTTATTGTGGCGAAGTTGGCTATGTAAATGTTTGGTTAGGCTTCGTAATTGGGATGCTAGGATGGATTTATATCCTTTATGCAATTTTTGCTGGGGATGCTCAAGAAAATCTTTCAAGTGCTCCTGAGGGCGTTCAGTCTGCATTCAAAACAATGAGGTTAATTGTTTTAGTTGGATGGGCTATATATCCATTAGGTTTCATTTTGGGTTATGTGGGTCAGCAAGTCGACGCTGCTTCACTTAATGCTATCTATAATATTGCTGACTTTGTTAATAAGATTGCTTTTGGTCTTATGATTTGGGCAGCTGCCACATCATCATCAGCTAAAACTGCATAAGTTTTACAAATGATTAAATTAAACGCCCACTTTTAGTGGGCGTTTTTTTTATATATCTAATTTATAACTGTTATTTTTTAACCATTTCCTATAATTTTTGAAGTTTGGTTGGAATTCCTCAACTTTTAACCAAAACTCTTTTGAATGATTAAAAAATATTAGATGACTTAATTCATGAATGATCAAATATTCAATGACTTCAATAGGTGCAAAAATAATTTTCCAATTATATGAAATATCACCCTTGAAGGAACAACTCCCCCACCTTGATCTATAATCTTTAATTTTTATAGATATTGGATTTACAGACATTATTAGAGAAAAACTTTTAGTTTTTTCTAAAAGTAAATTATAAGCATATTCCTTAACAATAATTTGAATTTGTTTTCTAGGAGTACCAAAACTTTTCACAATATCAGCGTGATTGCTTAAGTATAAATGGTTATTTTCAATTTTTGGTTTTGGGATGATATCAGAAGTAACTTTTAATATAAATCTTTTCCCACCCAAAAGCATTTCTTGATTATCTATTAAATCTAGTTTGGTTTTTACTTTTGATTTTTGTTCATTAACTTTCTGCTTTATCCATAATTCATTTTTTAAAAGAAATTGTTTTATCTCATATTTTGTTAACCAATAACTTGATCTAACTTTTATTCCATGAGGATTAACTTGAATTGAAACAGTCTTTCTTTTTTTTGAAAATATTATTTCTATTTTGCAATTAAAGTAATTTTCTAAATCCTCAACCATTAATATTTTCTCAATTTACTAAAAAATATTTTTGGATCGATTAATATTATACTTATACCCAGAATAATTATTGTTCCTCCAAAAATCACATCTAATGATGGATATTCTTTTAAAAATATTACTGCACCTAAAATAGCAGTTACCGGGATAAGTAATAAAAAAGGCATGGCAACAGGCATGGGGTGTTTAGATAATATATAGAACCAAGCACCGTAACCAAGTACAGTCATTATCACACCAAGATAGAATACGGTAAACCAATTAATGAAACTAGCAGATAAGATAAAAGGTATTGGATTACCGTCAATAAAAAATGACATTATTAACATTTGAGGACTTGAAAAAATCCCTATCCAGCAAATCAAAGTAAAGCCGTTTACTTTTCCGTTAAGACTTCTCACCATTACTTGTCCTAATGCCCAACAAAATGCACCACTTAAAACTAGTATTGCACCAAAAGTCTTACCTTCTATTGAAGGTGTTCCTAGTAAAATAATCGTTCCAATACAAGCAATTAAAATTCCAACTATTTGTTTTTTTGTTGGCATTTCTTTTAAAAAAATAGCAGCTGTTAAAATACCAAAAATCACTTCTGTTTGTATTAGAAGTGAAGCTGTGGATGTATCTAAAATATTTAGTCCTGAAAAGGTTAGGCCATATTGTAAAGAAGCTGAAACAAAAGCAATATAAAAAATTTTTATCAGAAACCCTTTTGGTATTGGAAAAAACCAAACTAATAGAAATGAAGATATGAAAAATCTTAAGCTCATAATTAATAGTGGTGGGAAATGATCTAATCCAGATTTAGCTGCAACGAACCCCAATCCCCATGATAATGGAACAAATAAAGCTATTAATAAGTCTTTTGCATTCATAGGCATTAGCCTTTATTATTTATTTATATTTGTATATAGAAATATTATTTAGCTTTTGAAAATGATTAAAATATTTATAGATGCTGATGCTTGCCCAGTTAAGGAAGAAGTTTATAAAGTGTCTATAAGAAATAAACTTGAAGTACTAATAGTTTCAAATGGTGGTATAAGGCCTCATCCCAACCCACTAATAAAGAGTATTTTTGTAGGAAAAGGTTTTAATGAAGCTGATGAATATATTCTAAAAATGGTTTCCAAAGATGATATTGTTATAACTAATGACATTCCCTTGGCTGCTGACTGTATTAAAAAAGGAGCTACAATAATAAAACAAAATGGCTATGTCCTTAATGAAAATAATATCACAAATGAACTTTCAAAAAGAAATCTAATGACAGAAATTAGGGCAGCTAACCCATTAATGAATTTTAAGGGCAAGCCATTTTCAAATACAGATAAATCAAATTTTCTAAATGAGCTAGAAGCTCAAATCAGATACCTTATGAAACAATGATTTCAAAAAATATAAAGCCATCAATTTGGGTTGAACAAGTTACTAGTAAAATAGAGCATGTTGGCAATTTAATTGATATTGCTTGTGGAGAGGGAAGACATTCAAAGTTGTTAAGTAAAAAATTTTTTGTTTACGCTGTTGATAAAAACAATGATTATCTAAATAATTTGAAAAATATATCGAATTTACAAACAATATATCAAGACCTTGAAAGTGATAAAGAATGGGATTTCTCTAATAAAAAATTCAACGTTGTTCTAGTAACTAATTATCTATTTAGAAAAAAACTTCCAGATCTATTTAAATTAGTTAAACTTAATGGCTATATAATTTATGAAACTTTTGCTGTTGGTAATGAAAAATATGGAAGGCCCACAAATCCAAATTATTTATTAAAATCAAAAGAGTTATTAAAAATAAAGCCAGAAAACTTCAAGACATTAGAATTTTATGAAGGTGAAAAAAATGAGAATTCAAAAAAATCTATTGTTCAAAGGCTATTAGCAAAGCGAGTTTATTAGCCACGGCCTTTGTACAATGGAAAATCCTGATCAGGAAGAAATAAATCTTTAGGTGGTTTGCCAGTTTGCCAGAAAACATCAATTGGAATTCCACCTCTAGGGTACCAATAAGCTCCAATGCGTAACCATTTAGGCTTTAAGAGATTAACTATCTCTTGTGCAATTGTTATTGAACAATCTTCGTGAAATGCGCCGTGGTTTCTAAAACTCAACAAGTATAACTTTAAAGATTTAGACTCAACAAGATATTTATTAGGTACGTAGTCAATTATTAAATGGCCAAAATCAGGTTGCCCTGTAACTGGACATAATGAAGTAAATTCAGGGCATATAAACCTGACAGAGTACACTACTCCTATTTTTGGGTTACTTACTTTTTCTAAAATATTATTATCAGGTTCAAGAGGAATAAGACTGTCTTTCCCCAAATTTTTTAAGTCATTTATTTTAGATGTCATATGTAAAGAGCCCTCAATAATTTTTCAATTATACTATTTAAATATTGCATGTATATTGTTAATTTATCTAAAAATAAATTAAATTATACAAAAAATTTTAAGTGCTTTATATGAATAATAATGATTTAGAATACGACCTGATAGTAGTGGGAGCTGGCTCTGGAGGTGTTAGAGCCTCGAGAATTGCTGCTGGGTATGGGGCAAAAGTAGCAGTTATAGAGGAGGATAGACCTGGTGGAACATGTGTCTTACGTGGATGTGTGCCAAAAAAGCTTTTGGTTTATGCTTCTGAATTTAAAAAACATGTTTCGGAGTCAAAAAATTATGGCTGGAATACTGAGAATGTAACTCATAGTTGGGAAACATTAAATAGATCCCTCAAAAATGAGCTTGATAGGCTAGCAGAGATTTATGATGGTCTTATTACAAATTCTGGATGTAAATTGGTCAAAGGCTCAGCAAAATTTATTAACGCTTCTGAAATTAATGTAAATGGAAAAATTTTTAAAGGAAAAAAAATTCTTATAGCAACAGGAGGCTATCCATATATTCCTAAAATTAATGGTTTGAAAGAAAACGCAATTACTTCAAATGAAGCATTAAAACTTCCATCTCTCCCAAAGACTATCTCAATTTTTGGAAGTGGTTATATAGCCCTTGAATTTGCATGTATTTTTAATGGTTTTGGATCTCAAGTAAACCTCATATATCGTTCAGATCTTCCACTTAGAGGCTTTGATAGTGAGATTAGAAAAAATTTAGAATGTGAATTAATCAATAAAGGTATTAGTCTCTACCCAAATTCAAAAATTAATAATATTA
>JBJLFF010000027.1:0-94354 GCA_045565515.1 Puniceispirillales bacterium (SeqCode)
TCTCTCTGCTTTAACGAAAGGGATAATATTAATACTCTAAACCCTCGTTAATAACATCCAATATGTGGTTTCCATTGTTGACACCTAATCTGTTGTAGAGGTTATCAATATATACGTAGGCAGGTGGGGTGGTACTTGCATGGGGGTAGACAAAACGGTAGACAATTTGTGCCTGTTGACACAAAAACTGTATCACTTAAACTGTTGGTATTGCTTGTAATGATATGTGATTGGTGCTTGTGGCAGGTAAATTGACAGCCCCTGGGCACCACTTACCTAGTCAGATTAAATGTAAAACATTGAATTATCAGTTTAGAATATATCGCTTTTTTAATCATGATCTTATAGCTTGAACTGGATAGTTGGTGGTGCTGAATTCAAATTGTCTTTTGCAAATCCCGCTGCTTGTTTATATTTTGCCATGAAATCCTGACGTTCACTTTCTGAAATGACCTCATCTATATCATCAAAAATACCACCACACCTTTCAGCGACCAGATTCAATAATCCAAATGGACCAGCCCCACGGTTTCGAAGGACTAGTTGAGAAACTGGCTCACATAGTTCGGCATCATAGGCAACGAGTGCATCTGCCCCAACACCATGCTCAAGAAGTCTTGCACCGATAATTCTTGCATCAATAATTGACTGACTTGCACCATTAGAACCAGTTGGATACATTGCATGTGCTGCATCGCCCATAAGAGCTACTGGGCCATCAACCCAACAAGTAACTGGATCTCGATCAATCATAGGATTTTCATAGGCACAATCTGCAGCACGAAGCATTTCAGGTACATTGAGCCAATCATAAATGAACTCGTCGAAATGATGCGAAAAGTCTTTTAATTGCACCTCACGGAACCAACCTTCCTGCTGCCAGCCTTCGCTGCTATCAACTGTAACTTCAGCAATCCAGTTTATCAATGACAGACCATTTTCATCCGGTGCTGAAATAGGATAAATCACCATTCTATGTTGATCAGTACCGAGTCCGATAAAAGAAGACTCTGTGCGCAAAGGTTTTGCGCGCACCGTACCTCTCCACATGATAGCACCACCCCAATGGATAGGACCTTGATTAGGGTACATTTGAGCACGTACCGCGGAATGTATGCCGTCAGCACCTATAAGCAAGCTACCTAACTCATGAGAAGTAGACCCATCTCCCTTTTTAACAGAAACACTAACTCCACCAGATGGTTGCTTTGAATAGCTGTCTACCTTGGAGTCCAGTATCACAGATTCTTGACCCGCTCGTTCCACTAAAGTTCTGTAGAGAAGCATGTGTAATTCGCCACGGTGCACCGCATATTGAGGCCAATTGTATCCAGCATCTAATCCACGTGCTTCTGCATAGACCTCTCGGCCATTAAGTCCAACCAATGCCCATTCTTTGACCGGCACTCCAATGGTATCTAGAATATTAGAGGTTAGGCCCAAATCAAACAGTTCCCGAACCGCATTTGGTTGAATGTTGATGCCAACGCCTAATGGTCGCATCTCACTCCATGTTTCAAGAACAACAAATGGTACTCCAATTTGATGAAAGGTCAGACCCAATGTGAGCCCACCAATACCTCCACCTGCAATAATCACCTTATCGTTAGTCATGAGTTTCCTCCTTATAAGCTAAAAGTTGCGAGAGAGATCATCGATAATACTCGTTATAACCTCCTCACGCTTTGAGTTAATATAGAAATGTTCACCTGGGAATTCATACTGCATAAATTCAGACTTTGTGCGAGTTCGCCAACCTGTTAACATCGCTTTAGATATCGCTGGATCACTTGTTCCACCAAGTGCTGTAATTGGGCAATGTAGAGGCTCAGATGCTTCTTCTGCATATGTTTCTAGCAATTCAACATCAGCCCGCAAAATAGGAAGGAACACTTTCTTAAGCTCTTCACTTTGACGAATAACCTCAGGTACTGCACCATAAGTTCTGTGAAGACTGTCAATAAAAGTCGCATCATCAAGAAATCTTAGTGGACTACTTTTGTCTTGCATATGAGGAGCTGCCCTTGATGAAAGGAAAAGATGTACCGGCTGACTCGCTTCTATATACCGTAGTCGAAGTGCAGTTTCATAAGCCACTATGGCACCCATGCTGTGCCCAAAAAAAGCGAAGGGTCGATCTGAAAATGTGGTGATCTCTTTCGCCAGAGTGTCGACCAAAATGGACATATCGGTTATCAATTTCTCACCTAACCTTTCTTCACGTCCTGGCATTTGAATAACGCAAAGTTCTATATCTTCAGTAAGTGCATCAGCCCAAAGTTTAAAAGCAGATGCGCTGCCACCTGCATATGGAAAACAGAAAAGCTGGAGCTTAGCCTCTGGACGAGGTTGAGGGCATATCAACCATCGACCTGGCTTCGAGTTTATACTCATTTCCCCTTCTTCTAATTCATCAGGCTTACCTTCAAGCAATTGATTAATAGTTATGGAAAGATCACGAATGCTAGGCGCAGTAAATAGCTGTTCAACAGCAAGTTCTACATTAAGATCGCCACGAACCCAAAGCTGGATTTCTACTGAAGTTAATGAATCAACACCAAGGTCACCAAGTTGTTCGAGCTCATCAAGATCAGCTGCTTGGACGCGCAAGGTCTGTGCAATTCGCTCAAGGAGATAAGAACTAATCAGGTCAATGCGTTGGTTAGGCAATGCTTTTTTAACGCGCTGCGCTGCCAGCTCTGCTGCATTGCCTACTAGCGGGCTTGATCGCTCTTTTGGAACTAGATGGCTGAGTATGCTCCAGTTGTTAGCTCCAGGTATGTTTGAAGCAAACTGACCCCAATCAATTGGCAGAACAGCTGCTTGAGGCAAATCACGCGCAGTCAAAAGATGTCCAATGAAATTACAACCCTGGCCCGCGTTCATAGGTTGCCATCCGTCTTTCATAAGGCGCTGCAGGACAATATCAGAGGACGCCATGCCAACATCGGCCCATGGCCCCCAGTTGATGGCAGTTGCGACCAAGCCTTGTTGTTTGCGATGTTGAGCTAAACCATCCATGAATGCATTAGCAGCTGCATAGTTCGACTGCCCAGGAGATCCTATAATACTAGCCACCGAAGAGAAAAGAACAAAGAATTCCAAAGGCCTATCTAGTGTTTGACTGTGCAAATTCCAGGCGCCACTGACCTTAGGTCCCGAAACCTTAATGAAGCGGTCAGGGCTCTGCTGCATTAACATGCCATCATCTAAAATACCAGCAGCATGGACGATCCCACGAAGGTTTGGCATTGATGAAATAACCTTTTTGACATCATCCACATTACTAACATCTGCAGCAAAAACTTCGATTTTGACACCTGCATCCTCCAACGCTTTCAATGTACTACGTTGGTCATCAGTTGAAACTCCACTCCGTCCTGTTAACACCAAATGACAAGCACCATGAGTTGCCAGATATTGAGCGACCTGTAATCCTAGAGCACCTATTCCTCCAGTAATTAAATAAGAAGCGTTAGGGTCAAGCTCTAGGGAGCCATGCGGATCTTCGTATACCCCAGGTTTAACAAGCCGAGCCACACAACGAGACCCGTCGCGAAAGGCAACCTCTGTTTCAGTGCTGATGCTACAAATTTCGGTGACTAGCATTTCTAAACTACTGTGCACTTTATCAAAAACAGGATCTAGGTCAATGCATCCTCCCAACCTTTCCAGCTGCTCGACTTGTAATGTCCTTCCAAAGCCCCAAAACTGGCTTTGCCAAGGAATAACAATGTCATCAATATTGACCGCCTGCGCTCCTTTTGTCACGAACCAGTGCTTTCCAGTACCACCAACTTGGTTCAGCACTTGCACAACCTTCAGGCTAGCTAAAAGAAAGTCATCTGGTTTTGATTCTCTGGAGTCCATTGCCCATAAGTGAAGGACTCCACTAAGACCTTCTCCATCTTCAGAGCTGAGAAATGCACAAGCGGCATCTGTCGATTTGGCAACATACACTTTTTGACCTGCCTCTCTCATCAAGGGAAGAAGTGCATCCGTGACACCACCATTATCCGCTAGAAAAAGCCAACTACCTGCCTTTTCATTATCTGGGGATTTTGGCAAGTCAGACACTTCCCATACCAAGTGATAGAGCCAATCGTTAAGTACATTACTTGTTGCAAATGGCTTTGCCATGGCTCGCTTTAGACTTAAAACAGGAACTGAGCGGAGGGTGAGTTGTTCCACTGTAGCAATACGTTCACCCTTTTCGTCAAAAAGTTCCAGGTTTACAACTCGTGTTTGAGCTTGCTGGCGTGCTGTTGCTTTAATCCATACAGTTCCAATTGCAGCGTGATCACAGCTAAAACCTGATATGCCGAAGGGTAAGTGGATCTGATCTGCATCTTTATCCTGAAAAATGGCTTCTGCAATCCGGAAACTTGCATCTGTAATCACAGGATGCAGACGGTAACTGTCACCAGGTAAAATAGCTTCGTCTGGCAGTTTTATTCGTGCTAAGGCAGTTCCATATTCATCATCTGAGCTGCCAGCTGGTTTATAGATAGCTTCGATCGCATTAAAGCGCGGAAAATACTCTAGTCCACGGGCCTCGAAGCGAGCAGAAAGTTCTTTGATATCGACAGGCTGGGTGTATTTAGCAAGCTCTTCATCTATTGTGATTGATGCAGCAGGGCTTGGTAGTCTGCGTTCAAGCATTCCAGTAGAGTGCTGAACCCATTCACCTTCGGATTCTTCAATAGACCGACTGCAAATCTCAAAATCAAAACGGTCGCCATTTGGTGTGGCTATCATCTGCACTGTAACCGGCACATTTGACAGAAACAATGTTCGTCCGATTGTAACGTTGGTTAATGCGACTTCATCTTGTCCAAAAATTAAACGGGCGACGACCATTGCCATCTCAAAAAATGCACTGGCAGGAAAAACAACATTACCAAATACTCGATGATCATCCAGATAAGCAGGACTCGTGGTACTTAAAATAGACTCGAATATAGCACTTCTACTGGCGTTCTCAATTTGTCGATGGACTAGCGGATGAAGCCGTTGGCCATTTCCGCCAGTGGAAACTACGTCAGTCCAACAACGTTGATAACGCCATACGTAATTTGGCAATTTCATACGTTGTGACTTTGCGTGAGAATAAAACTCTAGCCAATTGATTTCAACACCTCGCACATAAAGTTGCCCAACGCTGCTTAGTAGTGTTGACCACTCACTCTTTGGTCTGAAGCTAGGTAACCATGTACCAAATTCAGGAGGAACACTGGCGCGGCCCAGGCCAAGAAGAGTTGGCTTAGGGCCAATTTCAACAAAAGTCTGGAATTTCTTTAATTGCGCATAAGCGATACCATCAGCAAATCTAACTGCGCCGCGCAGATGGTCAACCCAATAATCAGCCGAAAGTTGTTTGTCACTCCAAGGTTTACCCGTAATATTGGAGATAAGAATCTTTCTTGGAGACTTGTAATCTATACTTTGTGCAACAGATCGAAATTCTTCAAGGATAGGATCCATCATTTGTGAATGGAAAGCGTGACTTACCTTTAGTGCGGTTGTCTTTACTCCCCGTCTCTTCAATCGGCTAACAACCATATCAACTGCCATTCCATCGCCCGAAATGACAATGCTTTGCGGTGCGTTGACCGCGGCAATTGAAACAAGAGTATCATTGGCAATGGCATCACAAACCGTGGACTCATTGGAAGCTACACTAACCATTTTCCCACCCAATGGTAACGATTGCATCAAACGCCCACGCGCTGCAACTAAACGCAACGCGTCTTCAAGTGGAAAAACGCCAGCGATGCAGGCAGCTGAGTATTCACCTATACTATGACCCAAAAGCAAATCCGGTATGACACCCCATTCTTCAAAGAGTTTTGCAAGTGAATACCCGATCGTAAAAAGTGCAGGTTGCGTATAGGCCGTTTGGTGCAAGGCCTCACCTGACCACATCACATTGAGGAGGGGTTCTTCCAGATAAGTTTCCAAAAGCTTAGCACATTTATCCATTGTCGCACGAAAAACTGGGTGCTTCATGTAAAGTTCTTTGCCCATTCCAACATGTTGGGCACCCTGACCTGTAAATAGGAAAGCCAATTTGGGTGCGCGGCGTCCTGCAACACCAGTTGCCGTATGTAATGTTGGGTTTCCAGCGGAAAATTCATTTAGTGCATGCGCAAGGTCTAATGGGTTGCTGGCTGGAAACGCAACTCGGTGAGAGAAATGGGATCGGCCAGTGGCAGCCGAAAAACAAAGCTGAGATAGATTAACCCCACTATTAGACCCTTTACCATCCAAAACCTCGCTGTAACGTTTGGCTAGCTCAGGTAAAACTCCCGGAGCCTTAGCAGATAATGTCAATAACTGTTCTGGTCTAGCAACTGAAGAATGCATTTCAGCAAGTGAAGTTGGCTGAGGAGATTGTCCAATAATTAAGTGAACATTCGTACCACTCATGCCAAAGGCGCTGATCCCAGCAAATCGTTCTTCGCCATCCCAAGCGGTATTTTCTGTTGGAATTTTTATTGGCCAATCTTCCCATGGAATATGCCGGTTAGGCTTAGAATAATTTAGATGTAGCGGGATCGTGTTGTTTTGCAGTGACAAGACAACTTTCATAAGCCCCGCAATCCCGGCGGCAGAATCAAGGTGCCCAACATTAGCCTTCACTGCTCCTAAATAAAGCGGCTTTGTTCTGTCTTTACACAGTATGCGAGCGATTGCGCTTACCTCGATGGGATCACCAAGCGGTGTCCCAGTTCCATGAGTTTCAACAAAATCGATCTGATGAGGTTCAAGCTCCGCATTGGCAAGCGCGTCTTTCAACATATCACGCTGAGCTGGTCCACTTGGGGTGGTTACTGTTCGGGCTTGACCGTCATGGTTTACCGCAGAGCCTTTGACAATGGCAAGCACAGTATCTCCGTCAGCTTGCGCATCATTAAACCGCTTTAAAGCAATCATACCACAACCTTCTCCCTGGCCAAATCCGTCAGCACTGGCATCAAAGGTCTTGCAACGCCCATCTGGAGAAAGAGCGTTCATTTGACAGATACCAATCAAATGTTCAGGTGCCAGTACCAAACTAACACCTCCTGCTAGAGCCAGATCACTTTCACCATTTCTTAGAGACTGACAAGCCATATGAACCGCAAGCGATGAGGAAGAACATGCAGTGTCCAACTGAATAGCTGGACCGTGCGAATCTAAAATATGACAAATCCGTCCCGCCGTCAGACCTCGTAATGCGCTAAGTTGCGCGTACCGATCAATCTCGCGATTGTCAGTTGAGTAGATCCTTTGTGAAGAGTAATCATCCCAATATTGACCAACAAAAACACCTGTCTTTTCACCTTTGAGAGAGGAAGGTGCAATACCTGCATGTTCTAGAGTTTCCCAGCTGACCTCCATTACTAGACGTTGCTGTGGATCAAGACTTTCGGCCTCTCGCGGAGAGAGGCCAAAAAATTGGGGGTCAAACTGATCGATATCATCTAGGTAATACCCTTGACGAACATACATTTTCCCAGGAACAGTAATTTCAGGGTCGAAGTGTGAATCAATATCCCAGCGATCATCTGGAATATCTCGCAAAATGTCTTTGCCAGAACTTAGGAGATGCCAGAATTCATCCGGTGTCCTCACACCTCCGGGATAACGACAGCCCATTCCAATAATAGCGATGGGTTCCTTAGAAGATCCCTCACCCTCACGGGCAACAAGTTCCGCCTTTAAGCGTGTAATTTCTGCATTGGCTTCTTCCAAAGTTTGAGGCTGACTTTGATCTAGTCCCATTTTTTCAGACATAGGCTAAAGCTCTCTCAGTCTAAAACGTTGTAACTTGCCTGTCGCAGTACGTGGCAAATTACCAATAAATTCAAGCCACCTTGGGCGTTTATGCGCATCGAGTTTCTTGGCACATATCTTAAGTAGTTGCCCCAGCAAATCATCAGAGGGTACAACATCATCCTGTAAACAGACAAACGCCTTTGGTTTAAGAAGGCCAACATTGTCATAATGACCAACTACTGCACAATCAGCGACGGATACATGCTCTTTTAGTACCTCTTCGATTTCTGTGGGCGAAACCCAAAGACCACCAACCTTTAACATGTCGTCTGCACGTCCTTGGTGCCAGTAAAACCCATCCTTATCCCTAAGATACTGATCACCTGTAAACATCCATTCACCACGGAAAGTGTAGCGTGTTTTTTCTGATTGATGCAAATAAAAAAGTGCTGTCGACTCTCCTCGCACCATCAAATTGCCTATCACTCCATCGAGGACATCTTTACCTTCATCGTCCACAAGCCTCACGTCATAACCAGCAATGGGCTTACCGCTACTGCCGGGGCGCACCTCTCCCTGTCGATTGGCCATAAAAGTGTGATAGGTTTCTGTACAACCGATCGTATCAAGGATTTCTATCCCTGTAGTATCTTTCCAATCATTCCACACTCCTACAGGAAGTGGTTCGCCTGCAGACATACACATCCTTAGCGATCCAATGTCGTAACGTTCGTTAAAATTAGGTAATGAGAGGATTGCTCCATAGACGGTAGGCACACAAACAAAGATGGTTGGTTTAAATGTCTCTATCGTTTTCAGCACTGCAGCTGCTTGACGTGGTGGTCCTGAATTAAGAACACAGCTTGCACCAACATACCATGGAAAGATTAGGTTGCCGCCGATCCCATAAACGAAGAATAGCTTTGCAACCGAGAAAGTCCTATCGTTTTCTGTCAGACCAAAGAGATTCACGCCCGATAACTGAGCTATCAATGGATAGTCTTTGTGGGAATGCATAACACCCTTTGGCATCCCCGTAGTACCACTTGAGTAATGAAGTGAACAGAAATCATCACGATGTGTCCTTTCAAATTCAAGCTTATTATCTTCGCTATCAATCCAATCGTTAAAGGTAGTATAATTTGCGCCTTCATCAGCTCCGATAACGATGACCTTGGACAATATATTATGATTTCTTAGAATAGGCTCAACTAACTCCAACAGACTGTCATGGATCACTAGAACTCGAACGCGCGCATCCTTAAGTATGTAGTCATATTCTTCAGTGGTAAGCAGTGTGTTCATTCCAAGGACAACCCCACCAATCTTTGTGGTTGCAAAAAATGTTGTCACCCATTCTGGTCGATCTGGACATAGGATTGCCACACATTCCCCAAATCTAACGCCCAAACGAGTAAGTGCATTACCGATCTGATTTACCTGGTTAGAAACCTCACGAAAAGTCATCGTGCCATGCTCACTCAATAATGCTGTCTTATCTGCGCGATGCTCAAGGTTATGCTCAAGTATCTCACACATGTTATAATCAATCGGGAGGTCTGAAGCTTTCATTATGTTCCATCACTGCCGTAAGCGGAAACAAGCTCTCCAAAAGTTTCTGGATAAAGATCACCCTCTAGAATTTTGCGCGGAATGAAACCCACGTCTTGTTCGATACTAGTAAGCAAATCCATAAAAGCCAATGAATCAAGGCCAAACACGTCTAGCTCGCTATCATCATCTATCTCTTCCGGAAAAGGCATTGGTGAATGTTCGGCAACAGCATTTTTAAGTCTAGTAAGAACAATGTTTCGTATGTTCATTCTTTCTCCATTTGGTTTGCCAACTTATCTTATGCAACCATACTAAGGCTGATAAAATGATTAGCCCGAATAAGAATTAAAAGTCGATCATTAACGCTGTAATTTATGTTAAATTTAACGTCTTTTCAACTCCTAAGGTTGGATTTTGTCAAAAACTGTTTTGCTCAGTCAAGGTATAATTATAACGAAATTGATATCACAATGTAACAACACATTGATCTAAAATTTGCTTTTCAAAAGATTAAAGTATACCAGAAGCATAAAGAGATTATAAATTCTTGAATTTAAGATCTTGCAAATGGTAAAATATCTTAAATATTTATTTGAATTGTGTTCAATTCATCAAATTGTTAAAATTCAATTAATAGCTTCCAATTTAAAATTAATCTAGTACCCGTAAACGCTATAAAGCTAATAAAAACTTCGGTTATAGTAAGTATAAGTATCGTATAATTATCTATCATATGTTATGTCCCTATTAACAGCCATTCTAAAAATCATCTTTTCATTTTTAAAATAGTACGTAAAATATGATTTGAATAATCAGTAAATGAAAGATTTATCGAGTTGACTATGAAATTAATAGGAACATTAGTAATTCTAGTATTAACATTTTTTTGTATTATCTCTTTGGTTGGACACTTTTGTGGTTATACTATTACATTTCCACAGTTTGAAATTACAAAGGGATACGATATTCCAGAGCATCGTTTGCATGCTATACGGTTATCATTAATGTGCACTTTCATATATTTTAGTTTTCATTATTTATTTTTTGGTTCAGAAAAACTGTATCCAATTCAATTTATGGGTGTAATGGTAGGAATGTTAACGATAGTCAGCACATTGTCCTACTTATTTCGTGGAGTTGAAGCATCTGAATACCTTCCATTATTTTTTTACCTACCAGCGTGTATAATCCTATATTATGCAGGGAAACCTCAAGTGAGAAAAATTTTTTTTAAAAAGAAATAAATAAAATGAAAACATTCTTAACCTCACTAATCATCTTATTTACATCAGTTGTATCATCTTGTTGGTGAAAATTTAGAAGAACTATTACAGAGAGAGATTGAAGATGCAAAAAGAATCGCCACTAAAGGAAGAGTATTAAAATTCCCACCTCCTCAAAAAAGGCAATATAAAATTACCATTACAGTAATCACGTATAAATAAAACTTATACTAGATTCGAAAAGGTAATAATGTAATTATTTATTATGAATTATACATTTATATTTCTAATACTTATATTGTTTAAATTTTCTTTTGCTTTTGCCGAACCTAATGTTTTGAAATGTAATAAGAACTGTGGGAAATCAGATTTAAATGATAGTTATAGCTTTCAAGCTAGAATAGCCATGGGCCCTGATCAATGGGGTGCAAATGTGACATTTATAGAAGATGATATAATTTTATCACAGGGACATATTTTAGGTTATTCCCCAGAAGACAAAAATAGCATCCCTAGATGTGGTTCAGATGCTTCATCAAATCCTGCAGCTGATTGGTTAAATAATAAGGATGATATGTATGTGGTTGCTGGTAAAAATTATCCCGTTAAAATAGTTATTGGAAAAATTTTAGATATTTCAATAAGGGCCACTGGCCATCCTCCTGGTTATGACATAATGATTGCTCACGTAGATCGCTTTTGTGAAAAGTGTAATAGAAACATTAAAATTTTACCTATTCCAGTTGCTTCTAAAATCCCCCCTATTAACACAAAAGCCTTACACATTTTTATTCCTGGAGAGGACCAAAAAAATCATGGAAAGGGCATTTTGTCCGATAATCATATTTTAAATGGACAAATTTGGGGTTCCAAAAATAATTCTTGCACAAGACAAAGTATAAAGCACGATGGCATAACTAACCCTCCTATGGTATTTGATACTTCGGGAAGTCCAGTCATCTATAAAGAATGTGGTAAATACGCCGTTCATGGATTGCATGGTAATGGGATGGATTTTGATGGTTTTATGTATGAGCATTTGCAATTGCTTCAAACCCAAAAGGAATGGATACAGAGTGAAATATATCGTTGGACTAATAGAAAAGATATGTTGGATGCATGCTCCCCATCAGGAAGAAAGTCTTTTATGGCTGGACAAAGCTTTGAAATAAAACAAAAAGATTGTGGCAAAACATTTTTTGATGATGTTAGACCTGTTTTTTGTAAATTAGTAGATCAAAGTAAAGCTCTTAAGTTACCAGATTTTTAAATATTACAGTCAGAAGGAATTAAGACATTTTTTCACATATATTATAAAATTCAAAATCTATTTAGAATAGGTAACTTTTGAAACTTTCTCCCAAAGAAAAGTCCTATTAACATTGCACTCATAAATATTATAGCAGGCATAAAGTTATAACTTAAAATAGCTACTGCGGGCCCAGGGCACAAACCACCCAATCCCCATCCAATTCCAAATAAAGCAGAACCTCCAATCAAATTCTTATCAATATGTTGGATTACAGGGATATGAAAACTACTACTAAAGATAGGCGAAGATCTTTTCAAAATTAAATTATAACCAGCAAATGTAACTATTATACCTCCAACCATTACAAAAGCTAAAGAAGGATCCCAATTTCGAGAAATATTGAGAAATGCTTGTACTTTTGAAGGATCTAGCATTCCTGAAAGGGTTAAACCAAATCCAAACAAAATACCTGAAAAGCCAATTAAAAAAAATTTTATCATGGCTTACCACCTATAAAATAGACTGTTAAGATTCCAAAAATTACAAAAATAAAAGTCGCAACGATTGATCTAATGGAAAGCCTTGCTATACCACATATTCCGTGACCAGAAGTGCACCCACTTCCAATTGATGTACCAAGACCGACTAAGAGACCTGCTTGAATAAGTAATACTGTGTCAGCAATCATTTCTGATTTAAAATCTTGAAACATAAAAATATATACAAAAGGCCCTATTAAAATACCTATTACAAATATAACTCTCCAAGCAAATTGCTCATTCTCTTTAAATGAAATTAAATCACCTAAAATACCAGAGACCCCCATAATTCGTCCGTTTGTCAAAAGCATGATTATAGCACTTACGCCAATACAAATTCCACCAAGCAAGGAGTTAAGGGGAGTAAAATTTATCCAGTCAATCATTGGCATTATATTTATCCATAGCTAAAATTTATTATTAATTAACGTCATAACTAGATTAAAAAAACAACAGTTTTAAACATATAAATAAAATTCTAAGTGATCAAAGCTAGATTTATTTGTTAAATCTTTATATTTATAATTATAAGTTTTAAATTCTTTTTTTTGTTAATTTTCATTTAAGTGATTAGTAACTATATCCATAAAAGGCAAAGACCATTTTTTTAGTTTAGAAGGACCCACCCCATTTATTTTTAAAAATTCTTCATTAGTTGTAGGCTTTAAGCTTGCTATTTCCTTTAGGGTGTCATCATTAAAAATAGTGTAAGCAGGTAATTTGCTTTCTTTAGCAAATGACAGTCTTAATTCTTTAAGTTTTAAAAATAATTTTTGCTCTTTATCATCAAGATTACTCAAAATATTTTTAGGTATTTTTGTATTATTTGTTTCATACCTTATTTCTTTATATTGAAAAACTTTGTCTTCTTGAAGAATTTCCATTCCCGAACTTGTGATTTGAAGTGAACCATACTTCTGAATATTAAGGCGCAAATGACCAAATGCCAGTAACTGTCTTACAAATGATTGCCAAAATTCCTTACTGAATTTACTTCCTATTCCAAATACTGTTAACTTGTTATGTCCTTTTTCAGTAATATTTTTTTCTTTCAAACCTCTAATGACATTAATTACATGCACCTGACCAAAATATTGGCCAGTTTGAAAAATTGTGGAAAGAAGTTTTTGAGCTAATTCAGTTCCATCAATAAGTTTAGGAGGGTCAAAACAATTATCACAATTATTACAAGTATCTATTTTATCATCAAAATAATTTAAAAGAAGTTTACGTCTGCAATCTGGAGTTTCGCAATAAGAAAGCAAGTAATCTAATCTTTTATTTTCTCTAAATTTAAATTCTTGATCAGCGTCACCTTCTTCAATCATTCTTCTTCTCAAGACAAGATCATCTAAACCATAAATTAAGAGAGTTTCAGATGGTAATCCGTCTCTTCCTGCACGCCCAATTTCCTGATAATAGGCTTCAAGACTACTAGGTAAATTAAAATGCACAACATATCTTATATCGGCTTTGTCTATACCCATACCAAAAGCAATGGTGGCAACGACAACCATATTCTCTTCAGTCATGAAACTATCTTGGACTTTTTTACGGACGCTAGGTTCTAAACCTGCATGATAAGCGTGCGCATTAAAGTCATTTTCTTTAAGAAAGTCTGCAATTTTTTCAGTCCCTTTTCTTGATAAACAATAAACAATGCCTGTTAATTGCTTTCGAGGCGATAAAAACTCTAGCAGTTGATTTTGCCATTTTCTTTTTATTTGAATAGATAAATATAAATTAGGCCTATCAAAACCTCGAACAATTATTTTAGCGTAACCATCTGCAATTTTTTTAGAAATATCTAATCTCGTGGTTTCGTCAGCTGTAGCAGTAAATCCAACAATATTACTTTTCTTAAAAAGATTTTTTATTTGGGAAAGAGCTTCATAGTCTTTTCTAAAGCTTTGACCCCACTTTGATATACAATGAGCTTCATCAATAACAAATAAACCTATATCTAAATTTTTAAGTGCAGCAATCATTTTTTCAGTCATTAACCTTTCTGGTGACATATAAATTATTTTGCTTTGACCGCTTTTGAACCTTAACCATGCATTTACATTATCTTGTCTCTCTTGGTTAGCATGTATTTTTTCAACATCTACTCCAAGTAATTTCAAACTCGTTACCTGATCATCTATTAAAGCAATTAATGGTGATATAATAATGGTTCTTTTCTCAGATATAATTGCTGGTATTTGATAACACAAGGACTTGCCTGCACCAGTAGGCATAACAGCTAAGAGTTTTTTTTCACTTATTATTTGTTCTATAATTTCATGTTGATTTGGCCTAAACTCAGAGTATCCAAATTTTTCATGAAGAACATTTTTTGCTTTCTTAAGCTTATCGTAAATTGGTAAGACAATTTTTTTATTCACAGGTATCTGACCATTTGGAATGTCTTTTAAATTTAAAAAGAAGAAATAAAAGTTAAAATTAAGAAATTATAACCGTTATTATAAACACAATATTTAGTATTTATTTATTATTTGCAAACAAAATATTGATAATTTTATTGACCTCTAGAAAAGGGCTGTAAATTATTTTACAGCCCTTTTAAGTTTTAATTATTAATTACAATCTATGCATTTTAATACTGTTGGATCTATTGATAATCTTTTTTCTGAAATAAACTCATTACAATCTATACAAATACCAAAAATATTATGATCTATTCTCTTTAAGGTATTTTCTATTTTTAATATCCTTTGTTTTCTGTTTGTTTCTGTAGCTAAACTCATATTTTGTTGTTGAATTGCATCCATTCTTGATAATCGTCCAACACTTTGCTGATCTAATGTTACAGGGGCTCTAAATTCTTTTGTTTTTTTACTAAGTTCTACTAATTCATCCTTCTCATTCACTAGCATATTCCTAAACTTTTTTATTTTTAATTCTGAATTCATTGATTAAAATTCTGCTTGTTCATTTAAGATTATTTCTAGGCATGGGTCTAAATTTTGTATCTTTCAATAAACCTCCTGCACCCAGTGATGCAATTAGATCTTTATTGATCTTAATATCTACTACTAACATTCTAAGAATTAAATCTAAACCGTTCAAAGAAGGTGATCGTGCACAACCAGGCATCCCTATAATAAATTTCTTATTCAAGGAAGCTAAAATTAACAGGTTCCCAGGATCGACAGGCATTCCAAAATGAAGAATTTTACCTCCTAGACTTACAATTGATTTAGGAAGAATATCATTTCTGTCAGATACAGCAGATGCACAAGAAATTAATAGAATATCAATATCTTTTTTAATTAATAAATTTATTTTTTTAATTAATTCATCTTCACTGTGTTGACAAATTACATCGTCCAATAAATTCCCTTTCAAAACTTCTACTCTAGACTTTGTCTCCTCTAAAGTTTTATTAACTAAGGATAATTTTGTTTTTGAAAAAATAGTTTGAATAAGTGCAAACCTTTTTTCTTTAATTGGTTTAACTTTTATAAATTGATTTAAAACATTAAATTGAGTAGTAATTTTTCTTGGCAGTGAATATGGGATTATTTTTAATGTTCCAATAAGTTGCTTTTCTTTTACTAATGAATTTTGAGAGAGCAATGCAAGTGCAATTCCCTCATCTACAAGATTGAATTTAATCAGAGAGTTTATACTGTAATTTAATAAACCGTTATATTTGGAAAAAATATTTATTCTACCAGTTTTTGATTTTGAGAATTTCAGTGACTTATGACTGAAGGATTTAGAAATTATTATTGCAGCTTTATTTTCCTCAATATCATTATTACTTAGTCTTGCACAAACTATAGAATTAATATTGTTTTTAACGAGTTCATTAATATGCTCCTGAGTAATTATTGTTCCTTTTCTTATATTTAGATTTTCTAATTTTAAAGAATGCGCAAGAATTGAACCCTTCGCTTTATCTAATTTAAAGGATCCAAATTGCATAAGAAATAAAATTAATGAACATAAAATTTAATTTAATTTGCTTTGATAAAATTAATTTTGCAATACAATTATAATATAATTTTAAAAGAAATAGTATGTTAGATGTCATTATAATAGGTGCTGGCTTTTCAGGCCTGTACCAACTTCACTCGCTCAGAGATAAGTTAAATTTAAATTGCCATTTATTTGAGATGGGTGATGAAATAGGAGGAACATGGTACTGGAACAGTTATCCGGGAGCAAGATGTGATACCGAAAGTCAGGCTTATTGTTACTATTTTGATAAAAAAATTTATAATAAATGGAATTGGACTGAGAGATATCCAGCACAAAGTGAAATTCAGGATTACTTAAAGTTTGTAGCCAAAGAACTAAATTTAAATAAGAATATTAGTCTTTCGTCAAAAGTAATTAAGATGAATTATATAGAGGATTTAAATAAATGGAAAATAGTTTTAGAAAATGGTGAAAGTATTGAATCTAGATTTGTAGTAACAGCTGTTGGATGCCTATCCAAGCCAAACACTCCAAAAATTAATAGTATAGAAAATTTTAAAGGAAGAATTTTACATTCAGCTAAATGGCCAAAAGAAAATATAGACTTTAAAGGGTTAAAAGTTGCAGTCTTTGGAACTGGGTCTTCAGGAATACAAATAATTCCTGAAATAGCAAAAGAAGCAGAACACCTCACTGTTTTTCAAAGAACAGCAAATTATAGTATACCAGCTAACAACCACAAATTATCACTAAAAAAATTAAAAGAACATAAAATTAATTTTGATGAATTAAAAAATATATCAATAAATAATAGACACGGTCACCCTTGGAAACATAGTAATATTCCAATCACACAAGATAAATTGAAAGCGTGTATTCAAACTTTAGAAAAGTCATGGTCGACTGGTGGTCTAAGTTTTCGTGATACTTTCTCAAATATAAATTATGATGATTATGCAAATTCTATTGTATCAGGATTTATTATTAATAAGATAAAAACAATAGTCAAAAATCCCTCTGCACAAAAAAATCTTATTGATTTAGATTATCCCTTTGGTTCAAAAAGGCCTGCTCTTGATACAAGTTATTACAAAACATTTAACCAGAATAACGTAGAGATAATTAATCTTAAATCATCAAAATTTCAAAGTGTTAGCGCATCTGGATTAACTATAAATAATAAATACCTAATGCTTGATATGATTATATTTGCAACTGGATTTGATGCAATAACAGGTTCACTTCTAAATATGGACATAACTGGCGCAAACAAGAAGAAACTATCATCAGAATGGCATAAAAAACCAAATAGTTACCTAGGTTTACAGATACCTAATTTCCCAAACTTATTTACAATAACTGGTCCTGGAAGTCCGTCAGTTCTAACAAACATGCCAAGAGCTATTGAACAACATGTTGACTGGATTACAAATTGTATTTCAAACTTAATTAAAAATAAAAAACAAAAGATTGAAGCTTTACAAAAGTCTGCTGATTTGTGGTCAAAAAAGGTTGCTGAAGAAGCAAAAAAAACAATGTTTCTAAAAACAAAAAATTCATGGTATCTCGGAACAAATATCAAAGGTAAACCAAAGGGCTTTATTCCATATTCAGGTGGACTGAACAAATATAAAATTATTTGTGATGAAGTTGCTGACAATAATTACGAAGGGTTTTTAATTTCTTAAATATTTATTATTAGTAACTATATATTTAACTTCGAATTCATTAAACATAATTAAAGGAATTTTTAAAAATATAACTATAAATTAGGCAGTGTATCAATGAAAATTGAAGACTATAAAATTTCAATTGTTATTCCTACTTTTAATAGAATAGGATCTTTGCCAAGAGCCTTAGATTCTGCTTTAAACCAAACCTATCAACCATCAGAAATAATTGTAGTTGATAATGGATCCTCAGATGGGACAACAAAATTATTAAGAGAACGTTACCCATCAATTAGATTATTGATTGAAAAAAAATTAGGTGTAAGTGCTGCAAGAAACAAAGGAATTAGACATTCAAAGTTTCAATGGATAGCTCTATTAGATTCTGATGATGCTTGGGATAAAACAAAGCTTGAAAAACAAAAAAATGCTCTTGCGTCTTCACAAGACCAATTCAGGTTAGTCCACACGGATGAAATTTGGATTAGAAATGGGAATAAATTTAATCAAATGAAAAAACATCAAAAGTTTGGTGGAGATATATTTAATAACTGTTTATCACTATGTTGTATTTCTCCAAGCAGTGTTTTAATCAACAAAAATATTTTTAAAGAAGTTGGATACTTTGATGAAAGTCTTCCTGTTTGTGAAGATTATGATTTATGGTTAAAAATATGTTCACAAGAGAAAATTTTGTTTATTAATCAAAAATTAACACTTAAATATGGCGGTCATAAAGATCAATTATCTAAAACTTATTGGGGAATGGATAGGTTCAGAATAAAATCTTTAGAAAACTTAATTTTAAATTATAAATTAAAACCAGACCAAAAAATTAACGCAATCAAAACCATTGTCAAAAAACTAAAAATTATTGTTAATGGTGCATATAAAAGAAATAACTCTTCAATAATAAATAAATACGAAGAAAAACTTTTTTACTGGAAAAATATTAGTACATCAAATTTAGAATAAAAAATATGAATAACGTAGTATCAATTCGCTGGGTTGTAGCTCTTAGAGCTGAAGCAAAAGAAATTATAGACAAATATAAATTATATTCATTTGATCATAAAGGTCCTTTCCCGATATATAGAAGTAAAAATCAGGATATTTGGCTGACCATCTCTGGAGTAGGCCAAGTAAATTCAGCTGCAGCTAGTATGTACCTTTATCAAATAAGTACCAAACTGCAGTCTAGTGTTTGGATAAATATTGGTATTGCTGGATTTGAAAAAAATTATGGAGAGATATTTAGAATTGATAAAATAATTTCAAATAACAATAAGAAAACTTTTTATCCCAGCAGAGTAACTAAGAATAATTTCTCCAATGCAACGCTTATTACAGTGGACAAACCAGGAACTAGTTACTCAGATAAATATATGATTGACATGGAGGGGGCGGCTTTTTTTCAAACTGTTAGCAAAGTATCATCCCATGAACTTATTTTAATCATAAAAATTGTTTCTGATAATTCAAAAAAATAAATTGGAAGCAATTAATACAGCTAATATTCATAATCTCTTTAAAGAAAATTTTGATTACATTGAAGATTGCCTCTCTGAATATATTAAATTATCAAAAGAAGAGCACTCCAGAAAAAAAACTACCAAACAAATTTGATGAAATCATTTCAATGTTCAATTTTACAGTTTCACAAAAATATATTTTGATTGATTTATCAAAAAAATGGACTGCTATTTTCCCAAATAAAAATTTGATTGATATAGCTAGGGGATGTAAAGATGGGAGATCCGTAATTAGAAAATTAAAAACGGCATTAGATGAAAATATTATAGATTGGGGTCAGTATTGATTGATACAATTTACTATGAAAACGATATAAAAGAACACCATCGTACTTTAAGAATTTTATCAAAATTTAAAAATGTTAGAAAAATTTCTATCGATAGATACAGTGAACTATTTAATAAAAGAAATCAAAATTTTAAAATTCAAAAAAAAAATCCATCTCTTATATTAGCAAAAAAACATAAAGGTTTTGTTCTGCCTGCTCCTGAAGGTTTTGGAATAGGTGGAAATGAGAACTATTATTTTTCACATATGTATAATTGTATTTATGATTGTAGATATTGCTTTCTTCAGGGAATGTATTCTTCAGCTAATTTTGTATTATTTGTAAATTTTGAAGACTTTGATTTAGAAATTAAAAGTTTAATTTCTAAAAATAAAAATATTACATTTTTTTCTGGTTACGATTGTGATTCTCTTGCACTTGAGAACATTACAGGATTTGCATCTCATATCTTACCTCTTTTTAGAGATAACCCTTTAGCACTTTTAGAGTTTAGAACAAAGAGCATTCAAATAAAGCCTTTAGATAAAATAACCCCCATTGATAATTGCATAATGGCATATAGTTTGATGCCTGATAAAATGTCATTAGAATTAGACAAAAAAACACCCTCAATTAAAAGACGGATATCTACTATAAAAAAATTATCAGAAATGGGTTGGAAAATTGGATTGCGATTTGACCCTTTGATATATGGGAAAAATTGGAAAGATTACTACCGAGAACTTCATGAAGAAATATATAGTTCTTTAAATCTTAATACTGTACATTCAATAAGTTATGGTCCATTGAGATTTCCCTCTGCAATGTATAATAAAATTTTTGACCTGTATCCGAAAGAAAAACTTTTTACTGGACCATTTGAACAAAATAATAAGGTAATATCATATAAAAAAGAAGTTGAAGAAGAAATGACTGATTACTGTCAAAGTATATCTTTAAAACATCTACCAAAGAGTATAATTTTTAAATGTAATTATGAAAATTAATGAATATTGAAATTAAATGATTAAAGGTAGGAAAATTTTAGTTACTGGAAGTTCTGATGGTATTGGCAGGTCAATTAGTAATTTTTTACTTGATTATGGCGCTAGTGTAGTTGGTATAGCAAGAAACCATAAAAAGTTTAATCCAGAGTCAAATAATTATCATAAATACGTTGTCGACTTATCAGAAAAACAAATATTGATAAAACAATTTTCAAAAATCTTGAACGACCATACAGATATTGATGGTTTAATTAGTAATGCTGGTTACGGAGATTTTGGAGGATTGGAAACATTTTCTTTTAACAATATAGATGATTATATTTTTACTAATCTTGTATCGCATATTTTAATTTCAAGTATGGTATTACCCCTTCTTAAAAAAAAACAAAAAGGAAATATAATATATATAGGGTCTGATTCTGCCATTAAAGGTGGTAAAAATGGAAGTATTTATTCAGCAGCAAAGTTTGGGCTTCGTGGCTTCTCACAGTCAATAAGAGAAGAAAGCTCTTCAAAAAATATTCACGTCAGTTTAATAAATCCTGGAATGGTTCGAACATCTTTTTTTAAAAACAAAAATTTTCAGCCAGGCGATGAAAAGTCTAATGCAATTGAACCAGATGATATAGCGCAGCTTGTAATCAATATTTTATCTATGAGAGAAGGCTCTGTTATAGACGAGATTAATCTATCTCCTCTGAAAAAAGTAATCAAATTTTTGTAATTGAAGATAATAATTTTTCTATTTTTTTGTTTTTAATAGCAGAGATATTTTGTGCACTTAATACATCAATACTTTCAAAGTATATTTTTTCGCTAATTTTTAAATTTGAAATTTGATCAAGATCGGAACTTATTATCGTAGCAATTTTTGGATAACCACCAATAGTTCCTCGATCTGGTAATAAAATAATTGGCTCGCCCTTCAAAGTTATTTGGATGGAACCTATTTGGTTGCCATCAGATAGCATATCTCTACCAGCTGTAGATTTAATTTCATCTCCACTTAATTTAATGCCCATTCTATTGATATCTTTTGTTACTTTCCAATTAGTTGATAAAAATTTATCAATTTGGGATTTCTCAAATTTGTTCCCATGAGGTCCTAAAATAACTCTTAACTTCTTTATAGTTTGAGGTGAAGAAAAGTTAGGTATTATTTTTTCTTCTGCATCAGACAAATTATCATTAAGATATAAAAGCATATCATCTTCAAGAAAACCCCCATTGAAGCCTCCCATTTTAACACTAGGGTTTGTAGACTTGCTTCCTAAAATTTTGGGTACCTTAAAACCACCAGATATTGAGAAAGTTGAAATTAGATTATCATTACCATTGTTAATCTTTACTAAATCATTTTGAACTATCTCAATAGAACGTCCAGGCCTCACTTTAATATTTCTATTAATAATTTCTAAACTTGTTGATTTTCCTCCTATGATACTTATTAAAGCTTTTAGCCCTTTCATTTCAAAAGTTGGACCACTTATGAAACTTTCTAATACGGCTTCACACTCATTATTTCCAACTAATTTATTTGCTAATTTCATATTTTTCTTACTTATTACTCCTGAAGGAGGCACACCTTTATCCTGAAAGCCAGCCCTACCAAAGTCCTGTAAACTTGTTGTTTGTCCACCAGATAAAACTCTTAGGAATGAAAGATTATTATTTTTCATATTTTAATTTCTTTAATTTGAACATGAGATTTTTGATTTAAGTTAAAAATTTCTTCGAATTCTTCAGCTGTAATTCTCCTAAAAGTTATTTTGTCTCCTATAGATAACAAAATAGAATTTTCTTTTCTCTGATCAAAAATACTTACTGGAGTTCTACCTACTATGTTCCATCCACCAGGGCTATCCTGCGGATATATTACAGACTGATTAATTGCAATGCCTATACTACCTGAGGGAACTAATGTCCTTGGATTACTTCTTCTTGGCAACTTGAGCTTTGGATCAAGTTCAGAAAGAAATGGAAGTCCCGGGAGAAAACCCATCATACAAACTTGATAAATATTTTGTTGATGTAAATTTATAATATTCCTTTCAGTTAAATTACATTTTTCTGAAATATAACCTAAATCCAACCCATATTTTTTTTCATAACAAATAGGAATTTCCCAATGACATGACTTTTTCTTTTCTAAAACTATATTTTCAAAATCCAAATTCTCAACGTAGTCTATAAGAATTTCTGAAGTAATTTTATTAGAATCAAAAATAACCAACAAATTTACTAAACTAGGGATAATATCTATTACACCAACTGGTGGACTATTTTTAAAACACGATATTAAAATATCATTTAGATCATTTAACTTGCCTATAGGGTAAAAATGAACCCCATTATCACCTGCTAATTGATAATTAAAATTTTTCATGACACAATCAAAATTAAACAATTTTTAATAATATATGAGAAAATTATGAAATTGAAAATTAATTTAAATGCTGATGTCGCTGAGGGTTATGGCAAGTGGAAGATGGGAAATGATAAAGATATTTTGAATCAGATCAATTCAGCCAATATAGCATGCGGAAAACATGCTGGTGACGAAAATATTATGTTTAATACAGTAAAGCTATGTAATAAAAATAATATTGATATCGGTGTTCACCCAGGGTTTTCTGATATTGAAGGATTTGGCAGAAGAAGACTAGATATTAGTGAGAATAATATTGAAAATTTGATTGCTTATCAAACAGGAGCGTTAGTTGGCATTGCTTCTATGCTAAATGCTAAAGTCACACACATGAAACCTCATGGAGCACTTAATAACATTGCTTGTGAAGATATAAATGTAGCAAAAGCAATTATAAGAGGCTTCAAAACCATTGATAAGAATTTAATTTTATTAGCTCCAACTTATTCTGAATTAATAAAAGCTGGTGAACATTATGGTATCAAGTGTATTGAAGAAGGCTTTGCAGATAGAGCGTATATGTCAGATGGTTCTCTTAGCTCAAGAAGTTTGAAGGGTTCAGTCATTACAAATATAGAAACAGCAGTTAACCAAGCAATTGAAATAGCAAAAGGTGAAAAAATTAAAACATTGGATGGGAAAAGGATTTACTTACCCGCTAAAAGTATTTGCATACACGGCGACAAAGAAGAGGCTTTAAATCAAGCAAAAGCAATTAAAAAAGGGCTAATTGAAAATAGTTTTGAATTAGTAAATCTGAATCAAATTTAAAATAGAGTTTTAATTTTTACCTGCTTAATATTATTACTCTGACTTAAAAAGTTTCCATATTCACAATAGTTACTATGATTAGGTCTTTTTTCTAATCTTAAATTCTTATAAATTTTATTAAGTGTTGGCTCGATCCATTCTAAATCACTTTTGTATTGGATAAGTGTAATTCTAAATTCCATATTAGCAATTTCTTCATCTAAAAATGGTTTATCTGAAAATCTGTTACCATCACAATACAGAAAGTAACCTACATCATCTACATTAAAACCCTTCTTTTTCATAATCCATATATAGAAATCCATTTGGCGTTTATATGAACCTTTCCATTCATCATTAAGAGTGATTGGCCCACTATCCTTTTTTTGAGATGTGCTTTTATAATCTACAATATGTAACTTATTTGAAATAGTATTTAGCCAAACATCGTCTAATCCTCCACCAACTCTCAAGTTGTTTTCTTGATCATCATAATGAAATCTATTTTCAGCTCCAAAGTGGAGGCTCTGTGTCCATAGTTCAAAATTTTCATGTCTATAAGGGATTAAATTAGATAAACCATTTTTAACTAGAAAAGGATGTGGTTTTTGTTGACGCCTGTAATGATCAAAATCTTTTTTCAAAAGTATATCTGTAGCTTCATTTATATTAAAACCTGGAATTGACGGGAAATCTATTTTTTCCACCTGTTGCATATAAAAACATGCAGGACATTTAATAAAGTTTTCAATTCTTGAACGACTTAGTTCATATGGTTCTATTCTATTAACATCAAATTTTCCTCTATGCCTTGGCATACTTAACCTCAATCAAATTTAACAGAATTCACACCAAAACTTTTTAATGGGAGCTTTGTTGGCTTTGTAGGCAAACCTAATTCTTTTGATCTATCAAAAATTTTAAGACCTGATCCGAGCATAGAATTAAAAAACCACATCATTGCATCAGTAGTTTGTTTAGGTCTTTCTCTTGTTATAAAATGCCCTGAATCAAGAACTAAAATTGCTTGCAGTCCAGGTAAATGATCTTCCATGCCATGGCAATATTCTATTGGCTGACGCGGATCATGCTCTCCGTGGATATATAATATTGGCATTGTAAATTTAGATAGATCTACTGGTTTATTTTTTGGGATATCTCTAAAATATCTTGGGACTGCATCGCCTGTTCCTTGATGAGAAAAATCATCTACTATTTCCTTTATTTCTTTTTCATCAGGAATTAAATCAGGTTTACAAGAACTTTCAAACCATACTCTTACATAAGCGTCAGGCTTGTTCATAAGTCTGGCTGCTAAGTCTGGATTTTCTGAATTCCATTGATGATGAAGAGAGTTTCTAGGATCATAAGCATGCAGAGAAAGACAACATCTTATATATCTTTCAACTCTTTCAGGAGCTTGATCAATAATATTATCACTTATTGCGACCCCCCAATCGTGTCCTGCTAACCTGAAAGATGAAATTTTAAGGTGGTCTAATAAATCAAGTATTTCAGAAGCAACATTATTCATTGAATAATCTCCTTCTTTTTTATCCGAAAGACCGTAACCTTTTAAGTCTATTGCATAAACTTTAAATTGAGTTGCTAATTTTGGAATTTGGTGTTTCCAGCATTTCCAACTTTCAGGAATTCCATGAAGAAGTATAACAGGATCTCCATCTCCAGCCTCTGCCCAGTGCCATTTAATACCATTAACAGTTGACGATTTTGTTGTTATTTCCATATTTATATCCAAAAATTATTTATCTAAACTTTAAGTTTTTTCTAGTTAATTGATTTATACTAGTGCAACCCATTAACTTCATGTCTCTTTCAATTTCATTTCTAATTTGACTTAATGCTCTCTCAACTCCTTTTTGCCCAGCTGCAGCCAATGCATAAAGGTATAGTCTTCCTCCTGAGCAGGCTTTCGCACCCAAAGACAAAGCCTTTAGGACATGTGTGCCTCTTTGAATCCCACCTTCACATATTACATCTATCTTATCACCAACTGCGTCAACTATTTCTGCTAATTGATCAAAAGGGGCTCTTGAGCCATCAAGCTGACGACCTCCATGGTTTGAAACCATTATTCCTGTGCAACCAATATCAACTGCTTTCTTTGCATCTTCAACACTCATAATACCTTTTAAGGCAAAATGACCATCCCATTCTGAACAAAGTTTTTCTGCATCATCCCAATTCATAGACTGATCGAGCATATTAGAGAAGTATGAGCCAATAGAAGTAAAGACGTTTGTTCCTTCACTTACATATTCTTGGAGGTGAGGAAGTTCAAATTTTTTGTGTGTCAAATAATTAAATGTCCATTGAGGTTTTATTAAAAAATCAAGAATACTGTAAATATTCATATTAGGTGGAATTGTAAAACCTGTCCTAAGATCACGTTCCCTGTTACCACCAGTAATTGTATCTACAGTCAATGCCAATACATCAAAGTTTTGTTCTTTTGCTCGCTGGAGCATACTTGAGTTTAGTCCTCTGTCTTTATGAAAATAAAATTGAAACATTTTTGGTGTATCTATTATGCTATTTATTTCTTCAACACTAACCGTACTAAGAGAGGAAACACCAAACATTGTTCCATACTTTTCTGCGGCTTTTGCAACAGCTCTTTCACCGTCATGATGAAATAATCTTTGAACTGCTGTAGGAGCACAATATAAAGGCATATCAATTTTCTTATCAAAAATTGTTGTAGATAAATCCACTTTATCAACACCTGCCAAAACATTTGGAATTAGATCTACATCATTAAAAGATGATGTATTTCTTGCGTAAGTAACTTCATCATCAGCAGCGCCATCGATATAATTAAAAACTGGAGAAGGGAGTTTTTGCTTTGCTAATAATCTGAAATCTTGAAAATTATGACATTGAGAAAGTTTCATTTCACAAGTTACTCTGCACCCTCAACGATAACTAATGTTCTATCCATTCCATTTCCTAAGACTTTTAAAGCTTTTTTATATTCTTCACTTTCGTAAGCTGCTTTTGCTTTTTCAAATGAAGGAAATTCTATAATAACATTTCTTTGATATTCTTGACCTTCTTTAGTAATAAATTTACCTCCTCTAGCAAGATATTTACCTCCAAATTTTTCATTTGCTTGTCTTGCTAATGGCATATAGCTTGATGCTTTTTGTTCGTCATTTATATGAGCTCTTCCAATTATGTAAGCTTTCATTCTTTTTAACCCTTTAAAAAAGTATTACGTTTTCTGTAAGTCTAACCATTCTTTTTCTTTTACTTCAATCTCTTGTGAAATTTTTATAATTTTTTGTTTAATTTGTTTCAACTGGTATTCTTGAAAACTTTGATTTTTTTCGTTCAATAGTAATTCCTGAAGGCTATTTTTTTTTCTTATTAATAATTCAATTTTATTTTCACAAATTTTTATTAAACTATTTGGTATTGTTAAAGTTTCTTGATTTGAAAGTTTACCATTTAAAATATTTTCTGATTTGAGATTTTGTTTTTTACTTTTAGAAAGGAGAAGTTTTTTTCTGTAATCTTCAATATCACTTTCATAGTTTGATACTCGGCCATCCTTAACTAACCACAATCTATCTGCGACCATTTCAACTAAATGCACATCATGGCTAACAATTATCACAGAACCAGTATAGTCATTAATTGCATGCACTAATGACTCCCTGCTTTCAATATCTAGATGGTTAGTTGGTTCGTCTAAGATTAGAATATGAGGAGCATCTATTGTAGCTAAAGCCATCATCAATCTTGCTTTCTGACCTCCTGAAAGATTCTCAACAGGGTTATCAGAAATATCTGCCCCTATACCTGCAGCTCCAAGTTTAGAACGAATATTTGAGATACTTTCACTTGGAAATTCTTTTAAGAAGTGTTCGAACGGGCTTTTGCCTATTTCCAATTCCTCAAGTTGATGTTGAGCAAAAAAACCAACTTTTAATTTTTTAGATTTGCTGATATTTCCTTTTATAAGATTAATTTTTCCAGCAAGTAATTTTGAAAATGTAGACTTACCCTCTCCATTAGCTCCTAAAAGTGCTATTCTATCTTCATGGTCTATACTAATATTTAAATTATCTAAAACCACATTTTCATCATAACCAACACTTCCATTTTCAATTTTTATTAATGGTGGGGCAATTTCTTTAGGAGAAGGAAATTTAAATGGAGATACTGAGCTTTCAGTGACACCAATTATTGGTTGCATTTTCTCTAACTGTTTTAATCTAGATTGCGCTTGCTTAGCTTTTGAAGCTTTAGATCTGAATCTATCAATGAAACTCTGAATATGAGTTCTTTGAGCATCTTGCTTCTTTTTCATAGAAATCTGCATTTCAAGCTTTAATCTTCTTGTCTTTTCATACTTATCGTAATTACCTTTATAATAATTAAGTTTGTTGTCAAAAAGATGTAGGATTCCGTCTAAAGAATTATTCAAAAGTCCTCTATCATGAGAAATAATTAAAACAGTATTTTGATATTTAGATATAAAGTTTTCAAGCCAGATAGATCCTTCTATATCCAAGTAGTTAGTTGGCTCATCAAGTAAAAGTAAATCAGGGTTTGAGAATAAAGTTGAAGCTAATGCCACTCTCATTCTCCATCCCCCAGAAAACTCTCTACAAGGTCTTTTCTGGTCATTATGATCAAATCCTAGTCCAGCAAGTATGGTAGATGCCCTTGATTCAGCAGTGTGAGAATTTATATCAGCTAATCTATTTTGTATCTCAGTAATTCTAGTTGGGTCAACTGCATTTTCTGCCTCTTTTAATAATGAGTTCCTCTCTTTATCTGAAATTAAAACTGTATCTAATAATGAGTTTTCTGATGATGGTGCTTCTTGGTCAACACCGCCTACTTTATAATCTTTGGGAACAAATATTAATCCTGATTCTGGTGTCCATTCACTTTTAATTAATCTAAATAATGTTGTCTTGCCGGTTCCATTTCTTCCAACCAAACCAACTTTATGACCTTTTGGAATGTTAGCAGAAGCATTATCAAATAATAACCTTCCTTCTATTCTAAAACTTAGATTTTGAATATTTAACATTTAATAAATAACCTAGGGTTTATAGGGAAATATTATCCCCCCAAACCCTCACCTTCAGATACATTTACTTTAGCCATTGCTTGCTCTCGCAATCCTTGCATGGCTTTTATAGTCTCTAATTTTAACCCTGCTATTTTTCTATCAGTAAAAATTTCAACAATAAATCCAGCATTTTCAGCTGATTTAAAAAGAAACCTTTTATGATTATTATCGTTTTTTATAGATCCAATTGCTTCAACTACAGTCCATAATGAAGGAGCCAATAAAGTAAATGAAATTATTCTCCCATACATTATTCTAGACCTGCACCCTTCTTAGCTGAAACATAATTTGCAACTCCATTACTACCAATTTGAAAAATTTCGGTCATTTCATCATTATCATAGGCTCTATATGCATTTATTTTTTCAAAAGTTCCAGTTGCATGAACCATGTAACCAGCAGCATATAATTTTTTTTCTTTGCTTGGATCAGCTTCAACAATCGCTACAAAATCATTTTCAGGGTTAGATGGAAGAAAAAGAAATTCTTTAAGCTCAATATCCAAACTTTCTAACATTGGTACTACAATTTTCATTCTATCTTGAGGTGTATGAATCATCCCCTCTGAAAACTGTGTTGAGTACTTGCCCATTAATACATACTTTGCCATTTTGATCCTCTAGATAGTCAATATTAAAAATAATATATTCAATTGTAAATTTTCTAACATAATTTAAAAAAATCGTTAATAGTGTTTATATTTTAAAAATACATTATACTAAAATTTTTGTTTATTTTAATGATAGATTTCATTTTAAAAATCACTTTTATTTTTTTATGGGCAAGTGCTTTTGTAGCTGCAAAGCTTGGTTTAAATGACGCAGGACCATTTAGTATGTTAGCTGTAAGATTTACTGTAGTAACTTGTATTTTTGCTTCTTTAGTTATTTGTTTTAAATCAAAATGGCCAAAAATTAATGAAATTCCATACATAGCTTTAGTAGGAATTTTATTGCATGGCTTTTATTTGGGAGGAGTTTTTTATTCAATTACAAAAGGAACCTCAGCTGGAATATCATCATTAATAGTGTCTTTACATCCAGTTTTAACGTGTATTCTTGCAATATATTTAATTAAAGAAAAAATTACATATGATAAATGGTTAGGTATTTTCCTAGGCTTTTTTGGCGTTGTTTTAGTTGTTTGGCCAAGATTAGGAGGAGAACTCCCTTTAATAGGTTTTGTAAGTTGCATAGTAGCATTGATAGCAATTTCATTTGGAACAATTATACAAAAAAAATATTTAGAAAAAATGGATATTCTTGGAGGAAATACAGTTCAAGCAATATTTGCAGCTATATTCTTTTCTTTACTAATTTTATTTTTTGAGCCTTTTAAATTTAATCTTACAATAGATTTATTTATTTCAATGACTTGGCTAATTCTGTTAGTTTCTCTTGGTGCGATTAGCATCTTAATGGTTCTTATTAAGCGGGGAGAAATGTCGAGTACTGCAAGTTTGTTTTTTCTTGCGCCACCTGTTTCTGCAATTTTAGGTTATATTGTTTTTAAAGAGGAGTTGAATGCACTAGGAATTATTGGATTTATAATAACTTGTACAGGTGTATGGATTGTAAATAGACAGCCTAAAAAAAAATAAACTTTATAAAAATAAACTTTTAATTTAATATTTAACTTTATCGTTTTCTCCAAAAATTAATATGGAAAATTTAAGCACAATAGATATACTAGAAAATTTAATATCTTTTCCTACAGTAAGCAGAGATGCAAATATTGGTCTAATAGAATATGTCGCCAAAATAATAGAATGTGAAAAAGTTAAACCAGTAATTATCAAAAATAATGAAAATACTAAAGCTAACCTATTTGCATCTGTAGGACCTGAAAACTCTGAAGGTATTATGCTATCCGGTCATACAGATGTTGTCCCTATAGATGGTCAAAATTGGACAAAACCTCCTTTTGAATGCACTTATGAAAATGGATTATATTTTGGGAGGGGAACAGCAGATATGAAAGGGTTTGTTGCATCTGCGATAAATTCTTTTATTCAAGCAAAATCTGTAAATTTAAAAAAACCACTTTATTTAGCTTTGTCATATGATGAAGAAGTTGGGTGCCTTGGCGTTAGATCATTGATCGATTTAGTAAAAGAACTAAAGTTTAAACCCTCTATGTGTATAGTTGGTGAACCAACATTAATGTCAATAGCTACTGGCCATAAGGGAAAAACTGCTTTAAGAGCAGAATGTGAAGGTGTAGAAGCCCATTCAGCTTTAGCTCCTAAAGGAACAAATGCGATATACCTTGCTTGTGATTTAATAAATGAAATTAGAAATATCCAAAACGAAATAGCCACTGATGGTATCAAAGACTATGATTATGACATCCCTTATACTACTTTACACGTTGGTAAAATTTCAGGTGGTATTGTTCTAAATATTGTGCCTAACAAGTCAACAGTTGACTTTGAAATTAGAAACTTAGCTGAAGATGACCCTAACAAAATTTTAAATGAGTTGAAGAATAAAATTTCTTTGTTACTTAAAAAAATAAATAAAAAAGCCCCTAATGCAAATATAAAAATTAATATAACAAATCAATACCCAGGTCTTAACACACAAATAAATGCTGAAATAGTTGCTTTTGTTTCCTCTTTAACTGGAAAAAATAATACTATTAAAGTTGCTTTTGGAACAGAGGGCGGCTTATTTGATACTGAACTTGATATTCCAACTGTAGTCTGTGGGCCAGGATCAATGGATCAAGGTCATAAACCTGATGAGTATGTAAGCAAGCAACAATTAGAACTGTGTGACCTTATGCTAGCAAAGCTTATTAAAAGAATGAGTGTTTAGAATATAATTATTTATCACCAGGAACACCATAACTAGGAGCACTTGAAGGATCTATTGCTCTTATTAAATAGTCATTCATCTGAGGTTTATAGATATTCCATAAATCAATAAGTCTTTCAACTGGGCAACTATCTTGCCAATCAACTCTCAAATCAACTATAGGCCACTTCTCTTTATCAGAAACTAGAATTGAAGCAGAATGAGTTGGTCCCTCTTCACCACCATGATCAATACCATCTTTTAAAGCTCTAACCAATCTATCTGCAAGATGCAAAGACTCATTACCTTCAAAACTATTAACCATTTCTTGAGCGAGTGTTTCTTTTTTTAATAAATTGCCTGCAGCAATACAATTTTTACCCTCAGCAACAGCATTCTTGCCTAAAATATTATTACCAGTAAAACTTGCAGTATTTCCATTTAAATCAATTGCTGCAACCTGGCGATATTCAGTAAACTTTCGCGATTGCAATGCAAACTTAATAGCTTTATCAGATGAGTATCCATCTTCCATAAAATTTAATACATCATTTCCAATACTTGGATCTGTTACATTTTGCGTTGTTACAGCACCTACATTAGATCTGACCCATGGGCATCTACTTCCAACAGCAATACTCGATGTCGTTATTGCAACACCAGACATTTTAGTTTTTTCACATAGCCCAACAATTGAAAAAGTCATAATTTACTCCTCATCTATGTATTAATTTCTTAGATATGTACTGTGTAAATTCATGGTTTTCTCTTTCAAGCCAACTTAAGGGTCCTGGGTGACTAAGTGGTGAGCATACACCTTGATATATTCCTTCAACTACGTACCTATCCTCTTGTTGAACATGATTTAAAAACTTTATTGTTTCCTTCAAAAATTCGTCTGGATTATCCTGATCCTCCATTACTTCTGGAGCTATTGCAGCACCAAATTTAATTTTAACTTTATCAGTACCTTGAGGCTGAAGAGATAAATACCATAAATGGTCAGGAGCAAGTGAATACATATGACTTGGAAAAATCGTAGGTAGAATAGAAGTGTGTCTCCACTTGCCAACTAAAGATTTATTTTTTGGATGGGCTGTTCCAACTATTGCGTCTTCATTTTTTGTAAATGTTTGATAAGTGAAACATTCAAATGCTCCTCTTTTATCAAATTCAGTGTCCAAAACATTAAAGTATGGTCCTACCGTTCCTTGGTGAGCAACAGGAAGATGGTAGCCTTCCATAAAGTTTTCTGTGAGAATTTTCCAGTTAGTATTCCAAATATGCTCTTCAGAAATTATGTCTATATAATTTTCCATTTTATAAGGAGAAACAACATCACTTAGACTTTTTAGACTTTTTGAAAGGCTCTGAATATTATTATTTAATGTAACGTATATCCACCCCAAAAAAACTTCACATTTCAGTTCTGGTAGCTTAAGATCATCTTTATTAAAACATTCTGTTTTATCCATATATTTAGCCATAACTAAATTACCATCTAGGTTGTAAGTCCAGGCATGATATGGACATGTAAAAGACTTTTTATTTCCTTTACCTTCAACTATTTTCATCATTCTATGAAGACAGATGTTAGACATAGCTTTTATTTTTTTGCTTCTATCCCTTAAAATTATAATAGGTTGCTTACCAAGTTGATAAGTAAAGTAATCACCTACTTTGGGAATTTCTGTTGCTCTTCCAACACAAATCCATTCTTTATTGAAAATTAAATCTTCCTCTAAACTCAAAATTTCATTAGATGTATATAATTCCTTAGGCATAGCAGTAGCGTTGCTTAAAGGTTTTGATGCTAGGATTTCAAGATCATTTAAAACTTTTTGTGACACTTAATTAACTCATTCAAAATTATTAATTAATCAGGTATTACTGCGGTAACTTCAATTTCAACAATCCATTCCGGCCTCGCTAAAGCAGGAACAACAATTCCAGTTGAACATGGGAAAACGCCTTTGAGCCAAAGACCCATCTCTTTATACACCTCCTCACGATATCTTATGTCAGTGAGGTATACAACTATTCTGCATACGTGATCCATACAACTTCCAGACTCTTTTAAGAGCATATCAATATTTTCCATCGTTTTTCTTGTTTGAAGCTTAGGGTCTCCTAAATTTACAGTTTCTCTTGTGTCCAAGTCCTGTGATACTTGTCCTCTTAAAAAAACAGTTGTGCCTTTGGCAATAACTGCTTGAGACAGATCATTATCGAGTTTTTGCTCAGGATAAGTCTCTTTTGTATTAAATTTTCTTATTCTTTTGTGAGCCATAATTGATTACCTAAAAAAAATTGATTTACAAAATTATACTTTCTACTAATCATTATTTTAAAAGGTTATGACTTTCAATTGATATTATTAAATTAGGTATTAAAATTTTATGCAAGATAATCATCTAAAAATCAAAGATTATTGGAAAAATGGGTTTTTATTTCCTATTAATATTTTTACGCAAAATGAAGCGTCAAAATTTAGAGAAGAACTTGAAGCTATTGAGAATAGATATAAAACAGACCTATCGCTTCCAATGCCGATAAATACATATAAGAGAATTAACTCACAATGTGTTATTCCGCTTGCCACTGACATTGCTTTGGATAGAAAAATTTTAGATATTGTTGAAAAAATTATTGGTGAGAATATTTTACTTTGGTCTGTTGAATTTTTTATAAAAGAACCAGGGAGTAGTTCCATAGTATCTATGCATCAAGATTTAACATATTGGGGCTTAAGTGAAAATGAATTCCAAGTTACAGCTTGGGTAGCACTTTCACCTTCAAATAAAAAATCAGGTTGTATGGATTTTGTAACTGAAAGTTTCAAAAATCCTATTCTCCCTCACAAAGATACTTTTGGAAAGGATAATTTATTATCAAGGGGCCAAGAAATTGAAGTAAATATAAAAGAAAGTGATAAAGTTAATATTGTTTTAAACCCTGGCCAAATGTCATTACATCATGGATTAACTATTCACGGCTCAGGTAAAAATAATTCAAACGACAGAAGAATTGGAGTCGCAATTAGATATTTAAATCCAAAAATAAAACAAGTTCATGCTGAAAAAGATTTTGCTATCTTAGCAAGAGGAAAAGATAAGTTTAATAACTTTATTAAGTATGACCCCCCAAAAAAACTTTTTTCTAAAAAGGATTTAGAACTTCATAAAAAAATAAGAGAATACCAAAAAATGGCACTTTCAAGAAACACTTCAGGTGTTAAGATGTTTCAAGGAAATGATAATGTTGTTTAAAATTTTAAATATCAATTAAATGGAATAGAGCTTACTATACCTTCTCTAATTTTATTATCAAAAGTTTCAATATCTAAATAATTGCCCTCCTCCCAAAACTCATTATCAATCATTGATAAACCTGTGTTTTTCTCTAATCGAGGATTATAAATACCAGATGTTATTTGACCAATTTTTATACCTTTTTTTGAAAACACAGGAAATGGCTTTGAACAAGGCGGACAAGGACCACCATCAAAAATTATGCCTTTTATTTTCTTTTTTATACCATTTTGTTTAATTGTTTTAAGCTTTTCTTTTCCAACAAAATTATGCTCGCTATCAAGATTAAAAAATTTATCAAAATTGCATTCAAATGGATTATTTTGAATTGTAAATTCATTTCCATATGACAAAAGTCCCCCCTCAATCCTTTCTATTAAATTAGGGCAGCCTGCTGAGATATTAAATTTTTTTCCATTATCCCAAATTAAATCCCACAACTTTGAACCCAAGTCAAAACCACTAAAATAGATTTCAAAACCACCTTGCTTGCTGTATCCAGATCTAGCTACAAGTTGTTGAGTCCCCAAAAATTCAAAATACTTAAAATTAAAAAATTTAATAGACCTTATATCTTCACCAAAGATGTCAACCATCAAATCTTCAGCTTTTGGTCCTTGAACTGCTAAAGGAAAAATTTCTGGCTCTAAGATTTTTACATCTAAATTAAATCCAAAAGCTAGACCCTTTGTCCATAAAAGAACATCTGAGTCAGCGATCGATAACCAAAAATGATTTTTATTTAACTTTAGCAGAACTGGATCATTTATGATTCCAGCATTTTCGTCTAATAAAGGTATATAGAGACATTGACCGATATTCATTTTACCAATAAACCTAGGTGTCATTATTTGAACCAATTTTTCTGCGTCTGGTCCAATAATTTCAACTTGCCTTTGACAGGATACATCCCAAATTTGAACATTCTCTCTTAAATGCCAATAATCATCTTCTACAGTCTTATCAAAAGACTTCGGTAGAAGCATATGATTAACAACAGTAAAGCCTGTAACTCCACAACTTTCAACTTTGTCTGTAAAAGGAGTTCTCCTTATCCTTCTTGACATATTCAGTCCTGAACCACCCATAAAAACCCTCTACTCTGACCACCAGACCGAATAACCATTTGGTGAAATAATTATTGGTATATGATATTTTTTATTATCTTCTTCCATTTTAAAACGAATTACAACATCTGAAATAATTCTTTTTTTCCAATCTTTAGAATTTTGATTTTCAAAGTAATTTTCAGTGGCTATAACCATCTCATATTCACAAAATTTATCTTTATCATTTATTTTGAACTCTTCTTGCATCCTTCCACCGTTATCAGTAGAAGTTTCCTTAACTTTTATACCTTTCTTATTTTCTTCAATCTTAAAAATATTGATTTTTACGGAGGCGGCATGTTCTCCTGTAATGGAATTTAACAAATGAGATGATAAAATGGCCATAAATAAACTACTCTATTGAAGCTTTATCTCTTTTATTTGTAGTGGCAAGTACTATTGGGCTAATTACACCTTTAGCTTTGACATTTATGCAAGCTGTTTTGCCACTTTCAAATGCTCTTTTAAGGGCAGGTTTTAGTTGATCTCTTTTTGTAACTAACTCTCCATATCCACCCAATCCTTCAAACATTGTATGAAAAGGTATATCTCTAAAGTCAGTTGCAAAATGTTTTCCACTTTCAAAAAGTCTTTCTTGTTGTTGCGAGATACAATCCAATCCTCCATTATTATCTATAACGACAATAATTGGTTTATTTTCCTGAAAAGCTGCCTCTACTGATAATCCACCAGATAAAAATGCACCATCCCCACTTATTAGTACGACTTTTGATTTAGGATTGGTATTCTTCGCAGATATTGCAAACGACACTCCAACTCCTAACATACTAAAAGTTCCAGGGTGAAGAATTCCACCTAACTTTTTCCCTTTAAATCCAGCAATATTAATAGCAATTTCTGACCAAAAATGTGTATTTCCACCGTCTATAACTAACCAATCATTATCTCCCATCATTTCTTGGACATCTAAGGAAAGCTGAAGAGGATGGATCTTACCCCCATCTTTTGCAGTTGCATTTGTTTCAATTTCTAAATCACTCAAAGATTTTTCTACCCACTCCATTCTTTTTAACTTGTTTTCATCGAACCATTTTTTACTTATAGGCCAATTTTGAGATTTTTTAAGATCTAATAAGGCATTAAAAAAAGGCTCTGGATCAGACAAAAGGGTATAATCTGCAGCTCTATTAAATTCTATTTCTTCATGAGATCCATTGACACAAACTAGCTTGGTACTTTCAGGGAAAAGTGGAGGGTTTCCAAAATTCATTTGATTATCTAATCTTCCACCAACCATCAAAACTAGATCAGACTCATGTAAAGCAAACTTTGAAGGTGGATACTGATGAATATCAGCTAACCCCATATAAGAATCAGCCTCTTCTCCAAGTAATTTTTGGTGATAAGGAATATTAAAAATAGGTATATTTAATTCATTACCAACTTTTTCTAATAATTTTTCATTTTTAGACCACCAAATTCCGTGACCACCAATTAAAACTGGTTTTTCTGAATTTATACATAATTGTAAGATTTCTCTAAGTTGAGTGGGATCTGGCCATGCTCTGGCTGTTGCCTTCACAACTTGAGAAAAAGGTCGTTCATTTAAGCCTACATCTTCTGGAAAAGATGAGAACATAATGTCTACTGGAACACTTAAATGAACGGCACCTGGATATCCATTTGTAGCTATTTTGTATGCTTTATCAACAAACTCTCTAATTCGTGTCCCATCAGTTATACTTGCACTATACTTTGTTAATGGGGCTGCAATGGATACATCATCTATCTCTTTAAAGCCTCCTGATCCTTGCCTTTTTAAAGTGCTTGAACCAGTAACGAAAATTATTGGTGATCTTTCCCCCCATGCCTCCATCATAGAAGGTACAGCATTGGCAAAGCCCTCTGGTCCAACGAGACAAACAGATGGTTTTCTTGTTATTCTTGTATGTCCATCAGCTAAATGGCCTGCGATTTGTTCGTGAGGGCAATTTATAACACTTACTTGACATTCCATGAAGCCTTCAAGTGCAGGATTACAAAATCCACCCGATAGTGTGAAAACGTTATCAATACCCTTGTCATGCAAAGCTCTAGCTAATAAAGAACCACCTCTAAGTTTTTTTTCACCATTCATAATTTTCATACACCTAATGTTAAATACTAGTATTCTAAGTTATCAAGTAAATTTTTTGATATGATTGTTTCAGTCACGTCCTTTATATCGGTCAAGCCTACAAGACCTAAAGACACACTCAGCTCATTTTTAATTATATGTAATATTTTTTTTAAGCCTTCACTTCCATCTGCTCCGATTGCATACATAAGAGGCCTTCCAATCATTACAAAGTTAGCGCCTAAAGCCAAAGACTTTAGGATATCACTTCCACTTCTGATTCCACTATCAAGTATTAAAGGGTAATCAATACCTACAGCTTTTCTTATTTTAGGAAGAACTGAAATTGCTGCCGGTGCACTATCTAATTGCCTACCTCCATGATTAGAAATATAGACTGCATCGGCACCATATTTTTTTATTTTAACTGCATCTTCTGGGTTCATTATTCCTTTTATAATAAGATTGCCTTTCCATTTATTACGTAATTTCTCAAGTGTTTCCCAATTAACTTTTCCTCTGCTTTCACCTCTCACAAACTTTTTCCCGAATTTGGATGTTGTGTAATTCATATTAGTCGGTGCACCGTTGTAAAGAGTTTTTAAAGACCAATTAGGGTGAGTTGCAAAATCAATAAAGTTTTTAAAACTCATTTTAAAAGGTACATCAAATCCATTTCTGTCATCACGGGCACGCTTTGAGAGAATTGGAACATCTACTGTTAAAATAAGAGTTTTATAACCACATGAGTAAGCTCTATCAACTAAGTCCATCACAAAGTTTTCGTCTTGACCAATGTACAACTGAAACCATGCTAACCCATTGGATAGCTCATAAGCTCTTTCAATGCTTGTTGATGCAGCCATTGATAGACACAATGGTACATTATTAGAAATTGCCTCTTCAGCCAACATGTTATCTGCCTTTGGCCATGTCAAATTGCACATTCCCATGGGGGCAAATCCAAAAGGATTATCGTATTCATAGTTTAAAAAACTTGTTTTCAGTGATCTACTTTCAACATTTATAAGGACTCTTGGATCTAACCTAATTTGTTCGAAAGCTTTATTATTAACATCTGTTAGATTTTCATTTCCCGAAGATCCATCTACAAAATCAAATACTAATTTTGGCAATCGTTTTTTTGCTAAAATTTTTGCATCTTGAACACTAAAGATTTTTTTACTTAAATTTTGAATTTTAAATTACTTTCTTTTTTATAAATAAATTCATAATTGTAATTTTTTTATTCTTCAAGATTTTTTATTCCTGTTTCTGTTATAAAGTAAGCACTGTGATTAGGTCTTGAAGAAAAAACTTTACTAAACTTACCATTTATAAAAAGGACTGCGACACCATCATCGATAGCAAAACCTGGAGGCATTAACGTATGCTTAACTTTTTGTTCAAAAATGATTAAACGTTCTGGTTCAGATGATGCGTGGGGTGTACAACTATAATTAATTAAACCTAAACCCTTTGATGATTGCAATCTGTTATTGAGAGAATTTGTAAGGATATAATTAAACCAACAGATTGCTCCTGCACTTACTCCTGATAGAATTGTTCCATTATTGTAAGCATCGATAAAAATTTGAAATAAATTTTTATCCTTCCAAAATTGAAGCATATTATAGGTATTACCTCCACCAACATATATAATATCTTTTTTTGTCATCCACTGACTAAATCCATTAGATGAAGTATGCAAATCGAAGTGAGATAACGAATGGCCTGAATTTATAAATCTTTTGTAGAACAATTGCGTTTTTGCATCATCATCATTACTAGCTGTTGGTAAAAAACCTATATTATTTTTTTTTTTATTTTTAATACTTAATACAAAATCATCCAGAGACTTATCTGTTCCGTGAGTAAATCCTCCCCCACCTATTGCAACTATATATTTATTTTTTATAGACATTTAATTATAATTTCATTCGAAAACTCATTCTTTTATAGCATTAAGAAAAATATTAAAAAGGTCTAATTATTTGATATTTAAAGTGGGACTTGTCCCACTACACATTATATATTTTTTTGTGGTTTAATACCCAACGCAAATATGAGAGTATGATTCTTATAAATTTAAATATATATTATTAGGAGGAAATAAAATGAAAAATTTTATTAAATTTGTTTCTATTTCATTATTTTCATTACTTATTTCTTTTTCATTAGCTAATGCATCAAGTGGTGTTTTTAAGGTTTCACATGATCTCGGTTTTGGAAAAGATACAAACTTAGACCCCATAACTAAAGGTCGTTTGTTTCAAGTTATTGAAAAAACTATGAATAGACTAGTAAGGAACGACTTAAATGGAGTGCCTTCACCGTCTCTAGCTACTTCGTGGTCAGCCAATGCTGATGCTTCAGAATGGACTTTCAATCTTAGAAAAGGTGTAAAATTTCATGATGGATCTGATTTTGACGCAGAAGACGTAAAATTTTCAATTATGAGAGTTGGTGCTAATAAATCACCTGCAGCAAAGGGAATTAGTATGATCGAGTCTGTGGATATTATTGATTCACATACTGTCAAAATGAACCTTAATACTTCTTTTGCTGATCTACCCTTAAACCTTACAGATTATAGATTAAGAATGTTGCCATCAGGTTCTGAGGATAGCATTGGGCAAACTGGTGTTGGAACAGGTCCTTTCATAGTTGATAAGTTTGATGCAGAGGGCACAACGATTTTAAAAGCAAATCCTGATTATTGGGAAGGTGCACCTGGTGTTGCTGAAGTCCATATAATAGCGATTTCAGATTCACAGGCAAGAGTTCAAGCTCTCTTATCAGGTCAAATTGATATGCTCAGGGTAATAGATTATAAACAGAAGCCTATTTTTGACGGTAACTCTAAGTTCAAACATCATGTAATTTCAACAGGAAACTGGAGAGGTATGGTGATGAGAACTGATTTAGAGCCTTTTAAAGATGCACGAGTTAGGAAAGCTGTTCGTATGGCTGTTGATAGACAAGCACTAGCTGATCTTGTTACAGGTGGTGCTGCTTCAGTAACTTGCGATCATCCAGTTATGAAAACTGACCAATACAGAGCTGACTTAAGTTGCCCTCAGGATATTGAAGGAGCAAAAAAATTATTGGCAGATGCTGGTTACCCAGATGGAATTGAGTTTACCGTTTATCCTAGTAGTTTAGAGCCAACTTGGACACCAATTGCAGAAGTTGTTCAACAGCAAGTTGCAGCTGCAGGAATTAAAGTGAATATTCAGGTTGTCCCTTCAGATGGATACTGGAATGATATTTGGCTAAAAAAACCAGTTGCTATGACAAGGTGGAATCAACGACCTGCAGACCAAGCGCTTAATGAAATTTATCATAGTAGTGCAAAATGGAATGAATCATTATATAAAAATTCTGCTTTTGACTCACTTTTAGATATGGCACGAAAGGAACTTGATTTTGAAAAAAGAAAATCTATGTATCAAGCCGCTCAAAAAGTACTTTGGGATGAAAGTGGAACTTTAATTCCATACACAGTAAGTAAGTTGATTGTTACTACAGCAAGAGTAAATAATCTTGATGAAGTAGAAAATTGGTCAGTAAGATGGCATAAAGTTACTGTTAATTAAATAAATATGATCATAGATCGCAAAAGCGATCTATGATCATTCTCAAAGTTTTCGAAATTTTCTAGAATATGTTTTTATTAATTTTAAAAAGACTTGGCCTTGGTTTAATTACCATAATGCTTGTTTCCATAATTATATTCGTAGGAGTTGAAGTTTTACCTGGTGATGCATGTACAGCATTTCTTGAAAGAGAGGCTAAAGGTGAACTTTTGCAAATTTGTAAAGAGAAATTAGGCCTAAATACACCAGCAATCGAACGTTACCTTATGTGGAGTTACAATGCACTAAATGGTGATTTAGGATATTCGCTAAGTGGACAGAAACCAATTAGTGAAATTTTAAGTATCCGAATTAGGAACTCCTTAGTATTGGCATTTACAGCCATAATAATTGGAATACCACTTGCTCTTTTATTAGGAATAATAACTGCTCTTTGGAGAGATAAATTACCGGATATTTTAATATCAACTTTTGCAATTTTCTCAATGACCATACCAGAGTTTATTAGTGCTACTATCTTAATTTTGGTTGTTGCAATATGGCTTGACTGGCTTCCAGGAATAGTAATTGTTTCTTCAAATACAAGTGTATTAGAGTTACTGCCTAATATTATTTTACCTGTAATAGCTATTTCTATGGTTATGACAGCTCATATGTTACGAATGGTAAGGTCAAATATTATTCAAGTTATGGCCAGTGATTATGTTCAAATGGCTAAGCTAAAAGGTGTGCCCTACTGGAAAATGGTCTTTGTGCATGTCTTACCCAATGGTCTTCTTCCAGCAATTAATATTATAGCGCTAACAATTGCTTGGTTGCTAGGAGGTGTTGTTGTTACAGAAGTTGTATTTAATTACCCAGGCCTTGGAAGGCTTGTCATTGAATCAATATCTGATAGAGACTTACCAGTAGTTCAGGCTTTAGCACTAATACTCGCTTTAATATATGTTGGCGTTAACTTAACGGCCGACATGCTAACTTTATTTGTTAATCCCAGGCTTAGAACACTTCAAATCCGCAAATGAACCAAGTTGAATTAAATCATTTAGAAGAAAAACAAAACTCGAAATTTAAAAGATTAGGTGATGTTTTAATTACAATTTTTTCAAAACCATCAGGCATGATTGGTTTTTCAATTGTTACATTACATATTATAATTGCTATTATTAGTCCATTGATTGTTCCTTATGATTATAAAGAAATTAATTCACTTATTATGTTAAAACCACCAAGTGAAGAATTTTTATTTGGGACTGATCAACTAGGGCGTGATGTATTCACAAGAACACTAATGGGAGGAAGAATTGCGCTATTTGTAACATTTTTTGGAACATTAATAGCTATCGCATGGGGTGGATTTGTTGGTATTTTTTGTGGTTTGGTTGGAGGCAGAATAGATGATATTGTAATGAGAATTATTGACGCCTTTCTAGCCATACCATGGATTTTAGCTATGTTATTAATAGTTGTAATATTAGGTACCTCTACGCAAGTTTTAATTCCAGCATTAGGTTTCTTCTATGGCAAAGGAATTGTCAGAGTTGCAAGAGCAGCAACCCATGACGTTATTGCTAGAGACTTTATTATGGCAGCAAAGGCAAGAGGGCATAGTAACTTTTCTATAATTTGGAATGAACTTTTTCCTAATGTAAGAGATGCAATAATGGTTGAAGGTGCCATGAGATGGTCATGGATGTTACTTGCATTTAGTTCACTTTCATTTCTTGGTTTTGGTGTTAGCCCTCCGACACCTGATTGGGGTTTAATGATATCAGAAGGAAGGGGCTTAATGTCTTTTGCATACTGGTCTGTAATTGCACCAATTGTTGCTTTAAGCTCACTTATAATTGGCATTAACCTTTCTGCTGATGCTTTAGCTAAAGCTCTTGGAATTGATCGTACCCAAAAAGCACCAGTATAATATGAAAGATATTATACAAAAAATTAATAATCTATCGATTGGTTTTAAGAGCCAAGATGGTAGAGAAATATCGATACTAAAAAATATTTCCACATCAATTAATAAAGGTGAAACTGTTGGGATTGTTGGAGAGTCAGGCTCTGGTAAAAGCACCCTAGCTTTAGCAATGATGGGTTTTGCAAAGCAGGGGTTATACCCTATTTCTGGAGAATGCATTTATAAATCAAAAAATTTATTAGAATTAAATGATCGTGAGCTGGAAAAAATAAGAGGTAAACAAATCGCAATGATACCTCAAAATGCTGGCCAGTCGCTAACACCAAATTTGAAAATTGGCTACCAAGTTGAGGAGACTTTGAAACTTCATACTAATTTGGGTTCAAAGGAAAGGACTGAAAAGATTAATGAATTACTTAATAAAGTAAGATTACCATCTCCAGTTGTTATGGCTCAAAGATATCCTCATGAACTATCTGGGGGTCAACAACAAAGAGTGGCAATAGCCATGGCATTAGGAGGAAATCCTGAGCTGCTTTTGTTAGATGAACCCACAACAGGTTTAGATGTAACAACTCAAGCACATGTATTAGAACTTTTAAATGAGATCGCAAAAGATACTGAAACTTCTATGGTATACGTTAGTCATGATTTAGGTGCAATTGCACAAGTTAGCAATAGAGTTATAGTTATGTATGCTGGTGAAATTGTTTTAGATGGAGATGTGAGAAAAGTTTTAAAATCTCCTTTACATCCATATGCTCATGGGTTGTTAAAATCAATTCCAAAGCTTTCTCTACCTGGACTGCCAGATGCTATGCCAGGCACACCCCCCCAACCTGACGAAGAATCAAGTGGTTGTAGTTTTTATGATAGATGCGATCTTGCTATAGAAAAGTGTTTTTCATCAAAACCCGAATTAATATCTCTTCCAAATACCCAGATGAAAGTAAGATGTTTTAGATATGACAAGTTATCAGCAAAAAGTTTAAATAAAAATATTAATGTAGTACCCTCATTAAGTACAAATGATAAAAGTGATGTTTTAAGACTAAATGATATTTCAATAACTTACACAAAACAAAGTATTTTAGACCAAATTTTAAATAGATTTTCTGATAAAAACATTACTGTAAAAGATATAAATATTGATATAAAAATGGGAGAAACTATTGCTCTTGTGGGGGAATCTGGAAGTGGTAAATCAACAATACTAAAATCGATTGCTGGTCTTCTTAATATTAAAGATGGGTCTATAAATTTTAAAAATAATATAAATCTCTCAACTGATGTCAAAAATAGAACAAATTCTCAATTAAGAGCCATTCAATTAATATTTCAAAACCCTGATGAATCTTTAAACCCAACCCATACTGTAGAAGAAATTTTATCTCAACCTTTAAAATTATATTTTAATCTAAGTGGAAACAAACTTAAAAATAATATTATAGATTTACTAAAAAAAGTCAGGCTAAGTGAAAAGTATTTGTACAGGTACCCAAGACAACTTTCTGGAGGTGAGAAACAAAGGATTGCTGTTGCTAGAGCATTTGCTGCAAAACCTGATCTCATCTTATGTGATGAAGTGACGTCTGCATTAGACGTATCTGTTCAAGCAGCGGTCCTAAAACTGTTACAAGATTTAAAAAATGAATTGGGTACAACATACATATTTGTCTCACATGATCTGGCAGTTGTAAGGGCTATTAGTGATAGAGTAGCCGTACTTTATCAAGGCAGGCTTTGTGAAATAGGTCCATCATCAGAGGTTTATCAATATCCATCACATCCTTACACTGAAGTATTACTTGGTGCTGTTTTGGAACCTGATCCTGACTTAAAACCTGCTTTAGTAGCAGAAGATATTGTTGAAGAAAAACCTCCAGAAATAGGCTGCAGCTTTCAAGGAAGGTGCCCAAGAGTATTAGGAGAGAAATGCTTCAAACAGACCCCACCTTGGCAAATTTCAAATAATGGAAATGCTATCCGTTGCCATATTGATATTAAAGACTTATTAAAATATCAAATATCAAAAAAGTGATTTATTATTGTTAATATATTTGTAGCCACTTTCTATAAGCTTTGAATAAGAAATAGTATCAATATTAGCACCACACATTAAAAGCCCAATTTTCATATTGCATAATTTATCACGTAGTGGACCAATAAGTGCTGAAAGTGTAGCAGCAGCAGCAGGTTCTACTGCAAGTTTTGTTTCTTCTTGAAGGATGACCATGGCAGCACAAATTTCATCATCACTAACTGTAACGATTTCATCAATAAATTTTTTACAGACTGCAAAACTAAAAGGTAGTGTCATAGGAGGTGATAGGCTATCTACTATTGAATTAATTTTTACATTTTGAATTGTTTTACCTTTTTTAAAACTTTTATACATAGTATCAGCACCAATAGGCTCAACACCAAAAACTTTACAATCTGGATTTATTAATTTAACTGCTGCGGCAACTCCACTAATTAATCCACCACCACCAATCGAAACAATTACAGCATCAAGATTTGGAACACTTTTTATGAATTCTAATCCTACGCCTGAAGTTCCTAGAGTAGTATTCAATCCTTCAAAAGGATGAATAAATGTTCTTGATTCTTCATCAACTAATTTATTAGCAGTTTTAAAAACTTCATCAATTTCATCAACAATAATGATTTCTGCTTTATGCATTTTGGCTTGAGATATACGATATGGGTTTGCTGTCGATCTCATAACAACTTTAGCAGACATACCTAATTTATATGCAGCCCATGAAGCAGCTATTGCATGATTGCCAGCGCTTGCAGCTGTTATTCCAAATTTTCTTTTTTCTTTTTCAATTTCATTTGCAACTGTTAATGCACCCCGAGCTTTAAAAGTACCAGTATGTTGAAATAATTCTAACTTCATAAATATTTCTGAATTTGGAAGCAATCTATCTAAATAAGATGATGCTACTCGTGAAACAGGTGTTTCAATTATTTCATTTTTTATTTTTTCTTTATTTTTTTTAATTAATTTTAAATCAATTTTCTCAATTTCACTTATTAATTTGTTCATTTTATTTACTCAAAAGGTTTTATTTTTTTTGTAAAAATAAGTGCATAATATTTATATCGTCACCATCATAACTTTTACTTTTATCTCTACTAAAATTAATTAGCTTAAAACCAGCCTTATTTAGGTTATCTAAAATCTCAACTTTCTCATAATAACAATAATAACGACCTAAACTATCTCGCACTTCTTTATTTCCTTCATGTATCCCAATGTAAAATATACCTTGTTGAAGTAAATATTTTTCAAGAAATTGAACTGTACTTAGTAAATATTTCTTTTTTATATGTTGAAGAGAAAAGCTAGACCAAATTCCAGAAAATTTTATTTTATTCTTAAAACTTATAAAATCACTGTTAATTATTTCGATATTTGGGTGTTTTGGGATAGTTTCTAAAATTTTTTGTGATGCATCTAATGCTGTTACTGAAAATTCTTTTGATACAAAATAGAGACTATCATGACCAGCTCCACAACCTAAATCAAGTATTTTGGATTTTTCAGGAAGCATACTAATGAATTTAATTAATATGTCATCCTTTCTGTGTTTAGAGGACCAAGATGAATATTCAAAAGATTGCAAATTATAAAAATCTATAGTTTTTTGATCAAATTCCATAATTTTTCTAAAGTATACCATTTAAATAATTGTTAACTTTCATTGATTTTGAATTTAAAAAAAATTCCTTAGAATTTGAATGTTCAATTAATTTTCCTTTATCAAAAAAAATAACTTCATCAGCTAGCCTTTTAGCTTGAAGAATATTGTGTGTAACAAATATTATTTTTATACCAAATTCTTTAAGTGAAATAATTATATCTTCAATAATTTTAGTTGATGCTGGGTCTAAATTTGCAGTTGGCTCATCAAGCATGATTAGTCTTGGCCTAAGGAGTAATGCTCTTATCAAAGAAAGGCGTTGTTGTTCGCCTAGTGAAAGCAACCTAGCGGGCTGATTTTTTTGATCTAAAAGGTCCACAATTTTAAGAAGCTGATTTTTGTCATAATTATTTAGATTTGTTAATTTATCAAAAAAATCTAAATTTGCTTTTACTGACCTCCTAAGTAGAACGGGTTTCTGAAATACTAAAGCTTGGCCATTCAAAACTAAAGATTCATCAACTTTTTCATTCCATAAAATTTTGCCAGATGTTGGTCTTATTATTCCATTTAATATTTTTAAGAAAATACTCTTACCAGCACCATTTGGGCCCATAATAACAGTGATTCTATCTGATATTATTTTTATATTCAAATTATATAATATTTCTTTACTTCCAATGGAATAATTCAGATTTTTTATTTCTAAAGGAAGAAAACTTTTATCAGATTGTAACTTTAGATCACTGAAAATTTTTTTTAAATTACCCAAACGCATATTTTTTTGAAGTTAAGTTTAATGCCATTACGAAAGCGTTTACCGAGAGTGAAATTAATAAAAGTATTATTCCAAGCGCAAGAGCAAACGGTAAATTACCCATAGAAGTCTCTAATGCAATGGAAGTTGTCATTACTCGTGTGAAATGATTAATATTTCCTCCAACAATAATCACAGCTCCAACTTCAGCGATACCTCTTCCAAAACCCGCTAGAGATACGGTAATAAGAGAATACCTAGCATCCCAAATCAATGTTTTGATAATTTGAAATTTTGATAATTTTAATGATTTAAAAAAATCACAATATTCATTGTTAAGATCTTCAATAACTTGCCTTGAAAGAGCTAAAATTATTGGTGTTATAATAATAGATTGAGCAATTATCATAGCTGAAGGTGTATATAAAATATTCAACCAGCCAAAGGGGCCTGATTTGGATAATAGCATGTAGACAACAAGGCCAACAACTACTGGTGGTAAAGCCATAAAACTATTAATAATTATTAAAATTACTCCACGCCCGTAAAATCTACTCGAAGCCAAAAAGGAACCAAGCGTAAAACCAATAATACAAGCAATGATGAGAGCAAAAAGACTCACCTTTAATGATAATATTACTATTTCTAAAATATCTTTATCTAAAGATAATATTAATTTTAAAGCTAATTTAAAAGCTTCCGCAAATTCAATCATACAAATTAAAATTAGTTATAAATATTTATATTTATATATATATATTACTAATTTTTAAATTCTTTTCTGAATTTGAGAACTAGATCCCATCTATCATTTATAAATTTTGGATTTACTTTTTCTTTTTTATTATTTTTAATTTGATTACCAGCGAGAACAGTATTTTTTTTCTCTAAGTTTAAATCATTTTTAACTAAAAACTCATTACCTTTAACCTTACCAAATTTTGGAATGCTTTTTAAGTGAGGTTTAGAGATAGGCAAGGTCAAATTGGCTTTTATTAGTTCAGGTGTATATCCTTGATTAACATTTTCAGAAATACCCCAAGCAGCAAGAACTTTTTTGTGATATTTTAAATGTTTTTTTGGATCTGCTGAATGGTAATGTTTAATTGCTAAATTCCAGTCACCATGATCATTAAAAAGCTTTGTAAGAAAAGATGCTGCATAATTAATATTTATCTTTGGATCAAAAGCTTCTTCAAGCGAAGAAAATTGATTTGAATGCCATTTTAAACTAATCTGCATGCAACCTACATCCATATTTAAATCACCTCTCTCTAGATGAGATGTAACATATTGTATTGCGTCGAGTTTATTTTCAAAAAATAATCCTTCACCAGAATGATTTACTGTCCAAGGCCAACCCCTTTTTGGTTTGTTTCCAATAATTCTTCCAGCCTCGACATTTGATATACTTGATAAAATTCCAGCAGGGAGATCTTTCGTTTCTTCAATAACATTAGCTAAATACTCACAATCCTCGATTGTTTTCGCTTTAGAAATTTGAAAACTTAAAAAATAAAATAATAATGATATTTTAATTAGTTTTAATATATTTTTAAAAATCATGTGAAACTACCATGTAAAGAAATTCATTAATAAATCAGCAAATGTTATGCCAATAAATTCTATAATTTAACAATTCTAACGAATTGTCGTTTTATTAACTATGCAATTAGGTATGTTAAACAAAATTGATCAAGATCTGAATAATTCAAGAAATAATAAAAATGCCCAAAATTCACCTAGTGAAGATCCTCAAGAAAGTAATGATTTTAATTATCCAAAAAATTTTTCAAATGATCTTAAAAAAGAATATAAAGCATCCACCCTTGATTGGCTTGGCGGTCAAGCTAGAATATAAACAGTAATGGAATAGATTATGGCTGAAGAAGAAAATACCGATGAAGTAGATCTCGGAGAAAAATTAGAAAAATTAGTTGAAGAAATTAAAGAAGTAATGGAAAGAAGAAAAGAGAGAATTGCTGAATTAAGAGCAGAAATTGATCGTATTGAACAGGATAATGTAGGATTAGAAAATACTATTGGAGAATTATTAAAAGGTTTCTAAATTATAATTAAAGTATATTATTCGTTATCGATTATTTCTTCAGCATTGTCATCAGGTCCTGGCAAGTAAGCTTTTCCTTGAATTGCTCTTGCTCCTAATTCATCAGAAATACCAGGGTTTTCCCCCATAAACTTTGATAGTTGATTTTCAACTAAAGCTTCAGCATCCTCTGGCGTTTCAGCTTCAATTTCAGCAACACCATCTATTATCCAATGAACTTTAACTTTCATAGTACCCCCTTAGTCTTTCAACATTTCAATTTTCTCACTTTTTCTTAACTTTTCAAACATTATAGATGCTTGACTTTGAACCTCTACTATTCTTTCATTATCCATATCATCAAGTACTTTATCTCTTTTTTCTTTTGCTCCCTGCTCTCCAAAAGCAGAGGCTATTGAATAGAATAAGTAAGCTTTATTATAATCAGCATCTGATAAAACATCCAAATAATATTTACCATAATGCATTAAGGCTTTTCTATCTCCCGAGTTTATTTGATCCAATATATAAGCTGATACCCTTGACCTAATTTCTACTTGAGAGTTTTCAGGAACTAATTCTAAAATTTTTTCTAATACCTTTTCAGATTTTTCAAGCCCTCCTGCAAATGAAAGCCAGGTCCAATATAGAGCATCACTATAATTTTGCGCTCTACCAAGACCATTTCTAGTTAAAATTGCTAAATTGAATTGTGCATCTATATCACCCAATGAAGCCAACTCTTCAAAAATATCAGCAGCTATCTCATAATTTTTTTCTTTAACAGCATCAACACCCTTTTGGAATTTTACTAAAGACTCATCAGAAACTTTAACATTTGAATTGCTTTCTTGTGAAAAAGTAAAACTTGGAATATTTAATATTAAAAATATGAAAACAAAAAAAATAATTTTCATTATCTTCCTGCCATCATAACTAACTGTAAATACATCACTCTTAACTTGAATTTTGAATTCTTCTTTTTCTCATACACAACAACTTTTGGTCTATCAGAATTAGATTTTTCAAAATCAAGAAATATATCTTGAGGAAGAAATACCCCATTTTTTTCAAGTGTGCTTTTAGGATCATTTGCAAATGAGTGATAAAACTCAGGATCTATCCATATACATGCTAGAACTCTTCCAAGTATATCTGGTAACTTTAATCTAACATCTTCTTTATCTTCTAAAATAGTTTTATCATCAACGAGTTTTACAGTGGCAACATGGGTAGAATTTACAACAGCAGGAGCATGTAGTTTTGGAGTTGTAACTAATGCCGTAGATTGGTTTTTGTCTGTCATATTTGTATTAAAAGCTGTTTTATCAATAACTATATCAAAATACAGACCTGATCAATTTTTTTCAAGTCTTTAGATGGCATGTGTCTTGCAACTAAATTGAAAAGTTTTATTAAAAGGAAAAATAATGATTGGTATTATTAGGTCTGGTATTAACGTTGCACAGCATGAGCTCTCTCTTGTTTCGAATAACTTAGCTAATGCTAAAACTACAGGTTTCAAAACTAGTGCAGGGAGATTTCAAGATCAGTACAGCGTTGCTCTCGATGGAATAACACCAGCGAGTGGAATGGGCAGTAATATATCCAAGTCATCAAGAGTTCATTCACAAGGCGCTTTAATACAAACTGATGGAGCTTTGGATTTATCAGTTATTGGTAATGGTATGTTTGTTTTAGGGCCTCCTCAAGGTATTAATAAACCATACTATACTAGAGACGGATCTATTAACCTTGATCAAAAAGGAAATTTACTTACATCAGATGGATTGCCCTACTTAGGAAAACTTCAAACTGAAAATGGTTTATCAAAAAATTTATCAGCTATAAATATTCCATTTAGTACTACTAATAATAATGGAGATAAATTGTTAGTTTCCAATATTAAAGTCTTTCCTTCAGGAATTATAGAAGCAACATATGGGATGAAAACTGTCCGTAGGATTGGTCAACTAGCTCTGGCACGATTTGCAAACCCATCTGAGTTAAAAGAATTAGGAACTAATAGATTTAAGGAAACTGATAAGAGTGGCGTACCCTTAATCGGAAGTGGAGATGAGGACGGATTTGGAAAGTTTCAAGCAGGTTCAATAGAAAGCTCTAATACAGATGTTACAACTGAATTGACTACAATGATCAAAGCACAACAATTATTTAGTGGTGCTTCCAAACTTCTCCAAACAGAGGTAGAAATGGTGAGAAGCATTATGGGTTAACTACCTTACAGGTAACACCCATGACATGTCTTTGATATTTGCTTTTATATTATCAGTTATTGTTAATATACCTTGGTTATCTACCTGAAGATACTTATCCAAAAGAAGAATTAATTGTAATGGTCTTCCTACATTGTTTTTAAGACTTCCCTGTACCTGATCAAATAAAATTGGTGGGACCGATAATTCTGCATTCATAACTGGCCTCTCTGAAGAAATTAAAATTTCACCTTTTGTTAGATTTGTATCAGGTCTCATAATGACATTACAATTACCTCTAGCAATATTTACCAAGCCACAAGAAAGATGAAGCTCTCTTCTATTTTCAAAACCAATAAGTTTTAAATCAGCTGAAAATACTGAAACATTTATTGTACTTAATTTTTGAACTTTAGGCATTATTACTTGTCAATTTTATTAATATATTCCCTCAGTCTAGAGACTGCATTTTTCTTAATTTGAGATACTCTTCCAGTAGTTATGTCCAAAACTTTGGCAATTTCATAAACATTAAGCTCTTCAACATAGTACAATTGAATTAATAACGCTTCTCTTTCAGGTAAAGTTTTAAGAGCATTGATCAAATTTTCTCTTAACTCAGTATCTGTGAGCTCTTCTTCTGGATTTTGTTCTTTTGTTGCAAACCAAATAGAAAACTCATCATATACAGTGTCTAAAGACTGATGCGTATTAGCTGCAAACGCTTGTTCCCAAGTGTTTAATTCCTCAGTTTTCAAACCCATTTCAATTGCTACTTCATCTTTACTAGGCTCCCTTTGAAATTTTTTTGATAATGTTTCTACAGAAGATTTATATTTTTGTTGCATTTGAATTGTAGTTCTACAAAGATTAGAATTACGCCTTAAGTGATCAACTATTTCACCTCTAATTCTAATACTTGCATAACTTGCAAATGAAACACCTTCTTTAACAACATAATTTTGAGCTGCAGTCACTAATCCATACATACCGATTTGTATCAGGTCTTCTATGTCAATAGCTGATTTTACTCTTCCATGCATTTGCCAAGCAATTTTTCTTACAAGGCCCATATTTTTTTCAATAAGAGAATTAATATCTTTTGTATTGTCCGAGTACGCTTTTATGTCCATTTTTATTAAACTTGTTCTTCAAAAAAACAAATTCCTTTTTTTTCAGTCTTTGGTGCTTTCAACATTACTCCAGCTAACTTTTGAAATGCAATACCCTCTTTTGATTTTTGATTATGTATCATCACTGGCTTTTTCATAATAACTGCTTGTTTTAAAACTTTAGACATAGGTAAAAAAACCAGCATAATAGAGCCTTGCATCTAAAAATTTATGTACAAGGTTTTTAGAAAAAACTTCAAAATTTTGTTTAGCTTCTATTTCACTTGAAGCTTTATTAACAAAAATAGAAAATTTCTTTACATTTTTTTCTTGATTTAAAATTTTAATTAGAGAATAAGCATCCATCATACTTGTAGGCTCACCTTCTAAAACAATTAATACTTGGTCTGATGCTGAAACAAAGTCCAACGTACTATCTGCACCACCTGCAGCACAGTCAACAACTAATATATCTGTATCACTAGAGATCTCTTCCATGCCTCTAATAACTTTATATCTATCTTGCTCTTGTGTATTTAATATATCATTTACTGCTGTGCCTCCTGCAATAAACTTAAGACCATTAGGAGCATCAATTTGTAATTCTTTTACTGTGGCAGATCCACCTAAATAATTTGCTATATTAAGTTTTGGATTAATACCTAAAAGAACATGCGAGTTGGCCATTCCAAAGTCTGCATCAAGTAAAACTACCCTTTTACCAGCTTGTGCTAATGCTAATGCTAGATTTACAGAAACAGTTGTCTTTCCAACTCCACCTTTTCCGCTTGCTATTGCTAATGCTAATGCCATTAAAAAATCTTCTCTTTATATATTTACAATTTGATTTAACAATTTTCTTTTAAATATTGAGTTAATACATTTTCACTCGATAAAGCTATAGAGCCTACTAAATCATTAGTTCCTGTTATAATTCCAATTTTTGAGTCTAATTCTGATAATTTTGAAAATTCTTCAGGGCCTATTTCACATTCATCTAGTTTTGAAAGTGCAATTAATGGTTCAAGATTTTCACTTGATTTATTTAGCATTTCTATAAGTTTGCTACTACTACCACCTGGTAAAGTTAGTATTACACATACATTTTTATGTCCATAAATTTTTCTTGACACTTTTATACTATCTATTGATTGAGCTAAATCCAATGAAACATCTATGATTGTTTTCTGTGAGTTTACTTCAGATATAGGAGCTTTATCTTTTTCAATAATTGCTGTTTTCAAATTTAAAAGCCTTGCAAATCCTCTCAAGTGTTCACTCATTACACCTGTTCCATTTTGTAACTCTGATAAAATTATAGAATTTGATTTATTATCGGCTAGCAAAGCAGCTAATTTTGCTGCTAATGTTGTTCTTCCACTTCCAGAAGAGCCAATAATATAGAAAATCTGTTTTTCTTTTAAACTTTCGATATCAAATGGAATTAAAGTCTGAGCTAATGATCTTAAAAAAGAAACCCGTCCAATTTCATAATCTTTTCCAAAAAAACTTTTTTCAAGTTTTTTAATAACTTTTGGACTGAAACCAGACTGTCTCAATTTTAATGCAGTTGACGATGCGACGTTGTCATTTAAATTTTGAGGTTCAGTAACAACAACACTAGAAAGCATATTTTTAATATCTTTTATTTCATTCCTTAAAGCAGATAATTGTGCAGTACTCGCCCCAGTATCGTTAAAAGCATTATCAAGTTCTAATGGCTTATCTTTAGTAAGAAATTGATCATTTAACATTCTGCTCTCAAAAATTTTAGAAAATTGCTGACTTGGTTTCAACCTTCTAGGAGTTTTAGATGCATTGTCAGTTGTTGCCGTCATATGCACTTTTCCATCTTTATGATTTGTCGAAAGTATAACAGCTTCCTCACCTAATTGTGAAATAATATCATCCATAGCTGATGATGTGTCCTTAGCTATAACAGTTGTTGTTGTCAATTTTTCCTCCATTATTCTTTATCAATATCTTCACCAATAGTTGCAACAATATTAATTTTTCTGTTGTCTGGTAATTCAGTAAATCCCATTACAACTATGTCTTCAATATGTTGCCTTACAATTGCTGATATTTGTCTTCTTATTGCAGGTGAAACTACCAGTGCTGCCTGCTTACCTTCTGCTCCAATTTTTTCATTAGCCTGAACAAGAGAAGTAATTAATTTTTGAGCTAAAGCATTGTCTAATACTAAACCTTCTTCACCACTTTGACGAACCATGTTAATTAGCATGTGCTCCAATCCTGATGAAAAAGTAATAACTGGTAAAGGCTCATTTAGCGGTGCTAATCTTTGAATAAGCAAACCAGCTAGATCTGGTCTCAAAGCTTCTGACATATCTTGAATGCTCATATTTGTTAAATTCATGCCCGATAGTGTTTCTAATACCTGCCTAAGATCACTTATAGGCACTCTTTCGTCTAATAAAAGTCTCATAACTCCTGTAAGGCTATGAAGAGGAACAATCTTAGGAATTACTGATTGAACCAGTTGAGGCGCGCTCTCTGAAAGATTATCTAGAAGAGACTGAACGTCATCTTGACCAATGAGTTTGCCAGCATTTCTAAAAAGAATCCTGCTAAAGTGAGTAGCTAACACAGACTCTGGTTCAACAACCATATATCCATTAGATTCAGCTTCAGCCTGCTTATGGCTCTCAATCCATATTGCTTCCATACCAAAAGATGGATCAATAACCTCAATTCCTAAAATTTTTATTTTGCTAGAATTTCCTGGTATAGCTAACTTTCTATCTGGGTAAAGAGTATCTTCTCCAACAATAGTTTGACCAACCCTAATTCTATATTGATTTGCAGGAAGTGTTAAATCATCTTTAACCCTTACTGCGGGGATAATAAAGCCAAGATCTTTTGATACCTGTTTTCTTATTCCAGTAATTCTATTTACTAAAGGACCACCACTTTCTTCATCAACCATACCTATTAAGCCATAACCAAGCTGTACTGAAATAGGTGAATTATCTGCAATATCAGCTAGGTTGATTTTATCTTCTGAATTTGTTTCATCTGGTGCTGCCAACTTTTCTAGTTCCTGAGCATCTTCAAAATCTTCTGATCTTCTAGATAGAAAACTTGCTAGTGCAGCACCAAAACCTGCAATTAAAAATAGAGTGTTAGGCATCCCTGGAACAATACCTATTAAAATCAAAACTCCAGAAACCGGTAACCAAGCCCTTGATAGATTCATTTGCTTACTTATATGTTCACCTAAATCTTGAGTTTCTGAAACTCTGGTGACTATTATCGCTGTAGCAATAGCCAATAGTAGCGAAGGTATTTGAGCAACTAATCCATCACCGACTGATAGTAAAAAGTATGTATTGGCTGCCTCTTCAATACCTAAACCATGCAACCATATACCAATTATTAGGCCACCTAAGATATTAATTATCAAAATTAGAATTCCTGCTATTGCATCACCTTTTACAAACTTTGATGCACCATCCATTGAACCATAAAAGTCAGCCTCTTTTGAAATCTCTTCACGTCTTAATTTTGCTTCTTCCGTAGTAAGCGCACCAGCATTTAAGTCCGCATCAATAGCCATTTGTTTTCCTGGCATAGCATCAAGAGTAAATCTAGCAGATACTTCTGAAACTCTTCCTGCACCTTTGGTAATAACTAGTAGATTAATTATTACTAAGATTATAAATACAAAAATTCCAACTACATAATTTCCTGCAACAACAAAAGCTCCAAAAGCTTCTATAACTTTTCCTGCTGCATCAGTGCCAGTATGACCTTGACTAAGTACAATTCGTGTTGAAGCAACATTTAAGCCTAATCTTAAAATAGTAGCAAATAATAAGATTGTAGGAAAACTTGAAAAATCTAGAGGCCGAAAAGCATTCATAGCAACCATTAAAATAAGAAGTGAAAGCAAAATATTACTTGTAAAGAAAATATCTAATAATACAGCTGGTAGTGGCAGAACCATCATTGCTACAAGCATTAATATACCTAATGGCAATCCCATATTTTTCAAAACAGGACCAATGTAATTAAAGCCTAATCTTCTAAGTGTCATTTCCATGACTGATTTTCCTCGTCAAAATTATGACAAAAATTTATTAAATTTACTATTTCCCTAGAGAAAGTATTCTTTTTATTAATAATTTTCATTCTTATCCAATACTAAAAATCATATTACAGTTAGTAAAAGGCAAGTTATGTGCCAATGAATGGATAGCTTATAAATAGTTTTATTTTTCTTAGTGGCATGAATAATGCATCAACAGGATCGATATCAAAAGTCTTTAATTGGAGTATATTCATGAATAACAATTTTAAAAATAGATTAAACTTATTTAGTTCTGTAATGCTTTCCAGCACTTTTATGTTTACTGCATGCAGTTACCAACCAGATATTTCATATAATGATGGTAGTAGTGACCCTCTTACAAATTTGGTTAATACTTTAAAACCATCAAGCCAATCCAAGGATAGCAATAAATCAAGTCAAACAGATAATTTAATAATGGCTCAGCAAGTCCTGGATGCTTCAGTTGAAGAAATACCAACTTTGACTGCTGTTGGATACGCTGTTGTAAGCACTCAACCAGGAAGATCTGATGCTCAAAAGAGGTTAATGGCAATTAGAGCTGCAAGAATGGCAGCCATGAGAGACCTTGCAGAGCAAATACATGGATTACAAGTTGACAGTAATACAACTGTTGTTGATTTAATGGTGCAAAACGATACTTTTAGGGGCGTTGTGACAGGAACCATTAGAGGAGCAAGAACAGTTAGAATAAATCCTACAGGTGCAGATACTTATGAAATAGTTTTAGAGATTGACAGAGAAATGATGACTTACCTACTAAGTGTTGCTAGGCAAGCATAGTCATATAATAATTATTTATAAAATTTAAAAAAATGCAAATGTTTAATAATAAATTTTTAATATTTATATTTTTACTCTTTCCTATAATTGTTAATGCGCAAGTAAAGTTTGTTGAGGTAACAGGTAGATCTGTAATTGAAGAAAATACTCCTCTTCTATCAAAAAATAACGCTTTAGAAGATGCCTTATATCTAGCTGCACTTAAAGGAGGAGCAAAAATATCAGGATATAGCATTGTTGATAAATTTTCAAATTTAAAGGAAGAGATAATTGTAAGGCCATCATCTGGAATATTAGACTACACCATTATAGATGAAATAATATCAGACCAACATTATGAAGTGACAATAAAAGCATTAGTGGGACAACGTTTAGATTCTATTGGATGTAAATCAAGACCTAAATCTACATTAATTTCTTTTGCTCCAAAAGTTTTTATTAGTCAACAATCGCCCTCTTGGTCCCAATATCTGCCAAATAGTATTTACAATAATATCTTAAATAAGTTATCTCAGTATAAAGATTTACAAGTAATTAATGCAAGTAACACTGATAGCATAACAAATAATAAAAGATTAAAATCAAGAGAATTTGATTATAATTCTCTAGTTGGCAATGTAGTAAATTACAATCCTGCCGATTTTTCATTAGAAACTGAAATTTTAATCGAGCCAACGCAGCATTTACATTCAACTAATTTATCGACACTACAGCTTGAAAATTATCTTAAAGTAACAACAAATATTGTCATCAACGATATAAATAGTAATAAAGAAGTTTTCAAAACTTCTCGAGCTGCAATGTCTTATATCGGACCTAGAAAGACATTGTTTAAAACTATAAATGTATTAAGCCGACCTAATAGAAATAATGTTATTTCAAGCTTAATAAATTCAGTTAATGATTTACCAGAAGAAATTAATGATAATTTAAAATGTATCAACTTGATATCAATAGCACAACCATCAAAAATTGATAATACAATTAGGATTGATCTTGGTACTAACCAAGGTATTTCAAGGGGAAATTTAGCCCTTTCAGAATCAGAAAGCACTCCATTCGCAGTTTTTGAAGTTATTCAAGCTGATGAAAATGGTTCAATTCTTCTACCTTTGAATACCTCTCGTAAAATTGAAAGCTACTACGGGAAAGTAATAACATTTATGGAGTTTTAGATGAAAACAATTAAATTTTATAGTATTCTTAAATTTTCCATTTTTTTAATATTTCAGAATTTGTTAGTGCAAAATTTGATAGCTTCTGAGCCTATTGTAGTATTAGAATATTCTTCAAATAACATCCAATCCAGTGGTTTAAATAGTAGTAATACTTTTATATCTAACCCTAATTTTTCTGCAAAACATAAAGTAAACCAGGATGAAACATTAGGGCATATTCTTTATTCATATTACGGGAAAAGTGGATTAAACTTAAGAATTGTTGAAATGGCTATTGTTGAGTTCAATCCAAATTCTTTTAGGAATAGAAATCCAAATTTTTTGTTTGCAGATCAGAACTTATATCTTCCGTCATTGAACGAAATGAAGAATTTAGTATTGGGAAAATCTAAGAATAAAGTTGAGAGTAATAACAATAATAATAGCACTCATATCTACTTTTTTGGTGGTTAAAATATTATGAAATCGAAATTTATAGTTCAAATTTTTATTTTATTATTTTTGATAGTAAATGCTACTCAAGCTAATGCTATTACTGGTAATGAAATAAAAGCATTAATCATTAATTATCTTGATAATAAGAATATTAATAGCAAACCAATTATTAAGGAAAATAGAGTATTTAAAAAATGTGGTCATGAGTTAAATATTCGTCCTTTATTTGATAACTTTAAAACAGTAATCGTTTCATGTAATAAACCTTTGAAATGGCAAATAACCATAAGAACTAACGCAGATAGCACCACTAAAATTCAATCTAAAAAAAAGATAAATAAAATTTCAAATTCTATAAAATTAATAACCTTAAGGAATAATTTAAAAAAAGGTGAGGTTATTCAAAAACATGATTTAAAATTTGATTATAAAACAAATTCAGTTGGAAACGGTTTCTTTGAAAGCTTTGATAAACTAGTCGGTCGCAAAATTAATCAAAATTTATCTAAAGGACAAGTGATTAAAATTAGGCATCTTGAAGAAAACTTTATGGTTTCAGAAGGACAATCTATAATAATTTTTTCTGATTTATATGGTATCAATGTTCGCATGCAAGGCAATGCTCTAGAAAATGGACATTTTAACGAGTTAATTAAAGTGAAAAATATAAGTTCAGGAAAGATTGTCCAAGGCAGAGTTATAAATGAAAAAAAAATATTAATTAATTACTAACATAAAGAAAGGTTTAGACGTTACTATGATTACGGAGATTAAAATGATAGATCAAATACAGAAATCATTAGCTAAAGTTGACCCTCAAGCTACTAAGACTTCTAAGGAAAGTTCTAAGTCTAACGATATTGAGGTTTCTAAAGCTATTCCAAGTCCTGCTGACGCTATAGATAGTGCTGACATTAGTTTGTTAGCTAAATCTGACAATGTTGCTGGTCTTGCATCATCAGCCCCAATTGATATGGACCAAGTTAATGCAATAAAGAATGCTATTGCTAATGGTGATTATCCAATTGATGCTGATCGTATAGCTGATGCGCTTATGGATGTTTACAGAGAAATGAAAAATTAGCCTAATTACATTATTTTTTAATGGCAAATTTTTCATCATTAATTGAAATTTTAAGCGCTATTGAGCTAAAACTTAATAGCGCATTATCTGCTTCAAATGACTCTATTAAGTACAATAACAACATAGAACAGATTAATAATTTACTGAAATTATTAAATAACTATATTCTTGACGAAAAAAATAACAAAGATTTTGATCAAAATGAGAAAGATCTTATGAAAAAAATATTGGCTTCAATTATTGAACTTGAAAAAATAAATAAAAATAAATTAGGCTTTTTTGATTCGCTCAATAATTACTTTTACGATAGTATAAATAAATAATACCTTTTACATTAACAGAGATAGTATGAACTTACCATACGCTGCATCAGATACATTTTCCTTTTTACTATTAATAATTACATTTAGTTTAATAATCATTGGGTTTGGAATAATTATTTTCTTAAATATTTTATTTATCAATAAAAATAAAATTAAATCTGAAGCTTTAAATACAGATCTACTCAAATCACTTACAGAACTAAAAGAGAGATTTGACGCCTTAACATTAATGTTCTCTAATATTAGAAGTGATTTAGATCAATTTAAAACCAATAAAACCTTACAAGAAAACTTGTTCAAAGAGATAAAGTCCGAAATCACCAGAATTGCTGATGGAATATCAGGTCAGGATATAATGACTAAAGCAATTGAAATTGCAAGAAATGGCGGGGGTGTTAATAAAATTATCTCTGAAACTGGATTATCTAAATCAGATGCTGAAGCTCTTATAAAGTTTCATAAAAGCTAGAATTTACATTTTAAACTTTGATACTTCACATTTTAAAAGTGTAACTTTACTTTGATCATTTTCAATAAGATTTCCATTTTTTCGATCAATTTTGAATTGTTTATTTTGAAAGTTAAAATAAACAACTTCACCAATCACTTGTTCAATTTTTGTTTGTTCACTTGATTGATTAGTTAATAACTTTAAATTGGATCCTTTTTTTACTTTTTCCAATAATATTTCCTGAATACCAGTTGAGTTATAGCCACATTTAAAATTTTCATAGTTAAATCTAGAAAATTGATCGCATCCTGAAAAAAAAATAAAAGTAACAGTGAATAGATTATTTCTGACTTTATTTATCATCTTTTTTTTCTGCTTCAATTTCAACCTCTGAAGAAATTGAATTTGAGAGTTCTTCTAATTCATCTGCAAGATTATCAACATCTGCTTTTTCTTCTTGCGGTTTTTCTGAATTCTCTGAAGTCGTGTCTTCAGAGTTATCTTTAGTGATTTCCCCCTCTTCTTTATTTTCTGAGGAATCTTTTTCATCTTTATTAACTTCCTCTTCAGGTTTTGTTGTATCTACAAATTCAGCTTTTTTGCTCTCAACTAATTTTTGTCCATCAACAGAATTCACATCAATAATTATTCCTGGGGGAAATCTAACTCCATTAACTTCCCCAGCCTCAATCATTCTTAATCTTCTCCATTCATCACTAACAACTTCAGCGCCTTCATCAACTTTCTCTTCAGCTTTTTTAGTATCAACTTCAGTTTTATCTTCTGTTTTTGACCATGGCATAGCATTTTCAGTTGGCTCATCTCTTAATTCAAGAGTTCTAAGCCTTAAAATATACACGCGCGCTGCTAGTAGAGACAATCTCTTAATATCATCATCTTCAGTTTCTAATTGCTTTTGGATTAATGAATTCATATCATCAAAAGATTTACCTTCTAAGGCTTTCAAATATTTATTTCTCATAGAAATAATTTCTGGATCAAGCGTTATAGAAGATCCAGGTCCCCCACTATTTTCTAAAACTGTACTCATTTTTATTCCTTAGTTTCAATATTTGGCATTACTTTTGCAAATTCCACACCAAAATCAAATTTAATGATTTTAAAAATATAAGTTTTTTATAGGTTTTACAATGGCTGGAATAAAGCAGTATCTTGAAATTCATTCTGCAGCATTAAGTTTAAGAAATAAGAAGAATGAAATTATCGCATCAAATATAGCTAACGCAGCAACCCCAAATTACAAAGCAAGAGACTTAGACTTCAACTCAGAAATGTCTCGCCACTTAAAGTCTGGAAACCTTACTACTACGAATAATAAACATTTTTCTTTAATGCGACCAGTAAGTCACAAAGGTGTTTCTTACAGGGAACCTCTTCAACAATCATTAGATGGTAACACTGTTGAATTAGCTGTTGAGCAAATGGAATTTTCTGAAAATTCAATAAAATATTCAACAACTCTGAGTTTTTTAAATAGTAAGATCTCAGGTCTCATGTCTGCAATTCGAGGTGAATAGGAATAATTAATGTCAAATATTAAAAATGTTTTTGATATATCTGGAAGAGCTATGGCAGCTCAACTTATTAGGCTTAATACTGTAGCAAGTAATTTAGCAAATGCAGGTAATATAGCTGGCAGCAAAGAGGAAGCTTATAAAGCTATCAAGCCTGTATTTGAAACAAAATTTGCAGAACACGCAAAAACATCTGGGCTAGCAACTGTAGATGCAGTTGAAGTTAAACAAGTTGATATAGAACCAGAAAAAAGTTTTATGCCTGAACACCCTCAGGCTGACAAAGAAGGGTACGTTTACAAAGCAGCAGTTAATGTTGACCAGGAGATGGTAGAAATGATGGAGGCTGGCCGTCAATATCAAAATAATATCGAAGTAATTTCAACAATAAGAGCACTCATGATGAGAACTCTTAACTTAGGAAAATAAATACCAGGAGCAAATAAATGGCTAGCATAGATCCATCTCAACAATCTTTATCAGCAATCTTAAATAAATTAGGTATTAATTCGGCTGAAAAATCAAACGTACCTAAATCTAAGGATCAACTTGGACAAGAAGATTTTTTAAAACTTATGACAACACAACTTCAAAACCAAGATCCATTTGCACCCATGGAAAATGGAGAGTTTATTGCGCAAATGGCGCAATTTTCAACTGTAACTGGAATAACCAGCATGGATGAATCTTTAAAAGATGTTGCTTCAAAATTAGGTGAAACTAGAGTTGCGACCGCTACAAATATGCTTGGCCACTCAGTATTAGTTCCAGGAAGTATAGCAAGAGCTGATGATGACGGTTCAGTTAACGGCGTTATTGATCTTCCTTCAGCATCATCAAATGTAAATGTTGTATTTAAATCTCAGAATGGGGACATCCTAGATACAATCAACTTAGGCAATCAGCCATCTGGCCTAGTAGGTTTTGCTTGGCATGGCGCACCTAAAGATATGATGGATAATGATGAACCTATTTTTGTAGAAGCATATGCAAATACTGGCAAAGGTATGGAAGGCGTGAGTTCTTCAATATTTGCTGAAGTACTCTCCTCATCAGCTGGAGATAGTAATAGTGGCGTAATGTTAGACGTCAGAGATTATGGCACGATTAGTGCAAATGAAGTTATTAAATTTAGAATGTAATTAATTTAGACGTAGCAGGAGAAATAACAGATGTCATTCTATACAGCCCTTACAGGACTTAACGGTGCTTCCGCCGATATATCAGCAACCTCAAACAACATTGCCAACGTTGGTACTACAGGTTTCAAAAGAAGTAGAGCAGAATTTGGTGATATTTTTGCGACATCACCATTGCAGAATGCGTCATCTTCGATTGGTTCTGGTACAATTCTTAAAGGTATCAAACAGCAGTTTACACAGGGTAACATTTCATCATCACTAAACGCTTTGGATCTTGCTATTTCGGGACAAGGGTTTTTTGCTTTGAAACCTTCTTTGACATCTGCACAGATTGTTTATACAAGAAATGGCTCTCTTAGTGTTAACGATGACAGATATGTTGTTGACTCTGCTGGTCAGTATTTATTAGTTTTTCCTGTTAACAATGATGGATCTGTTACTGCAAAAGATATTATTAGTGCTTCGCCTTTGCAACTTCCTGTAACATCTGGTGAACCTCAAGCGACTAACAATATTCAAATTGGTGTAAACGTTCCTGCTGGAGCTGAAGTTGTCACAGAAAAAGCCGCCTTTTCTGATGGATACACATTTAATCCCTCTAATCCGGAAACTTACAATAACTCAACATCAATAACAATCTTTGATGATTTGGGTAATCCAACAATTGCAACAATATATTTCATCAAAACTCAAACTGCGTCAGCAGAAGATCCAACAAATAAAGTTACAACTAAATTAGTTATTAACGATACAGTTATCGATCCTGATTTAGTTAAATCAATTGATGATGCTGGAAAGCAGCAGTTTATTGATAAGTTTGGAAACATAACTACTAAAGTACCTGATGATAACTATTTCCTAGAAGGAAAAGGCTCTAAACTTTACAAAGCAGACGACTTAAAGAATAAAGTTAATTCCTCTCCTGCTCAAATAAAAGGAGAAGTGAGTGAATTTGACTTTGGTGAAGAAGGTGACAGACTTGTTGAAATTGTTACAGACCCAATGCAATTTAAGGCAACGCGTGAAGCTGGAAATGCTGACTCGAGAGTATACTGGGGTAAAAACTTCCTTACTATGAATGTTGATAATGGTGACCAACCACTAAACATTGACTTAAATCCTGGGAAGTATAATGCGGATCAACTCGCTGCAGAAGTTCAAAGAGCTGTCAACGCTGCATACGGTGATGATAAAAAAGTTCAGATTGTTCAGAATGTAGATGATACTGTAAATATTCAGTTTTATAAATTGCAAGCAGATGGATCATCGTCTGGTTTAACAACAGCTATAAATGTTGATTTGTTAACAGACTCTTATGTATCTTCATCAGAGGCTATAAACCTGACTGGCGCCTCACCGGATTTTACACGAGATCAGTTCCTTGCTCATAGTCAATCTAAAGTTAATGAATCATTGAACCAGTATGCTGTAAGTAAATACGATGTTGTTGCTAATGCACAAACTTTGGGTGTTGCTAGTAAATTGTTTGGAAGAAGTGCTGGTGAAACTATGACTGAAGTTCTTGGAGCAACACAAATAGTTACAGTTGAGCACAGATCAAGTGCTAATTCTGATGGATCGGCAGATGCTGCCACTGACAGGTACGCAGTATATTCTTATTATGATAAAAGACCTAATCTATCAGTTTATGATACAAAGCAAAATGTTGCAGCAGATAGTGGAAATACTTTTGAATTTAGTGCAACTGAAAACACCTTAAAGATTTATACAACAGGCGCTCCAGCAGGATTGGCAAGTGGTGATAAAATTAGAGTTGCTGGTTCACAGGCAACTGCAGATGTAGATGCTGCAGACACTGATATTACTAAATTCAACTTCATTAATGGACGTGAATTTACAGTAAGCAGTGTTAATACAACTGCCACAAGACCATTTATTCTTGTAAATACAACTGGTCTGACTTTTCCTGATGATGCATTTAATCTTAAAAGTGCTAAATTTAGAGTTTTAAGTGATCCATCTACAAAAGTTGAAGCTTACTTTGAAGGAGCTGATAATGTATTTGAAGGATCTAAAGTTAATTTTAATAGTAGAAAGATAGCTTTAAGAGAGATTGGCACTACAAACAAGCATGCCTATACAAACTCTCAGATTGCAGGTCATGGTGTAGTTAATACTTCAGCATTAAATAACACAGATACTTTTACTCGTACTGCTCATGAATTCCAAGTTGGCGATGAAATTATTTATACAGCTGCAGGTACTGCTAGAACTGGACTTACATCAGGTAATAAATACTATGTAACAACTGTAGCTACTAATACTTTCAAAATTTCTGCAACTAAAGGGGGCACTGATATTACCATTCCTAATGGCGCAACAGACGGTAATGCTAACGATATTTTTATGAAGACTAATAATGTTGCTACAGGTGGTATTTTTAAAATTAAAGCTACCCATGAGTTTGATACTTTACAAACTGTAACTGAAACTGCAAAAACTGTAACTACTGTTTCAAATGTAGCTTCTGATATCACTGGATTAACTAACCATGGTTTTGTAACTGGTGATGCTGTTACATATACTTCAAGTGCTGCTGCTTCTCCTTTAACAACTGGGACAACATATTATATTATCAGACAAGATAATAATAATTTTAAGTTAGCAACAACTCATGCACTTGCAAAGGCAGGAACAGCAGTAAATATTGCTGGTGCTGGTAATGCTGCTGATACATTTACAAGAACTCAACGAGACTCGATTGGAGTTTTAGGTTTAAATGACTTGTCAACTACAACTGACTGGGTTGATGAAAAAAATCCACCTGTAAAAGCTGCTTACGACCAAATTAACCAAAGACTAAATTTTAATGTTGATAGAAACGTATTAGGAACTGGAACTGACAGTAACTTTAATAGTTTTGCTATCTATGGAGCGTCAACTGCTACAGCGACAAATAATTTAGGAATACCAACTTTGGATGATACAACTGAAGTTCAGATTAAAGGTGGTGAATTCTTTGCCGGTGAGTCATTTGTTGCAGACGGCGAAGAAATACAGTTGAATGATAAAAGATTTGGTATTGGCGTTAGTTACAATCGTGATACAAAAACCTTTTCATTCAAAAGTGGAACAACAGGCGAAACGATTAAAGCAAATGGAGCTATTGGAGTAACTGCTGCCCAAAAGTCGTCAGACATTGAAATTGGAAGATACGCTATTTCAACTACAAATGGCTCTGTAATTGATACAACAGACTTTTACACAGGTGATAATCACTTAATGGGAGTTGGATTGACAAAAGGTGATGCGGTTAAAACTGCTGCTGCTGGTTTAGCTGCTTCCCCTGCACTTGCTACAGGTGCGGTTGCAAAAGAAGACTTAACTCAGGTTTTTAGATTGTCTTCAACTCTAAATGAAACGACTTTTAACGTATCAGTAAATGGTGTTAATGGTATTGTTGAAATTCCTTCTGGTTTTTATGTTGGCTCTACACTTGCGGAAGCACTTCAGTCACGAATTAATCAGATTGAAGACCCAATAACAGGACAACAAACTGGTGGTGTTGTTGTTAAATACAACCCAACAACAAATAACTTTGCATTTACAACTGGAACTACGGGCCCAGAATCAACAATTAAGGTTAAAGGAATATCTAGACTAGGATTATCTGATGTTCCTTTGGGTGTAGGGAGTGTTCCACAAATATATAACCTTAAACAAGCTACAGATTCCGCAGGAAACGATTTATTTGTTGACGCAACAGGAAATGTTACAACAACACCTCCAACCAATCAAGTTGATGGCTTCTTCCCATTATATATTGATGAAGGTGAACTTACATTTGATAAAACTGGTAAATTACAAAGTCCAAAGAACAAAGTACATTATGAAAAGCAGGAGGAAGGGTTTTCAATTGATTTGAATATCGATTTTGCATCCTCAACTCAGTTTGCGCAACCTTTCTCGGTTCTTTCAGTTGAGCAGGATGGTTTTACATCTGGTCGATTGGATGGTTTGGAAATCGATGCATCAGGTACTGTTAGAGCTAACTATACAAACGGTCAAAATGATCCATTAGGTAAAATGGTTCTCGCAAACTTTAACAACCAAAACGGATTGAAACAAATTGGTAATGCGACATATGTTGAAACTGCTGTGTCTGGTTCAGCGCAGGTTGGTGAAGCTGGCTCTGAGGGTTTTGGAACAATTTTATCAGGTTCACTTGAAAGATCTAATGTTGATATTACAGAGGAACTTGTTAACTTAATTACTGCTCAAAGAAACTTCCAAGCTTCTGCTAAAGCCATTGAGACAACAACAACACTTACGCAAACAATCATTAACATTAGAATGTAATTAAAAGGTAATTGGTTTTAAGATATGGATAAAATGATACATACAGCATTGAATTCAATGCACATGATTACTCAAAACCAATCTATGAATGCACAAAATCTCTCTAACCTTAATGTCCCAGGTTACAGACGTGATCTAGGCGTCGAATTTGAGACAGCTTACTTAGAAACAAAAGATGGCGTAGATGCCAAGGCATTTGCAACAAGAACAAATGTAGGTGTTTTTTCATCAAAGCCTGGTCATATAAACCCTACGGGCGAGGATCTTGATGTGGCTGTACAAGGCACAGGTTTTTTCTTTGTGAAAGCAAAGGATGCGTTGGGTCTTAGTAGAAGAGGTGATTTTAATGTAAATGCTCAAGGAGTATTAGTGAATGGCGCCAATGAAGTAGTTCTTTCAGATGGTTTAGAACCAATTAACATTCCACCCTATAAAAGTATTTCTGTATCTGAAGATGGGACCATAGTAGTTGAACCTCTTGGAGCGGAACCCGGAACAATTCAAAATGTTGGAGTAATAGGAACAACTTTGGCTTCTGGAGAAGAAATATATAAAGATAAAGACGGCTTATTGAAAACTATTAAAGGTGGACTACCCGAACCCGATCAAAAAGCTGTTCTAATGCAAAAGCACCTTGAAGGTAGTAATATAAACGCTGTTGAGGAAATGATAGTATCTCTTGATCAGCAAAGGCAATTCGAATTAAATGTTAAGTTGATTAAAATTGCAAAAGACATAGATGAGGCTGCGTCAAACCTCTTGAGAATGCCACAGTAAACTCTCAAAATTTAAATTCCTTAGACACGAGCCAAAAAAAAATTTGGCACAAGCATTGCTTATTTATCTCTGAAAAACTTATTTACGGAGAAATTTATGTCCACAAATGCAATGCACGTAGCAAAAACAGGTTTAAACGCACAACAAGTTAGAATGCAAGTTATAGCGAATAACTTATCAAATGTGAATACTACGGGATTTAAGAAGGACAGAGCTAATTTTGAGACGCTTTTATACCAAGTAATCAGAAATAGTGGAGACCAAACATCTGCTGAAACAAACTTGAGTTCAGCATTTGCAGTGGGCACTGGAACAAGAATAGTTAATTCTGATAAACTTTTTAGCCAAGGAAACATTGTAAGCACTGATAATGCTTTAGATCTTTCAGTTGATGGTGGCGGTTTTTTCCAAGTTTTAATGCCTGACGGCAGAATTGGTTACACGAGAAATGGAGCTTTTTCCAGAAATGCAGAAGGTCTTCTCACTACTTCTAGTGGTTATCCTGTACAACCTGAAATTCAAATTCCTTTAGAGGCAACTCAAATAAATATTTCATCTGACGGTATCGTAAGTGTCCAAGTTCCAGGAGCTGTTGAAGCTGAAGAAATTGGTCAAATGCAACTTGCAGACTTTCCTAACAGAAGAGGCTTGCAACCTATAGGAGAATCATTTCTTGTCGAAACACCAGCTAGTGGAGAGGCAGTTATATCAGAGCCATTCGTGGGTGGTATGGGTAAATTAGTCCAAGGCGCTCTTGAAAGTTCAAATGTAAATGTAGTTCAAGAATTAGTGGATATGATCGAGACCCAAAGAGCATATGAAGTTAACTCAAAGGCAATTTCGGGTGTTGACGACATGCTTCGATTTATAAATCAAAATCTTTAATAATGAATAAGGTGGTGCGCATGGCCCGTTCACTCTTAATATCTATAATTTGTATTTTTGTTCTTTCCGGATGCGTGAATACTTATGTTGAGGAAAAGGCATCTCTAGAGTTTGAACCAATTTATCCAACTCAGGAATTTGAACAACCAAACAGAAATATAAATGGAAGTATTTATGCTCAAACTGGTGGTGGTCTTTTTGCAACTGATAGGAGAGCGCAAAGTGTTGGCGATATACTTACTGTAAACTTAAGTGAGCAATTTAGTGCAAAAAAAGCACAAAGTGCTACTTCTGGGAAAACTGATGGATTTGAAGTTACTGTCCCACTTGGCCTACAAAGTAATTTAGGCAATACAGCAGACTTAACAGCTGGTACCAAGCAATCATTTTCAGGTTCAGGAGGCGCAACGCAGAGTAATTCTCTTACAGGCAAAATTAGTGTCACTGTAGTGAGACTTTTTGAAAATGGTAATTTAGAAATAATGGGTCAAAAAAAGCTAACTCTAAATAATGGAAACGAATATATAAGATTGAGTGGTGTTATCAGGCCTGAAGATATTTCAGCATCAAATGAAGTTAGCTCAAATAGAATAGCCCACGCATCCATAACATATACGGGAACAGGTGACGTTCATGACACAAAGCAACCTGGTTGGCTGGGCAAAGCTTTGAGAGTTGTTTCACCATTTTAGGAGATTTTAATGAAAAGATTAAAGATTATTTTTGTTGTTTTTTCTTTTTTAATCACAGGATTAAATTCAAATTTATATGCTGACAGACTAAAAGATTTAACATCAGTAGCTGGCATCAGATCAAATCAATTAATTGGTTATGGATTAGTTGTGGGATTAGCTGGAACTGGAGATGGAAATACAAAATTAATTCAACAGTCTATGAAGTCTATGGTATCTCAACTAGGCCTTTCTACAGACGCTGGATCATTAAATGGTAAAAATGCAGCATCGGTGATGATTACTGCGGAATTACCTCCATTTATTAAACCAGGCCAAAATATAGATATAACAGTCTCAACACTTGGCGCAGCTAAATCACTCCGAGGTGGAACATTGTTAATGACACCATTAAAAGGTGCAGATGGAGAAACTTATGCTATTGCGCAAGGTAATTTAGTAGTTGGCGGATTTGGTGTTGAAGGTGGTGACGGTTCCTCTCTAATTGTGAATATCCCAACAGTTGGAAGAATACCAAGGGGTGCTACAGTTGAAAAATTTGTTGAAATGCCGTTCTTGGAAAAACCCTTTTTAATACTTAATCTTCATCAAGGTGATTTCAGTACAGCAACAAAAGTAGCTGAAGCTATCAATGAAATATTTGGCCCTGAGGTCTCTGTTCCGATAGATTCAACATCAGTCAGAGTCAGAGCGCCAATGGAACCATCTCAGAAGGTCGCTTTTATGAGCCTACTAGAAAATATAGAATTAGAACCAGCAAGACCCTCAGCCAAAGTTGTTGTTAATGCAAGATCTGGAACAATTGTCATTGGTGGAGATGTAAGAGTAACACCTGCTGCGGTTACACACGGTAGCCTTACAGTAAAAGTTAAAGAAGATGTAAATGTGACTGCTGGAACTCAAATAGTTGGAGCACTTGGAAATCAAGTTGGTGGAGGTGGTGAAGCTGTTCAAAACCCAGATACTGAAATGGAAGTTAATGAAAGTACTGCTCAAGCTTTTATTTTTGACCCTGGCGTAAAGCTATCTTCAATAGTTGATGCGATGAATGCTGTGGGGGCAACTGCTGCTGATTTAGTAGCCATTTTAGAAGCTTTGAGAGAGGCCGGGGCATTAAGAGCTGAATTAGTCATTATTTAAGGTTAAGTTATATGGAAAATTTTATTATACCAGGCTTAGATCCAAAGACTTCTTTTGAAATAAGCTCCAAACCAAAAAAGTTGAATGTAGATAAAACTAGTTTGAATGAAGCTGCTGATAGATTTGAAGCTTTATTTTTAGCTCAGATGCTTAAATCAGCTAGAGCTGCAAAATTATCTGAAGATATCATGGGCAACAATGCATCTGATACTTATTACGCAATGATGGATAATGAGTTAGCAGAAAAATTATCACAAGCAGGAAATTTTGGCATCGCTGAAGCACTAATTCGTCAGTTTGGTGGAAATGTAGAGGATAAAAATAAGTAATGTCTAGTTTATTTGACATTGGTAAAAGTGCTATTCAGTCATATCGCCAAGCGCTTGCGGTAACTGGACAAAATATTGCCAATGTTAATACAGATGGCTATAAAAGAAGAGAGGCAGATCTTAAAGAGGTTGGTGCAAGTAGTGGAAGTGTAACGTCCACTGGTAACACAGCAGGTCTTGGGGTTCGTGTAGAAGACATAAGAAGGTCATTCGATCAATTTTTATTAGATCGTAGTAGAAGTTCAATTGCAAATTATGAGAAACTAACAGCTTACACTAATCAAATGAAGCAACTCGAGGACGTTCTTCTACCTGGCGACGCTGATATAGGAAGTTACATTGGAAGGTTCTTTGGTTCATTGCAAGATGTTGCTGCAAATCCTGGAGATTTAGCTCCAAGAACAGTAGCACTTGAAGAGGGAAAAAGCCTTGCAGGGGCTTTTAGAAATTTATCTGTACAACTTTCTGATATGCAAAAAAATGGGAAATCTCAAGCTGAGGACACTTGTACCGCAATAAATACAATCGTTGAACAACTAGTTGGTGTAAATGAACGACTGTTATCTTCTAGTTTAGGAAGCTCACCTAATTCTACTCTTGACTTGAGAGACAGGCTTCTTGAGGAATTATCAAAACTAACAGATATTTCAGTTTCATATAATGAGAGAAAAGATGTAACTGTCACTATAGGAAAAACCGGTGCAGGTCCAAAAATACTCTCCGGGAAAGTACAGTCAAAAATCGGGATTACTGATAACGGCGGAACAATACAGGTTTTAATGGGAGCGGGCACATCCAATACACCTACCAACCAAGTCTCTGGAGGGATACTTGCTGGTGTAGTTGATTCATATGCTCTTATTGGTGATACAAATAGAGATGTCGACAACCTAGCAGTCCTAATTTCTGAGACTATAAATGAGCAACATAAACAAGGCCTTACTCTTGATGGCAAGCAAGGTGAAAATATTTTTGTTACTTCTGGAATGACAGTCAATTCTGGAAGAGCTAATCGATCTTCTGTTTCAGCTGAAATATTTATCAGCGATATAGAAAAACTTCCAAAAGGAACACTTACAGCAAAGTTTAATGCCTCTACAAATAGGTGGACTATGACTGGTCCATCATTAGAAAACGAAATATTTGGGTCGAATTCTATTAAAGGTCCAGGATTTACTCTAAATATTTTAGGTAAAGCAACAGATGGTGATGAGTTAACAACTACACCTTTGACTGGAGCTGCTTCTGGAATGCAGTTTACATTAAGAAGAGCACAAGATTTTGCAGCAGCTTCTAAAACATTAGTTAGTGCTACAGTATCCAACAAAGGCACTGCAGACATAACTGCAACAGCAGGTAAAATGTCTTCTTCAGAGACCCCTCCTCTTATTGATAAAATATTTACAGATTCTAATTCTCCATTAACTGCAACTAATTTTTTAAGTGATGGAGCAGTGGCGGCGATACCTGCTGGTACGCCAGCAGCAGACATTCTGAGCTTTAAAACACAATCTCAAATGAGCTTCCAATTAACAGCTGCAGAAATTCCAACAACTACTTCACTAACTTTAGAAGTAAATAGTGTTCAGCATACTTTTGATTTAACTTATTCAAGTGTTTATCCAAAAGCACTTTCAGGCGAGAAATGGAAATCTTGTGGAGAGATTTCAACTGCTTTAAACAGAGGAATCATAAAAAACGCAAGTTCTCAGTCTCTTTCTGATTTAGGATTATTTGCTTCTGGATCTGGTGGAAGCATTACCTTTGCTTCTTCATTAAATGATTTTTCAGGGCAGTCAACTATACTTTCTGGAGGTGGTACCGTTCTCGGTGTCCAAAAGTCCTCTGCTCTTCCGTCAAATATCCAAGTGTTTACCAGAGAAGGAAGGCATCTTGCTGGAACCCCTCTTTCAAAAGAAGATATAGCAAAACTAGTTTCAACTGATAATGGGTTTAATACAGGGGCAAGTTACAGGGCTGATTACTTAAATTTAACCGGTGCTGACGCTTACAGAGGTCTTTCTATAGAAAGAAACACAGCGGTAGGAGATCATGTTGTAACTTTAGGAACAAATAACAACACTGTAACTTCTAATACATCTGCAATAGGTTCATCAGTTGGTGCCACAATAACAACAGCAACACCACATGGATTTGCAGTTGGAGATACAGTTCAATATTTTGCTGCTAGTACAGCTCTAACTGGATTAACTAACAAGGCAGTTTATACTGTTGGATCTACAGGCAGCACTTCTCAATTCACCCTTACAAAAAGAGATGGCAACACCCTGACTTACGGTGGCGGCAATGGTAACGCTAATGATACATTTAAATTATTTAATGTAAATTCTTCTGGAGCAATACCTTCAAAAACAATCTTTCCAGATAGTACTGTTTCTGCATGGAATGCTAGTATTTCTATGTTTGGAGGGGAAAGTGGAAATGTTGATATTCCAGCTGGTTCATCTGCTGGATATACAGCAAACAAAATAAATACAGATTTAGCCAGTTTAGGTGTTCAAGCAGAGGCTTTGACCAGAGTTGAACTATCAATGGCTGAAATTGGTTCAATTTCATATGCTGAAACAAAAGTAAATGAGGGTTCCGGCTCACCTGCTATTAGTTTATCATCAACATATACTGATACAGCAACTGGAAATACAGAATTTTTAGTTGGAGATATTGTTAAATATCAATCTAGTGATCACAGTAGAATACACCATAATGGCCCCTTAAAAGGACTTACAGATTTTGCTGAGTATCAAATTGCATCTGTAAATAATAATAGTATTACATTAAGGAATACAGACGGAACAACCCTTACATATGGAAACTCAGGAGGCAGTGATACTGGCGATGACGATTTCCATGATACGTTTACTTTAGTCAGAAGAACTGGCCAAATAAAAATGGATTTTGAATCAAAGAACCAGGAAGCAATTAATATCACTGCAACCGTATCTTCAGATGACATGACTGATTTAGCTAAGAAAATTAATGAACATTCTGCAAACACTGGAGTAACTGCATATCTTTCAGTTGATAAAAAGAAGATTGTTCTAGAAAGCAAAGACGGAGACGATATAATGGTTTCCAATTTCGATGCTTCAAGCACTCCTATTAATATTAAAAGTTTAGGTGATGATTTTGAGGACTTAGGAACAGAAGTCAAGCTAGACGATACTGATTTTGATGCTGTGAGGCTTAGTGGTTATGTAAAACTAAATTCAGGTGGATCTTTCTCTTTAACATCTACTGCCGGATCTAACACTTCCACATCATCAAGTGCAAATGATGTTTTTGAAAATGGATTTATTGAGAAAAGCATGACTTCCACTGGGGAACAAATGACATTAAAATTTGATGCATTTGAAGGTGCTGATGGTAATGGGTCCTCTGTAGACGGATCGATGGCTCTCGCCGCTGGTGGAGAATATAAACTTACAATACCTAATACTGGTTCAGGAACTTCTTTTTCATCAACTGTAAATACAAAGGATCTCGTAAGCATAACATCTTCCTCAGTTGCGTCCGAAATTGCAAAAAAATTAAGAACGGGATCAATGATAGCATCTGTTTCAGGCACAAGTTCTGTTTCTGAACTACCTGCTGCTGGTGATAAGTTAGTTGTGAAATTTGCAAAGCAAAATTATACACTGACAATGCTAGATAATGGCCGTGATGCTGTTCCAGCAACAGCAAATTTTACCGTCAGCAATACCGATGCAGTAGCTGCTGCAGGTAACCAAATACATCTGATCATGTCTGCCGGAATGGAGCCTGAAATTGATATAGATTACACTGTTCAAGCTGGTCAAACCAATATAGCCAGTATTGTTACAGGTCTTAACTCTGCACTGAATACTGCTGGCGCATCTGATAAGTATACATTTTCATATAACGGTTCAAACTTGGTTTTATCTAGAAGGGATGGTGTTAATTTCCAACCTTATAAAGGAGCTAATCACACAACAAACATTTTATTTTATGATGGAGTTGATATACGAACTGGCGGAGCAAGAGAAGCTATTAACGGAGCTACAGCAAACAAAACTCTCATTACTACAGATGGAAAACTTGAAGTTGAGAGAGAAATATCTATTTCCGGTGGGGAAGCAAGTAGGTTAGATGCACTTTTTGATGAAAATAATAAATTACAAATATTTGCTGGTGGAAGTCTCTCTGCACAACAGATAACAATACCAGATGATAATTCCGTTTCAGGTAATAGTAGTGCCGCTATTAGATTTGGTATAGACAGGGCAATTGGAAGTCTTTCAGGAAATGAAATAGCTGTCCCAGCTTCGACTTCTACGACAACAGTAAAAGTTGAAGATATTGATTACACACTGACCATAAACCCAAATAATGGAGGCAAGGTAACTGCTGAATTAAAGGATGTGAATAATATTGTCCCAACAAATATTTTACTTGATGCCACAGTAAACTGGATGAGTGATATCATTACTTCAGATACAACTGGGATAGCTTCATCAGCTGGAGCAACAGTAACAACTGACAGTGAGCACGAATTTAAAGTTGGCGATAAAATAAAATACTTTAAAGGTGGAACAGCATTAACTGGTTTGACACATAATACCGAATATACAGTTGCGTCAGTTATTAAAAAATCAAGTTCTGCAGCAAGTACTACTGGTTTAACCAGGGGATCCAGTTCGACAATAACTTCAGCCAGTGCGCATGAATTTAAAGCGGGTGATTTTGTAAAATACTTCAAAGGTGGAACAGACGATCTTCAAAGTTTGTCTAGTGGGACAGTTTACAAGATTAAGGAAGTTATAGGAACAAATCAATTTAAAATTCAAACAGCAGCTGGTGCAGATTTTACCTACGGTGGAACAGGAGGTAGTACTGCTGATGCTTTTATCAGATATGATGGATTTTCTTTAAAAAGTTCAACGGGCGCAACCATTACTTACGGTGGTGGGAATGGACACGCTGCTGACCAATTTATAAAATTGGAAAGTACTAGAACAGCTAACACAACTGGGCAAACTAACAATACATCCGCAACAATAACAGTTGGTGAAGGGCATGGATTTAAAGCTGGTGATACTGTAAGGTACATTCCTGCTGGAACAGCTGTACAAGGATTATTTGCAAATACAGACTATAAAGTAAAAGCACTAGTAGGAACAACTGGCATTTCTCTTCAAACAACTGGTGGTGCTGATTTTGCTTATTTAGGAACAGACGGAAGTGCAAATGATGTTTTTGTAAAGGCTAATGGACGAATTTCAATTAAAACTGACCCATACAGTGAAAAGACTTATAAATTTGATCAAACAGCAAGTGCTGAAGCTCTAGGTATTAAAGTCTCTGATTACCGTGTTAATGTAGACGGTGAAAAGTTAGTAATCAATTCTACGGAAGGAAAAATTGTTTCTGCAGATACTTCTGGCACCAATACAAGCGTCAAAAGTTTAATCGGAAGTAATATTTCAATTGGAAATGTTGGTAACGAAGACTTGATTATGATTGTTAATGGCGGTGGTGCAAGGAGTATAGCCACTAGATCTGACCCACCAGCACCTAACTACGTTCCAAAACCACTTAACATTGACATTAAAGTGGCAAATACTGAAGGAAGTGTAATAGAATTTTTAGATTCTTCCACTGGACATTCAATTGCTACGAGAACTCTTGATAGTGTTGGAAGAGCTGAAGCTGCTGGTTATAAAGTTGTTGTTAAAGGCAAAGGTGAACTTGAAGATACATTTAAGATTTCAGATAATGCAGGCGGTACTGGTGACGCAAGAAATCTAGACGCTATAATTGGACTTCAATCTCAGGATATAAATGGTCCAAATTCAGGTGGATTTAGAGAAGTATTTGACAATATAGTTACAAGTGTTGGCGCTTCTGTTCTATCAGGAAATTTATCTTTAGAAGCTGCGGAAGCTACTAAGGAAGCAGCCATTGCATCAGAACTAGAGTTTTCAGGAGTTAGCTTAGATACAGAAGCAGCCCAACTTCTGGAACAACAGCAAGCATTTCAAGCATCAGCAAGAATTTTATCAACAGCAAGAGAATTATTTCGAACACTATTAGACGTGGTGTAGGAGGATTAAATGCAAGTAAGTACAAAATTATTTAACCAACAAGCAGTGAACCAATTTGGTAAACTCACTGAAGAAATTCAAAATCTTCAAGCCAAAGTATCCACTGGTAAAAATATTCTTAAGTCTTCAGATGACCCTGTGGCAGCCGTTGAATTATCAGCTGCCAAAGAACAAAAGAATATTTTAGATAGATTTAAGAGAAATGTTGACTCTGCTCAAAGACGTTTAGATTTAGCTGATAGCTCAATGCAGCAAGCTATTAATGTTATGACCAGAATATCTGAATTGGCTATTCAAGCTGGTAACGATACAAATGGTGTAACTGAGAGAGTAGCTTTAAGAACAGAAGTTGAACAACTTGCAAATGTGATGCTAGAGATTGCAAATACAAAAGATTCTCAAGGTCAAAGTCTTTTTTCTGGTTACCATACTAATTCACAAGCATTTGTAAAAAAAGTTGATGGCACTTTTGAATATTTAGGTGACAGAGGAACTCATTCACTTCAAATTTCTGAGTCCATGAACGTAGCAACTTCTATTGATGGTGGAACAGCTTTTCAAACAGTGGATACTGGAAAAGGAAGAAAGAGTACATTTGACATTATTTCCAATACTATAAATGCAATAAGTACTGCATCTGGATTATCCAGACAAGGATCGGCTGCCGCATCGGCTGCATTGGATTTCACTGTTCCAAGAGACCCTCAAAACTGGAGTTTTACATTAACAGGAAGTAAAGGTGCGAAGACAATTTCAGCAACAGTATCTGAAGGTAAATTAAGTGATGTAGTTACAAAGATTAATGCTGAAACTGCAAATACTGGTATTTCAGCTGCATTAGATAGTTCGACTGGAAGAATTACACTAACAGAGACTCAAAGTAGACAAATAAAGTTAGATAATATCCAAATAGAAGGAGTGGATTTTTCATCATCTACTGTTAAAAGCTATGTAGACTTTAATACTCTTTCGGGAGATGGAACTGTTGTTGGAACCTATAGAAGATTGACTGATGTTGATCAATTAATATCAAGTTCTGTAACAGATGTTCAAAAAGCTACTGACCACTTAAGTCAACAGAGAGCCTTTTTAGGAGCACAAATTAATAAATCTGAACTTCAAAGAGATGCTCTTGATCAACGCATTATGGCAACATCAGAAAAGATTTCAGATATAGATACTGCAGATATGGCAGCTCTTGTAACGAGATTACAAAGCCTTTTACTTCAAAAAGATGCCGCACAGCAAGCTTATGCTAAAATTGGGCAAAATAGTCTTTTTGATTATCTTAAATGATAAAATTTAATAAAAGAATAATTTTACTAAATAAAATTTTAATAAGACGTTTATATAATTACAGAGTGGTCAGCGCCCTCTTAAAAATTATTATTTTAATACACTGGAGAGGGTAAACCATGTCTTCTATCAATAGTGACTATATGTCTCAAATGGTTCTGCAAAGTCTAAGTAAGACTGATGCAGATATGACTAGAGCTATGCAAAGACTTTCAACTGGTAAAAGAATTAACCAAGCAGCAGATGATGCTGCAGGCCTATCAATAGCTAGTAAACTCAAAGCCCAAGTTAATGGTTTGAACGCTGCTATGAAAAATGCTTCAGATGCAAACGCAATGGTTGGCACAATTGAAGGCGCTTTAACTGAAGGTACCAACATTTTACAAAGAATGAGACAATTAGCTGTACAAGCTGCATCTGATACTAATACAGGAACAGACAGAGCCTATTTACAAGACGAAGTAAACCAGCTTGCAACAGAATTAAATAGAATATCAAACAATACTGAATTTAACTCACAAAAATTACTCGATGGAACTTTTACTGATAAAGTTATTCAAATTGGAACTGCAAGTGGACAAGTTCTTAGACTTGGGGTTGCCTCAACCGATGCCGGCACATTAGGTACTTATCAAAGGAGTTCCACAAATGAAGTAACTGCTGCTGCTGCAACCCATGCAGCAGCAAAAACAGCAGTTAATGCACTGTCTGATGCTAGTGCAGATTATGTTGTAAATGGATCATTTGGAACCTCAACAGCTGCTGTCGATGCTGGAGCTGATGCAAGAGATGTTGCTAGTGCTTTTAATTTAATTTCTGGAACAACTGGAATATTAGCTTCCGCAATAACTAGAGGAAGATTATCATTTGCTTCTGCTGCAACATACACATTTACATTAGAAGGTAAAAGTAGTACTGCCTCAACTGTTACAGCGACAATAACTTCTACGTCTGATGTAACTTCAATCAAAGACGCAATCAATGCTGTCAGTGGATCAACTGGAGTAACTGCTGCTCTTACATCAGACAAGTCTGGTATCAACATGGTTCAAGAAGAAGGCTACGATATTATTTTTGGGGATATGACTGGAGGGAATGCAACTTTAACTACAATGGATAGAGATGAAACAGTTGGAAGTAATATTACTCTGACGAACGGCGGTAATGACAGTGGTGCCTTACTTGGGCAAGTAACTCTATCAAGTCATCAGGCATTTACAATAACACCTGGGCATGCAAATAACGGATTTTCTGCAAATACAGCTGAAATTTCATCTGCATTAGCATCTATTGCAAGTGTATCTCTAGTGACTAAAACAGGTGCTACAAATGCATTAGCAGTAATCGATGGCGGCCTCGCAATGATCTCAGAAATTAGATCTTCCATGGGCGCTGCAAGTAATAGATTACAGTCAACTATTGATAATCTAAGCAATATTGCAGTTAACGCTCAAGCCTCATTATCAAAAATAGAAGATGCAAACTTTGCTGAAGAAACTGCCGCTTTAACAAAAGCTCAAATCTTACAAAAAGCATCTACTTCAATGTTAGCTCAGGCCAACAAAGGCAAACAAGGAATGCTTGAGTTAATTCAGCGATTATAAATAATTTTTTAAAGTAAATAATATGCAATCTGCATTTTTAGAGCAATCATTTCATAAAGCTAAAAAGCATATAAAAAATGGCGATAAACAATCAGCACTTCTTATTTATAAGAAAGTATTAGATAAGTTTCCTAAAAATGTACGAGCATTAAATGCATTAAATAGTATAGATCAGCTAACAGTATCAAATAAACAATCATCAATAAATGAACAAAATTATATAGTTCAGTTATATAACAATGGACAAATCACTGAGGGCATCACAGAATGTGAAAGGCTTATCAAAATTTATCCTTATGATTTCTACATATTTAATTTTCTTGGAATATTTTTCCACGCTCTAAAAAAATATAATCAAGCAGAAAAATTTTATAAAATATCTACTGAGATCAATGGCAACACTTCCGAAATATGGAGTAATTTTTCGGTTACGCAACATTCACTAGGAAAATATGATGAAGCAATTAAAAGTTCAGAAAAGGCATTGGAACTTCGATCTGACAACTCAAAAGCCTTAAATAATCTTGGAAATGCCTATTTTGCAAAAAAAGAATTTAATAAAGCTTTAGAAGTATTGAAACAATCTTTATTAATTCAGCCTAATGATTTTTGCGCTTTGAATAACTTGGGTAATACTTACCAAAGACTATCAAAATATGAAATGGCATTAGAAAATCTTTTAAAAGCTAAAAAAATTAATAATAAACACCCAGACTTGTTATATAATATTGGTTGCGCATATAGAGACCTTGGAAATTTTAATTTATCTATTGATAATTACATTAAGTCAGTTCAGTTAGATCAAAATGATAGTAAAGCCTTTATTGCACTTATGGAGGTTTCTCTCCAGTTAGGTTTATGGAAAAATTATAAAAATGAGTTTATTAATTTTATTGGGTTAAATAATGACAGATCTATAAATTATTTCTTTTCAATATATAATCTTATACATTCATTTCTTGTAAATGATCTTAACAAAGCTGAAGAAGAAATATCCAAATTACAAGTATATCAAAAGGAAGATACTTTTTTAAATATTACTGAAGATAAAGATAAAAAATTTATATATGCGTACTCTAACTTAATCAAAAGTATGCTGAACTGTAAGGTCGACTATAAAAGTAAATTAAAAAATAGAATTAATAAAATTTACCATCTAGGTGAAAGCCATAGTTTAACATTTAGTAACTGTATTTTAAATGATAATGACACTTCATATGTAATTGAACCAACAATAATTTTTGGTCTGAAAGCCTGGCATCTTTCTCAAAAAAATGACAATAGGTTTAAATCAATATTTAAAGAGAAGATTAAACTTATACCTAGTAACTCAAAAGTATTGATTTCAATTGGTGAAATTGATTGTCGGGAAAACGAAGGTATTATCGATAGGCACTTCAAAAGCGGTGAAACAATTGAAACTATTATCAATATTACAATTACTGGCTATTTAGAATTAATTCAAAAATATATAGCAGACAAAAATTTGGAGCCTTATTTCCTATCTGTTCCAGCTCCAATTATAGATGAAAATTCAAAACACAAAAAGCTAAGAATTTCAGTTATTAATATTTTCAATAATTGCTTAAAGAATAGTATTCAAAAATTTAATGGAAGCTATTTAGACACTTACAGCTTAACAAGTAATAAAGAAGGAAAATCTAATAATAAATATATGATAGATGAAATACATCTTCATCCTAAAATTTTTGAATTAATTAAAAAAGATATTTTGTAAAGTAGAAAATTTAATTTTGAATAGCATCAAATATTGAAAACTCTTTCAATGCAATTTCTTTTAAAAAATCTAAATTTTTTTCCTGATCAAGTGACCACCCAGAGGGAGCTGAAGGTGTAGCACCTGATCGAAGAGAATACATATAAGCTTTAAAACTTCTTACAATTAATTTTTCATCGTATTTTAATTCTTTTTCAGGATCAAAAATACTGCCTAAAAGAAGCTTTCTAGTCCTTGTTTTCCCAATACTTTCAAAATTAACTACAAAGTAAACAAAACCATTAATATAATTGACAGCATCTGAACCTGCTTCAACTTCAGCAAGAATTCTAACTATATCTTCGGATATTGAAGCAATTTGAATTGGATTAATCTCATCATACTTTTCTGATAATTCTTTACCATATTTTCTACCTAACATGTCTAAAGGAATGTCTTTTTCTAAAAAGTCTTTTAGAACTAGTCCTATACATGCTGAATAAACCCATTGAGGGCAAAACCCACTCATCTGACCACCTTGAGATCTTAATAAACTTGCTAACATAAATATATCACATAATAATTATAAAAAATAAAGTATCTTAAAGTTTTGCAAAACTAGTGCCATATATAAGTAAATCATCAATTATTTTGTGATCGTTTATTTAAAATAAATAAATAGCTATTTTCACTACATATTTAAGCTAAATTTAAAATTTTGGCATTTAATAACGACTGAAAATTTTTTTGTTTAGTTTTATAATAAATATAATAAAAACAATAACTTTTACGATTTTTTTTTAATATTTTCCTAATATTTTTTTACTTGTGACGTTTAGTTTATTACGGAGTTGGTCAGCGCAAATGGTCCTCTCCGGGATTGTTTTAATAACTATAAAGGAGACGACCATGGTGTCAGTCAATACTAATATTGCGTCTTTACAAGCGCAAAGTGCTCTTAAGAGTACACAAGGTGATTATGAGAATGCAATGCTAAGACTTTCTACAGGTAAAAAAATTAATGGTGCTGCCGATGACGCAGCTGGTTTATCTGTTGCAAGTAGCATGACTTCTCAAATTAAAGGTTTAAAAATGGCTGCAAAAAATGCTTCAGACGGCATTTCTCTAGTAAATACTATTGAAGGTGCGTTAGACGAGGCTTCAGACATTCTTCAAAGAATTAGAGAGTTAGCAGTTCAATCTATCTCTGACACTAATAATGGTAGTGATAGAAATTACATCCAAGACGAAGTAAATCAGCTTAATAATGAACTAAATAGAATATCTTCTACCACTCAGTATAATGGTATGAATGTTCTTGATGGGTCATACACTGATAGAACAATGCAAATTGGTAACTTAGGTAATCAGGTATTAAAATTCGGTGTTTCATCTGTTGATACTACAACAATAGGTGCTTTTCAGAGAAACTCAGTTGATGAAGTTGTTGCTGTTGCAGGAACCCATGCTGCAGCTGTAACTGCCCTGGATGCCTTGTATGATGCTGCTGCAGATTATACATTAGCCGGAAGTTTTGGTACTAAAACTGCATCAGTAGACGCAGGTGCTGACGCACGTGATGTTGCTGCTGCGTTTAACCTTATTTCTAACGAAACAAATGTTAAAGCAACTGCTATTACAAGAGCTCAACTTGTTGCAAGTACAGCGGCAACTACATACTCCTTTACTCTTCAAGGAAAAAGTTCAACTCTCTCGACAGTAACTGCCACTGTGACTTTGACAACTGATCAGACAGCACTAAGAGACGCTATCAATGCTGTATCTGGTTCAACTGGTATTACAGCAACTCTAACTTCAAACAAATCTGCAGTTAATTTAGTACAGGCTGAAGGTTATGATATAATCGTTGGCGCTGTTGCCGGTGCAGATATGACTTTAGATGCAGCTGATAAAGATGGAACTGTTACAGGGTCTGCAGTAACACTTGACTTTGATGGTAGTGATTCCTCAGGTGTTGTGGGAACAATTGCACTTTCAAGTGATAAAGCATTTACAGTAACTTCAGGAAATGCTGCTAACCACTTTTCAGCTGCAACTACAGCTCTTTCTTCAAGTCTATCACAATTAGGCGATATTTCTTTAAAAACAGTAACAGGATCAACTAACGCAATTGCTGTGATTGATACTGCTTTGACAATGGTTGCTTCTTCAAGGTCTGGTCTTGGTGCCATCCAAAACAGACTTACAAGCACTGTTACAAATTTAAATAATATTGTTGCAAAAACAGAGCAGTCTAGAGCTCAGATTGTTGATGCGGATTATACATCTGAAACAACTGCTTTATCGAAATCTCAAATCCTACAGCAAGCGTCAACAGCAATGTTGGCCCAAGCGAACAAGGCGAACCAAGGAGTATTACAATTACTTCAAGGCTAACAAGGCCGCCATTGGGATGATTTGAGTGACTGACGGTAAATTAAGTTAATTTACCAACAACGAAACGGCCCGGCCGGTGGAGACCACTACCGGCCAGGCTATAACAAAATTAAGGGTTGGAACCCTTATAAAAGGAGATAATTAAATGACCTCAATAAATAGTGACTTTATGTCCCAACTGGCTTTAAGAAGCCTTGGAAATTCTTCCAACATGATGACACAAGCAATGGAAAGACTCTCTACAGGTAAAAGAGTTAATTCTGCAGCAGACGACGCTGCTGGTCTTGGCATCGCAACAAAATTAAAAGCTCAAGTTAACAGTTTAAATGCAGCAAGCAGAAATGCTACTGATGCATTAGCTCTTATAGGCACTATCGATGGTGCGCTTGAAGAGAGTAGCGAAATTCTTCTTAGAATGCGTGAATTAGCTGTTCAATCTGCATCAGATACTAACACTGGTACTGACAGATCTTTCATTCAAGACGAAATTAATCAGCTTAATAATGAGCTTAACAGAATATCAAGTTCAACAGAGTTTAACAGTGTTAAGCTTCTAGATGGAACTTACAACAATAAGCAAATCCAGATTGGAACAAGTGCAAACCAAGTGTTTAACATTGGCGTAACTTCTACTGACGCAGCTACACTAGGTGCTTACCAGATGGAATCACTAGCCGAGCATAACACAGCAGCTGCTGCTGATGCAGCTGCAGCTGTAACACTTTCTGATGCCTTGATCAATGTTGCCGCTAATTATACAGTTAAAGGTTCATTTGGATCTACTACTGTAAATGTTGCCGCTGGTGACGATGCAAAAACTGTTGCACAGTCTTTTAATTTAGCTGCTGGTACAACTGGTATTACAGCTGCTGCGATTACTAAGGCACAAATAACAGCTGTTTCTAATGAAACTTATTCCTTTACTCTTAAAGGTAAAAGTTCAACTGCATCAACAGTAAATGCCACTGTTACTTCTGCAACAAATTTAACTGCATTAAAAGATGCTATTAACTCAGTATCAGGTGCAACAGGTATTACTGCAGCATTAACAGAAGATTTATCAGGTGTAAACCTTGTTCAACAAGATGGCTTTGACATAATAGTTGGAGACGTCACTTCTTCAGGAAGTGGAACAATGAGTCTTGCAGCAGCTAATAAAAATGGTGTTGTTTCTCAGTCAACTGTTGCATTGGGTGGCACTACTACACTTGACTCACAAGTGATCATTGGCCAGATTTCTCTTTCAAGTCATAAAGCTTTTACTGTGACTTCAGGAAATGCCGCTAACCACTTTCATACAACTACAGATGCAAAAACATCTTCACTAGAGACTATGGGTGCAGTTGATATTTCTTCACAAACAGGTGCAACTAATGCACTTTCCGTAATTGACGGAGCGATTGCTATGGTTTCTGAAATCCGTTCTGAAATGGGTGCTGCCGAAAACAGGCTCACATCAACAGTGGACAATCTTAGTAACGTATCTGTTAACACACAGAGGTCGCTTACAGCCGTAGAAGATGCGAATTTCGCATCAGAGACATCTGCGCTGACCAAGGCTCAAATTCTACAGCAGGCAGCCACCTCTATGCTAGCCCAGGCAAACAAAGCTAAGCAAACAATGCTCGTATTGTTACAAGGCTAATAAAAACTAAAAAAGCCTGTGGCTCATGGGGAGGGGTAAAACCCTCCCCTTTTTTTGGCATAGATATTGCTCATACTCACCGACCTCAATTTTTAGAATAGGTGTATTATGAGTAATATTTTATCGAATATAGCTGCTTTAAAGTCGCTTTATCACTTGAACAGGAATCAAGAAGGGTACGCGACGTCTATGGAACGCATTTCATCTGGAAAGCGTATAAATGCAGCGGGAGACGATGCTGCAGGAGCATCTATTGTCAATAGAATGACATCCCAAATAAGTGGTATGCAGGTTGCTATGCGAAATGCAGGTGATGCTATTTCAATGGCGCAAACTGCTGAAGGCGCAATGAATGAATGTTCAGAAATACTTCATAGAATGCGTGAATTGGCTGTCCAATCTGCTAACGGTACATATAGTGGTGCTGATAGAGTAGCTCTTAATGCAGAAGTTGTAGAACTTAAAAATGAATTATTAAGAATTTCAGAAACTACTAAATTTAACGATGTTAAACTTATAAATGGATCATTTACTGATACAACATTTGAAATTGGTTACGATGAATCACCAGGACACGCACACACCTTAAGTATTGAATCTGTAAAGCCTACAGATCTAGGTATGTGGACAACGTCAACACAGTTGTCTAAATCAGTTACTGTAACTGCAAGTGCCAATTACGCCGCAACTTCATCTGTGGATATAACTTTTGCTAATGATCATCTTTTCAACGATGGTGACTTGGTAACATACGAAGCAGTTTCATCTCCAGCGACGGGTAAAATAGCTGGCCTAGTCTCAGGTAATACGTATCAAGTGACAGGTAAAACGTCAAATACCATAAAATTAAAAGACCTTGACGGGAATAATATTAGCTATGGAGCGTCTACAAATCATGGATCAGGTGTGGGTGCTAAATTTCATTTAGCTTCTTTAGCAGGTGCTCCGACACCTAGAGAAGCAGGAGATACTACTGCTCTTGCATCAGAAGTTTTAAATACTGAAGATATCACAGTTCATGGACATGTTGGTTCAACTAAAGTCCATGTTGCGTCAGGATCAACTGCAAAAACACTTTCCGAAGCTATTTCAAAAACTGAAAGCTTAACAGGAGTAAAGGCTACTGCCCAAACTAATGCTAGACTAACAGTTACTCCTGATGACAATACAAATGATTACCATGTGATTTCGTTTAGTATCAAAGGTATGAATACAGAAACTGCAAAAAATATTTCTGCTAGTATTAAATTTGGAACTACTGATGGTCTCTCAAGTGCAGACTTGTCAGATCTCAGAGACAAGTTAAATGGTTTCTCAGGATCAACAGGCATTCAAGCGTCTTTGTCAGCTGATAAGACTTATATAGATTTAAAATCTCCAGATGGTTACGACATTTTAATTGAAGATTTGGACTTTCCTGCTATTACAAAAACTGCAATTAAGGAAGTTAGTGTTGCTGCTGCAGGTGTTAATGTAGGTACTGGGGTAGTTACTTCTGCAGGTCACGGATTGGTAGATGGAGATACTATTAGAATACAAAATATTGCAGCTGCTAGTGAGGAATTAACAACTTTTACTACTGAAACCTTATATACAGTTAGAGATGCAACAACAGATACTTTTAAATTAACAACTGGAGCAACTACTAATACAGTTGTAACAGGAGGTGTTGATAATAATGGTACAGTAATATTTGAAAAAGTAGAGCAATCATTAAATATCCAAACAATGAATAGATCAAAAGTTCTTCAAGGCACACCCGTGAAATTAGTTGATAAGGAATTAGGAAACGATGAAGCTGCTCCTGTTGCGGTTAGTTCTGCACGCATTACTGGAGAAGTTCAGTATGAATCATCTGAAGTATTTACATTAGTACCAGACGTAAAAGATAGTTTATTTAGAGATGCCCCTCCAGCGGCAAACCTACAAAAAGTATCTGACATGGATATTTTAACAGTTGATAATTCACATAAGATGCTAACATCAATTGATGGCGCTCTGAAAAGAGTAGATGCTGAAAGAGGCGATTTAGGTGCCACAATGAATAGAATGGGGCATACAATTGATAACCTTGGCAATATTGTTGTAAATTCCTCAGCAGCACGTTCAAGAATAGAGGATGCTGACATGGCTATGGAAACAGCAGAGCTAGCAAAATCTCAAATCTTGCAACAAGCAGCTACAGCTATGGTTGGGCAAGCAAATAAAGCTATGCAAACTATTCTAAGCTTATTGAGATAAAGTTATTAAATTTGAGGTACAGCTGATTTTTGTGAAATATGCCCCTCACCTTCAACATTTTTATAAATATGGGCATATTTAAATGAAAGTTATTAATACTTTTAGAATTAATAAAACTAAAAAAAACTTAACTCAAAAAGCTATTAGACTTAATCAAAAAGGTCTAAAAAATCTCCTTTTTGGCAAAGTTCAGGAAGCTATTAATTCGTTTGAACAATCAATAACAGCTGATTACAAATACCCTGACCCTTATTTTAATTTGGGTAATATTTATATTCAAAATGATGATTTCCTCTTATCTGAAAATTTTTATGAAAAAGCGATACAATTTAATAATAAAAATCCTGACTATTTTTATAACTTAGCCATCACAAAATATAACCTAAATAAAATTGATGAAGCTATTATAAATTATCAAAAATCTATAGAATTAGAGCCAGAAAATTTTAAAGCATACAAATTTTTGGGTAATTGTTATAAAGATTTAAAAAATTTTCCAAAAGCCATATCAACATATAATGACTGGCAGAGACTTGATATCCATAACCCCGAACCAATATTTAATAAATCATTAATACATATTAGAAATGGTAGATTTGATATCGGATGGCTTTTATATGAAAACGGTTTAAAAAATAATATTAGAGAGCCATTTGATGGTTTTTATAGAGAAAAAAAGAATTATTGGAATGGCGCTCCTTTTGATGGAACCTTACTTGTTTATGGAGAGCAGGGTCTCGGTGATCAGATAGTTTTTGGCACATTGATACCTGAACTACTCTTAGTTCAAACTAAAGTTATTTTAAAAGTTGATAGAAGATTGATGAAACTTTTTAAATCAACATTCCCTGAAATAGTAGTTGTGTCAGAAAATGAGACTATTAGTGAAAATAAATACCAAAAATTTATATCAATGGGCTCTTTATGTAAATTTTATAGAAAGACTACTGATGATTTTATGAAATCACAATTTAAAACATATTCAACTAAGAATACTCTTAATAAATATTATAGAAATCAATTAAAAAAATTAAAAAATCTAAAAATTGGTATTTCCTGGTTTTCATTTTCTGAAAAAAGTGGAAATCAACGGTCTTTAAAAGATGAAGAAGTATCAAAAATTATAAATTATAGTGATAATTCATTTATAAACCTTCAATACGGAGATGTATCAAAATCAATTTCAAATTTTTCTAATTTACCCAAAAAAAACTTTTTCACTCTCGACGGCTTAGATTTGAACAATGACTTGGATAATATAATTAGTGTAATCAAACACTGCGATTTAATAATTACAATTGATAATACTATTGCTCATTTGGCAGGAGCTTTAGGTAAACAAGTTTGGATACTCTTACCCTATTCCGCAGATTTTCGTTGGATGGAAAATGTTACTGCAACTCTATGGTATGAGAATGCTTTACTAATCAGACAGAATAAGCCAGGAAGCTGGGACAATGTTTTTCAAACTATTAAACATGCTTTTTCATAGTATTTAAAATGAATATCATATTAGAAAATGACACTATTAACTTTTCCCTTTTTAGACAGAACTTCTTCAAGATTTGGACAAAACTATAAATAAAGAGCAATGCTAACTAAAAATTTTTAATAAACAAAGGATAATTTTAAATGAATAATTTACAACATATTCCACTTGATGAAATTTTATTGATGTCTTTCCACGCTGCTGATGAAGGAGAAATAGAACTCTCACAAAAACTTTATGATTCTTTTATAAGCACTAAAGAAAAGGCTATAAAACTGGCAGAAAAAGCAAGCATAAACGGAGATTTAGAAACACTGGATATAATATCAAAATCTTTTGAAAAGGCTAAACTTGTTAGTAAATCAAGGACGAATATAGAAAATAATAAGCTTAGCAATGTCATTGATGACAACTTCCTCAATTTAGAAAATAATAATGTCAATCAAAATAATCTTAATGTAAACGAACTTGCTAAAAATATAATTTCAGAATTTCAAAAATCACAAAATAGTGAATTGACACAAAATGAAATAGAAAATTTTGAAAACTATAATTTAGATTCAGCTTCCTTTAAAGATGCAAAATTTTCTGATGATAAACTATTAAGAAAATACTTAAGAGAAGAAAATTATGAGGCTGGTGTAAGACGTTCAAGTAAACTTTTAGAAAAAGATACTAATTCTTCATTTTTAAATAATTACCTTGGATACTGCTTGAAAAGTCTTAATAAAATAGATGAAGCACGCAAAGCCTTCATAAAAGCTTTATCTATTCAAAAAGATGCACCTGAAATAGTATTTAACAATGCAAAATTAGATTTGAAACTTGGTAATTTTGATATTGGTTGGAAAGATTATGATGCAGGGTTAAAGTATAATTTAAGAAATATTTTTGAAGGTTTTTTATTAAATAAAAAGCCTATTTGGGATGGAAAACCATTTAAAGGGTGCCTTCTTATTTATGGTGAACAAACAATAAGTGATCAACTTATTTTTTCTACTGTCATTGAAGATTTACTGAAAGTACATCAAAATGTTGCTTTAGTTATAGATAAAAGATTAAAAAAAATATTTCAAAGAACTTATAAAAACCTAACCATCTTTGGTGATGACGAAGACTTAAGCAATTTTGACTATGCAAGGCATATCCCTATGGGTTCTTTATGTAAATATTATCGAAATGAAGTTAAGAATTTTGATCAGTGTTCTGAGAAATATTTAATTACTTCTCCAGAAATAGATAATCAAATAGAATTACTTTTTCCTAATACAGATGGTTTAAAGATAGGTGTTTCATGGAAGGATTTTGATCTAATCAAAAATAGTACAAAGTATCTTTCAAACAGTGATGTTTCAAAAGTAACTGAATTTGGAAATAATACTTTTATTAATCTTCAGTTTGGAGATGTTTCAAATGATCTAATACAAATAAATGATAACTCTAAAAATAAAATTCATCATATTCCAGGTATCAATTATAGTGAAAATGTTGAGAGTTATGCTTCTATAATAAAAAAATGTGATCTAATTATTTCTGTAGATAATATGACTGCTCATCTTGCGGCAAGACTTGGAAAACCTGTTTGGGTTCTTCTGAGTAATAACTGTGATTACAAATGGCAAGAAAAAACAGAAAACTCAATTTGGTATAAAAATACTTTGCTTTTAAGACAAACAAATAAAAATGATTGGTCTAAAATAATTGGCTACATCAATTCAGCTTTAAAATAATTTAAATGAAAAATTTAAGTCAATTTCCTCTTGATGGATTAATTCTTTATTCTTTAAGAGAATACTCAAATGGAAATGAGCAAATTGCTGATAAAATACTCTCTATTTTTCAGCTTAAAGTAAAAGAAAAATTAATAGAAGCACAAGATCTTATTAATTCTGGAAATAATTTTTGTGCCGATGAAATCTTAAATAGCATTACTAAAGCTAAGATTGCACAGAATGAATGGATGTATTTAGTCACTCAAAAAAAGAGTAATGATAATATAAATATAGAAGAAGAATTTAATTCACCTTTAAAATTATGTCATGATATTTATGATGAAATAATAAAACCTGATGAAAATTTTATAATTAGTCAAACTAAGAAGTTAAAGAATAATTATGACAAATCAAAATTTAGCGAGGTTGTAAAAAGAGCTAAACAATTGATTGTTATATATCCGAAAGTTGTAGATTTTCATTCTTTTTTAGGACTATCTCAAATAGCTTTAAATAAAAGAGTTCACGCTATTAAGACATTTGAAAATGCTCTTAAGTTCACTAACAATAATGCAACCCTTTTTTCAAATATGGCTTTTGCTCAGTTACAGGCTGGGTTTATTGAACATAGTGAATTATTTTATAGAAAAGCATTAATAAAAAATAACAACTTATTTGAAGCTAATAAAAACTTAGGTAAAATATTAATAGACCAGAAAAACTTTCTCGAAGCTGAATTTTATCTTTCTAAAGCTATTTTCTTAAAAAAAACATGCTCTTTATCGCATGCGAATATAAGTATTTCTTTTAGAGAACAGGGGAAATATAAACAATCAATAAAATTTGCCATAAAGGCATGTGAATTATCTCCAGGTAATATAAAATTTATAAATAACTTAGGCTTATCTTATAAGTTTGATAATAATTTAGATGCAGCAGAATTATATTTCAGAACTGCAATAAAAATAGCACCTAATTATTATGAAGCACATAATAATTTAGGAACAGTACTTCAGAAGAGCAACCCTCATGAAGCTATCAATTACTATGAGCTTGCCAAAAATGATATAACTATTTTAAGTAAAGTATATTTTAATTTAGCAAGTGCATATAGAGATATAGATAACCCTTCAAAATCACATAAATTTATAAAAAAATCCATTGAAATAGATCCCAGAAGTTCAAACAGTTTTAAAGTTCTTGGAATATTGAATCTAGACAAAGGTAATTTTAAAAAAGCTATAAAATACTTTAAAACTTCTATTGAAATCAATCCAAATAATGCAGAAGTTTATCGTTTGTTAGGTAAAATTTATTTATTTAAAGAGAAAGAAATTCTCAAAATTCATAATTTATTAAAAGAGAATAATAATTCTGAAAA
>JBJLFF010000028.1:0-24490 GCA_045565515.1 Puniceispirillales bacterium (SeqCode)
CTTTAAATCATGAACCTGATTTATCAGTTCACCAGGATCAATATTTGAAATAAACCTTATTTCTAAATTATCTGAAAACGGTTTCAATGCTTTTACAGTCATCCGAGGGCCAAGATCTGAACCTCCAATACCTATTGCAAGTATAGAGCTATATTTTTCATCTGTAGATGATCTCAGTTCGCCGTTTCTAATACTTTCAGACATTTTAAGCATTTTTTTTCTTTGATCATGAACTTCATTAGATATTTCAGAAGGAAAAAAACTATCTTTAGGAGCTCTTAAGGCTGGATGCATGGCTCTTCTATTTTCTGTATTATTAACAATTTTTCCACTCCAAATTGCTTCAAGAAATTCATTAGCTTTTACTTCAGTAAGAATTTTTTTGACAATTCCAATTGATTTTGAAGGTATGCAATGCCTTGAAGCATCAAAGGTTAAGTCATCTAAATTTTGGACTAACTCTTTTTCTCGAAAGGATAACTCATCAGCTGAAAAATTTAGATTATCTTTTAATGATAGAACTTCATTTGAGAGTAAAATCTCTAGCTCTTTGATTTTATCTTCATTATATTTTGGAGCAAAAGTTTCCATTTGATTTTTGTTAATAATTTAATTTCTTTGTTTTATAGATACTAATATATTTATTTAAAAATAATACTAATTATAAACTTAAAAATGAAATTAAAAACACCCTTGGTTTCTGTAATAATTCCAGTCTATAAAGCTCATGCCACATTAGCTAGATCATTAAACTCAATAAAAGCTCAAAAATTTGATTATGATAAGATAGAGATTATTATTTCAGTTGATGATGGAAAATCATACGATGAATTTAAAAAATTATTTCAAAATATAAAGATAATAAACCCTTCCGGAAAAATTATGACAGGAGCAGGTCAAGCGAGGAATAGAGGGATTAAAAAAGCTAGAGGTAAATTGATTGGATTTTTAGATGCTGATGATACATGGTCACCAACTTATTTAAAGGAGTTAGCTCCAATAGCTTGTAGGTTTGGTGTTGCAATATCAAAAACAGAAATATTAAACCATTTAGGTGAATATATACATTTATTAGATCCTGGACTAAATATTCAAATAAAACATTTTGGACTATTACCTGGAAGTTTTCACCCTTTGGTTATAAAAAAATTTGCCGGGCCATTTCCAGATGGACCATCACAAGATGTTATTCATGCAATTAGATTACTTAAAAAAATAAAATATAGGTATAAGTTACCACTAAATGCGAAGTATCAACTTTGGTTGAATAATAGTAGTAAAACAGCTGATAAAAAATTTTGTAAGCTAGTAGATAACTCTTATAAAAATTGGAGATATTATTACTTAAAAAAAATGGGTTTTGAGAGGAATTCTTCAAATCAAGAAATTATTAAAACTCTTCAATTAAAAATAAATTGGAATAATAGCTATATTAATAGCAAAAACAAAAAAAGTTTTTATAACTTTCTCAGTGAAAAATTTTAGTCTTAACAAAATATAAAATAAAATATTTATTAATAATTGTTTAAAGGATAAATTTATCTTGATAGTACTTAAAAATATTATTAATTATGTGCTTTAAATGATAAACCTTCCTTCACCATGTATAAGTATTTGCAAACTAAATAAATCAACAGGATTTTGTGATGGATGTTTTCGAACTATAAATGAGATTTCTCAATGGACGTCAATGACAGATGTGGAACGAATGTCTTTGTTAGAAATACTCAGACAAAGACAGGGTATTAAAAGAAGAGTAAACAGAAGAAGAAAAAAAAATAAATCAATTTAGGAAAATTTATGAATCACTATAGAACTCATAATTGCTCAGAGTTAAGGGCCAAGGATGTCGGAGAAACAGTCAAAATATCAGGTTGGGTTCATCGAAAAAGAGACCATGGAGGTCTTCTGTTTATTGATTTAAGGGATCACTATGGGATTACGCAATGTGTAACTGACATGGAATCTGATGTTTTTAAATTAGTTGAACCCCTAAAAGTTGAGTCTGTAATAAAAGTTTCAGGAAAATTAGTAAAAAGAAGTGATGATACTATCAATGAAAAACTTCCAACTGGAGAAATTGAGATACAAATTAGTGAATTAGAAATTTTATCTACTTCTGAAACTCTTCCTTTACAAGTGAATTCTGATGATGATGCTGGAGAAGAAATAAGGCTAAGATACAGATATTTAGATCTCAGAAGAGAAAGACTTCATAAAAACATAATTTTAAGATCATCTGTTATTCAATCTATTAGACGCAGAATGATTGATCAAGGGTTCATGGAATTTCAAACACCTATTTTAACGGCATCAAGTCCTGAAGGTGCTCGAGACTTTTTAGTTCCTGCTAGACTTCATCCAGGAAAATTTTATGCACTACCTCAAGCTCCTCAGCAGTTTAAACAACTTATAATGGTTTCAGGTTTTGATAAATACTTTCAGATAGCTCCGTGTTTTAGAGATGAAGACAGTAGAGCGGACAGAAGTCCAGGTGAATTTTATCAATTAGATCTTGAAATGAGTTTTGTTGAGCAAGAAGACGTCTTTAATGCTGTTGAACCAGTAATTGGTGGAGTTTTTGAAGAATTTACTAATCAAAATTTAGAAAAACCTTTCACAAGATTGACTTACGCTGAAGCCATGTTACTCTACGGAACTGATAAACCAGATCTAAGAAATCCTATAAAGATTGTAGATGTTACAGATGTATTTGATGGAAGTGGCTTTTCACTATTTGCAACTTTAATTGCTAGTAAAAATGCAGTTGTAAGAGCTGTTCCAGGACCAAAATGTGGGAGCAGGTCTGTTGCTGACAGAATGAATAGTTGGGCTCAAGGAGAGGGTGCTCCGGGAATGGGGTATATAATCTATGGTGATGGCGAGGCTAAAGGGCCAGTTGCTGGAGCACTTGGAAAAGAAAAATGTGACGAAATAAAAAACAGGTTAGGGCTTCAAGATGGTGATGCTGCATTTTTTTCTTGTTCAAATGAAAAGGATGCGGCTGATTTAGCTGGAAAAGCAAGAGTTAAAATTGGTATAGATCAAGAAATTTCTGAAACTGATGGTTATAAATTTTGTTGGATAATTGATTTTCCTATGTATGAGTTAGATGAAAAAGGAAAAATCGAATTTTCACATAACCCATTTTCTATGCCTCAAGGCGGCTTAGATGCTCTAAATAACCAAAATCCATTAGATATCAAAGCTTGGCAGTATGATTTAGTATGCAATGGTGTAGAGTTGTCTTCAGGAGCTATCAGAAATCATTTACCAGAAGTAATGTATAAAGCATTTGAAATAGCAGGTTATTCAAAGGAAACAGTCGATTCTAATTTTTCAGGCATGATTAGTGCTTTTAAATTTGGTGCCCCTCCTCATGGAGGTTTTGCACCTGGTATTGACCGAATAGTTATGCTTATTGCTAATGAGCCTAACATTCGAGAAGTAATTTTATTTCCAATGAATGGTAAGGCAGAAGATCTAATGATGGGTGCACCATCTGAAGTATCAGATGATCAATTAAAAGAGTTGAATATTAAAAAAAATAAAATTATTAAATAAAATTTATTTTAATCCCATTTTTTTCCAGAATTTTAATGGTTTTTTCATTAGCTTTACTTTTCCAAAAGCACCTCTAGAAAAATTTTCAAGAGATGCCTTATGTTTTAAAGCATCATGTAAATCAAAATATTCTTGTGACTCTCTGAATTTGCCCTCTAAGCTAGATAAATAAGATAAAGATAAATATATCTTAGATTTCATCTTTTTTTGGTAATGTTTATCTTTATTTGCTATATATTCCCAAGTAGACTTTGCATTTTCATAATTGTTTTCAAAGGTATAAGCCCATCCTAATATTTCCATAAATAAATCGTTTGGTTTAATAGTTTGAGATTGATAAATTTCTAGTGCTTCTATTGCTTGCTCGTGTTCATTGTTGAAGTGGTAAATTACGCCTAATCCTCCCCAAGATTCAGGATTGTTTATAATATATTTTTTCCCTAAATTTGCATTTTTCATAGCTTCCTCAACATTACCTTGTCGCATGTAAAGAAAAGCTTTGGCTAAATAAGGATCTGGTATCTTTTGTAAAGAATCTTTTTGTAAATCAATAACTTTATTTGCATATTGGATGCCTTTTTGAAAATCACTTTTAATATCTTGTGAAACACCCCAAGTTATTTTCCAGTGGTAGTCCCAAGCCTTTATTGTATTATGTACTAGACCATGAGGGTTCATTTCATAAAGCTGATTGGAAATATCAGCCATTTGATACCAAACATCTTTACTAAAGCCTCTTTGAATTTCAAGCCATTTTAGTATTAATTGAAGTTCTTTAGGTTTATCTATACTTGTAAAAACTGTAGCTTTTGAAGTATCTCTAACACCTAATCCCAAAAACCCTAAAATATCTATTACAATTTCATCCTGTGTATCAAATATATTTTCTAATTCAGTGGTTTTAGTTTGAGTCCAAATTTGTTTCTCTTGGGCAATATCTTTTAAGGTAAGGTTCATTCTGATGTTATCATTTAAAATTTGTAAACTTCCTCTCAAAATAAAATTCGCATCAAATTTTTGAAGTATTTCTTTATCTGAATAATCCTTTTGTAATATTTCATTTGAAAATGAAGAAGAAAGCACTTTAAAATCTTTAACACCAGTTAAATTTGCTACTAAATATTCTAAGATCCCTTGACTGAGATAATTATATGAATTGTCGGGAGCTCTTATCTCAAATGGAGCTATTAGCATACTATTATTATAGTCAATATTTTTTTTGTCTATGTTATCATTATTAAAAATCAAAATTGTCGACAGCGAAACAATTATTGTAAGAAGCAAGCCTAAACTTATAAAATGTAAATAGTTATAATTTTTTTTAATTTTTCTTTGTTTTAAAATTCCTTCATTTAGTAAATCAAAAGTATGAATAGAATTATTCTTTATCTTCTGGATGCCTAAGTCGTTAAATTTATTATCTGTTCTACCTTTTACTAAGTCGTAAATACTATTTGATATGGATAAGCCATTTGGTTGAGAAAAAGATTCTAACCTAGCAGCAATATTAACACCTTCACCATATAGGTTGTCACCATCAATAACAACATCACCTATATGAATGCCAATACGAAATTCCATTTTTTTATCTTCTCCTAAATCAGCATTTCTTTCTCTAATTTGTTTTTGAAATTTGCTTGCACATTCAACAGCTGTTACAGCGCTGTTAAATTCTGCTAGTACAGAATCTCCTCCAGTATTAAAAATTCGCCCTTTATTTTTTGTAATTAATTTATCTAGAATGTTCCTACATTCTTTAAGATTTATTAAAGTTTGATTTTCATTTTGTTCAATAGATTTGCTGTATCCAACAACATCAGTAGCAAAAATAACAGCTATTTTGCGATCACTTGTGTCTTCAAGCATCAATGACCCTTAAAATAATTTACTCTTAATTTGAACTATACTTACCTTTTTGGAAATGAAGCAACCATAAAGAGCTTAAAAAAAGTATAACACCACCAAATTGATGGATTACTCCTAAAACAATTGGTACTGAATATAATAATGTAAAAACTCCAATAATAAATTGACATAGAATAGCTATGGACAATACTATTATCCGTCTATTGATTTCATTTTTGAGAATATAATTAATAAAATATAAGATGATTATAACAAGAGTAAGCGTAGCAAGAAGTCTGTGATGGAATTGTGCTGAAACTGGATTTTCAAAAGGATCAATAATTCCTAAAGATCCATATTCAATGGGAACAATAGTTTCACCCATGTAAGGAAATGAATTATAAACTAATCCTGCATCCATTCCTGAAACAAACGTCCCAGCAATAATTGTTAAAGAAATAAAAATAATTGGAATTTTATCAAAAAGATTTATTTTTTTTACTGGGCCTTCATATAAATCCATTGCAGTCCAGAATGATAGACCTAAAATTATAAAAGCCATACTTAAGTGGATTGAAAGTCTGTATTGAGAGACAGTCGGAATTTCATTAAGCCCAGACTTAACCATCCACCAACCTATGATGCCCTGAATGCATATAAGTGAAAAAATTATAGTTGTCCTAAATAAAATTACACCTGAAAGTCTTTTCACATAAATAAAGTAAATTAAGGGAATTAAAAAAAATAAACCTATCAACCTCCCCCAAACTCTGTGAAAATATTCCCAGAAAAAAATAAATTTAAAATCTGATAAGCTCATCCATGAGTTAATTTGAATAAATTCTGGTGATAGTTTATACAATTCAAATATTCGTATCCATTCTAATTCTGTTAATGGCGGTAAAAAGCCTAGTAAAGGTCTCCATTCTACCATTGAAAGACCGCTTCCGGTCAATCTTGTGGCACCGCCAATAAAGATCATTGCAACCACCATAAAGCTTATGATAAAAAGCCAAATAGAAATTCTGATATTGATATTTTGAAATGAAGTATACATATAATTAATATTTATTTGTTGAATTTATATATACTCTCAAACTAATAAAACAAGGTGAAGTTTTGAATCCATTAATTGAAGAACCTGGTAAAGAACATCTAACAGATGTTCTAATCATAGGGGCAGGACCAGTTGGTCTTTTTGCTGTTTTTGAACTAGGCCTTTTAGATATAGGTTGTCATTTAGTCGATATTCTGGATTTTCCTGGTGGTCAGTGTAGTGAGCTTTATCCTGAGAAACCAATATATGATATACCCGCCCTTCCAGTTGTTTCTGGTCAAGAATTGACAGATAACTTAATGAAACAAATTGAACCATTTAAGCCGTCATTCCATTTAGGACAAATGGCAAGTGAATTAAAATGGGACAAATCTAATTTGTTATGGGAGTTAAAAACAAATGAAAATACCGTTATAAAATCAAAGGTTATAGTTATAGCTGCTGGTGGTGGCTCATTTGTACCCAAGAAACCGCCTTTAAACGATATTGAAAAATATGAAAATTTAGGAGGTATTCAATACGCTGTTAGAAAGATTAAAAATTTTGAAAATAAAAGAATTGTTATTTCGGGTGGAGGAGACTCTGCGTTAGACTGGGCTGTTAATCTGGCACCAATTGCAGATAAGTTAGTTTTAGTTCATAGAAGAGAAGACTTTAGGGCTGCCCCAGATACAGTTTCAAAAATGTATCAATTAAAAGATAAAGGCCTCATTGATTTGGTTATTGGACAAATTAAACAATTAAGGGGAGAGAATAAGCTTGAAGAATTATTAATTATGCCTGTTGGCAGCACAGAGGGAAAAGTTATTAGTTGTGATGTTGTTCTTCCATTTTTTGGTTTAACTATGAAGCTAGGTCCTATAGCAAACTTTGGTATTAATTTTGAGAATAATCTTATTCCAGTTGATACTGAAAGATTTGAAACTTCAGAGAAATCAATCTTTGCAATTGGTGACATCAATTCGTATCCAGGTAAATTAAAGTTAATTCTTTCAGGCTTTCATGAGGCAGCACTAATGTCGCAGGCAGCACATGACTATATCTACCCTGATAAAAAAATTAGATTTCAATATACTACATCATCATCATCTCTTCAAAAAAAGCTCGGTGTGTAGTAAAAAAATAAATTTTTTTATTTTTTTTTATTTAACCCTTGAAAAAAAATTCAACAGTAGCTATCTATCCTTAGCACTCTCGTGGTGAGAGTGCTAAATAATCAATCAATTAAATGGATATGAGGAGAATTCTATGAAATTTAGGCCACTCCATGACCGAGTTGTAGTCAAGCGCCTTGATGGTGAAGAAAAAACTGCAAGCGGAATTATTATTCCTGACAGTGCTCAAGAAAAGCCTATGCAAGGCGAAATAATTGCTGTAGGAAACGGCGCAAGAGATGACAGTGGGAAAATTATGCCACTTGATGTTAAATCAGGTGATACTGTTCTTTTTGGAAAATGGTCAGGTACAGAGGTAAAAATCGATGGTGAGGATTACCTAATTATGAAAGAATCTGACATTATGGGCGTAATGTAATCGTCTAAATATTTAAACAATTAATCAAAAATTTAAAGAGAGAGAAAAAAATGGCAGCTAAAGATGTTAAATTTGGTGTTGAAGCTAGAACAAGAATGCTTGAAGGTGTTGATATTCTAGCTAACGCTGTAAAAGTGACACTTGGTCCTAAAGGTAGAAACGTAGTGCTTGATAAATCATTTGGAGCACCTAGAACTACTAAAGACGGTGTAACAGTAGCAAAAGATATAGAATTACAAGATAAATTCCAAAATATGGGCGCGCAGATGGTTCGTGAAGTTGCATCTAAGACTAACGACGTTTCAGGTGATGGTACAACAACTGCGACTGTTCTTGCGCAAGCAATTGTAAGGGAAGGATCAAAGTCTGTTGCAGCTGGAATGAATCCAATGGATTTAAAAAGAGGTATTGATTTGGCTGTATCTCAAGTTGTTGCAAACCTTGAAAAGCAATCAAATAAAATTGGTAAGTCAAATGAAGTAGCACAGGTTGGAACTATTGCCGCTAATGGTGAATCTGAAATGGGTGAAATGATTGCAAAAGCTATGGAAAAAGTTGGTAATGAAGGTGTTATTACTGTTGAAGAAGCAAAATCTTTAGATACTGAATTAGACGTAGTTGAAGGCATGCAATTTGATCGTGGTTATCTTTCACCTTACTTTGTCACTGATGCTGAAAAAATGCGTGTAGTAATGGAAGATCCTTATATCTTACTTCATGAAAAAAAGATTTCAAACCTTCAAGACATGTTACCTCTTTTAGAGAAAGTTGTACAATCAGGTAAATCGTTATTAATTATTTCTGAAGAAGTCGAGGGTGAAGCTCTTGCTACTTTAGTTGTTAATAAGCTTAGAGGTGGATTAAAAATTGCCGCTGTTAAAGCACCTGGTTTTGGAGATAGAAGAAAAGCTATGCTCGAAGATATTGCTATTTTAACTAATGGTGAACTTATTTCAGAAGACATTGGTATCAAACTTGAAAATGTCACACTTGAACAATTAGGGACTGCTAAGAAAATTGAAATCACTAAAGAAGATACAACAATAGTTGATGGTGCAGGCACTAAAAAAGAAATCCAAGCTAGAGTAAGTCAAATCAGAGCGCAAATTGAAGAAACTACTTCTGATTACGATAAAGAAAAACTCCAAGAAAGGCTAGCTAAACTTGCTGGTGGTGTAGCTGTTATTAGAGTTGGCGGTGCTACTGAAGTCGAAGTTAAGGAACGTAAAGACCGTGTTGACGATGCTATGCACGCTACAAGAGCTGCTGTTGAAGAAGGTATTGTAGCAGGTGGCGGTGTAGCTTTAGTGAAGGCTTCTAGTTCTTTGGATAATATCAAAACTGAGAATGATGACCAAAAAGTTGGTGTAAATATTGTTAGAAAAGCAATACAAGCACCCGCTAGACAAATTGCCGATAACGCTGGTGAAGACGGTTCTGTGGTTGCAGGTAAATTAATGGAATCCAAAGATAAAAATATGGGTTTCAACGCACAATCAGGAAAATACGAAGATATGATTAAAGCTGGTATTATTGATCCAACTAAGGTTGTTAGAAATGCATTACAAAATGCTGCATCAGTTGCAGCGTTAATGATTACAACTGAAGCTATGGTTACTGATGCACCTGAGCCAAAGTCAGCAGGCGGTGGCGCTCCAGATATGGGCGGCATGGGCGGCATGGGCGGCATGGGTGGCATGGGCGGCATGGGCGGCATGATGTAATCCACAAATAGGTTTTGAAAGGCCGGCCATGTGCCGGCCTTTTTTATTTTAAGATTTCATTTTTTTAAAAAACTCTATATACACTTTAAAAAAAACTCAGATTTATGATATCATCCTTAAACGATAACCCATTTGACATGGATATACTTAAAAACAGTAATTCATGGCCTATTCAAGAAGCTAAAAAAATCATTCAAAGAATGAATAGGCTTCCAAAAGATAAAACGATAGTATTTGAAACAGGCTATGGTCCTTCAGGGCTTCCTCACATAGGAACTTTCTGTGAGGTGTTCAGAACGAACTTAGTAAAAAAAGCTTTTACTTTACTAACCAACAAACCTTCAAAACTAATTTGTTTTTCAGATGATATGGATGGTCTTCGAAAAGTACCAACCAATGTTCCTAACCAAGAAAATATAAAAAAATATATAGGACAGCCTCTTACAAAGGTTCCAGATCCATTCGAAACACACAACTCATTTGGTGAACATAATAATTCTCGATTAAGAACCTTTTTAGATAGTTTTGGTTTTGATTATGAGTTTTACAGTGCTACTGAATGTTATAAAAATGGTTTATTTGATGAGGCTCTTTTAAAAGTTTTAAAAAACTATGATAGTATCATAGATATCGTTTTGCCTACATTAGGCGAAGAGAGAAGAAAAACATATTCTCCCTTTTTACCTATTTGTCAGAAAACTGGTAAAGTTCTTGAGGTTTCAATCATAGAGACAAATTTTGAAAATGCTACTGTAAGCTATTACGATCCTATTGATAAAGATAAAATTACTGTTCCTGTAACGGGTGGCTCTTGCAAACTCCAGTGGAAATGTGATTGGGCCATGCGATGGTCTGCTCTTGGTGTTGACTATGAAATGGCTGGTAAAGACTTAATAGATTCTGTAACTTTATCAAGTAAAATAAACAAACAAATTGGATCTATACCTCCAGATGGGTTTAATTATGAATTATTTTTAGATCAAAATGGTGAAAAAATTTCAAAATCAAGAGGTAATGGTTTAACTATTGAGGAATGGTTAAATTATGGTCCTCAAGAATCGCTTTCATACTTTATGTATGGAAATCCCAAAAGAGCCAAAAGATTATATTTTGATGCTATTCCTAAATCAGTTGATGAATATCTCAATCATACAAAAAATTTTAACTTACAATCTGATGATGAGAAATTAAAAAATCCAGTATTATATGTTCATAATATGGAAATAGAAAAAGTTCCAAATAACGAAATATCCATATCGTTTTCTCTTTTGCTAAACCTTTCATCAGTTTGCCATGCAGAAGATCCTGAGATAATTTGGGGTTTTATTGAAAAGTACTCTCCAGGAAGTAGAATAGAAAAAAATAAATTTTTAGAACAAATGGTTAACCTATCTGTTGTCTACTATAATGACATGATTAAACCAAAAAAAGTTTATAGAGCGCCAAATGTTAAAGAGGAAAAAGCTCTTAAAGAATTAGTTTTTAGTTTAAAAAATGCAGACGAGCATTCAACACCTGAAGAAATTCAGAAAATAATTTTTTCTATTGGAAAAGATAATCAGTATGAAAATCTTCGAGATTGGTTTAGAAGCCTTTATGAAATATTATTAGGGCAAAGTGAAGGACCTAGAATGGGCTCTTTTATACACTTATTTGGAATTCCAGAAACTATAAGTTTAATAAATAATGCATTAGGTGGAAAACTTAAATAGTTTTCATCCAATCCCAATATAATTTGTATGCTAAATCAAATATAGGTGAGTTTCCAAAAACTTTATCTTCATACTTATCTATTTTTCGAAGCTTTACATAGTTCCCTGAACAAAATATTTCATCAGCTTCAAATAATTCATCTGGTATTATTTTGCTTTCTACAACTTTAATTTTTGCCTGAGATAACAGTTTCATTACTCTAAATCGTGTTATACCTGCCAAAAATGTTCCTGTAGGTATTGGCGTATATACAACACCATTTTTGACCATAAATAAATTAGCTACTGTAAATTCAGCAACATTTCCATTGTGATCACAAATTACACAATTATCAAATCCTTTAGACTTTGCCTCTCTAACAGCTCTTCCAGTATTTGCATAAAGTGCTGCAGCTTTAGCATCTGTAGGAGCAGCTTTTTCCATTGGTCTGATAAAACTTGAAAGGCAGGCTGTCATGCCACCTTCAGGAAGAGGTGCAGGAAAAATACATACAGCCAATCTAGTACTATTTGGATCAGGGGCAATTATTCCGATACCATCTTCTGCCCATATCAAAGGTTTAATATATAAATCTTCTTTAACATCAAATTTAGAACACCCTTCTATACAAATACTTAGAATATCTTTTGCTGATTTAGGAGGATTAAGACCCATACTTTCTGAACTTTTAATAAGACGATCACAATGCAAATCTAAGTCTGGAAATTTTCCATTAATACGTCTAGCTCCATCAAAAACTAGTGAGCCAAGCCATGTTGATTGAGTCATTGGCCCTAGAATAGGAGGATTTCCTTCAATCCAAGAATCATCTATCCAAGTAATTGCATTCATAAGTTATATTTCTTTCATAATTTAATTTACTAAGACTTGCCATTATAAGATAATTTTGGCAAGGGTTTCTCAATGAATAATTTATTAATATATTTGTCGCGTTATTTTGATCCAGAAACTGCTCATAACATAGCTGTTCAAATTCTTTCAAAAAATTTTTTTTTAAATTATAAAGTCCCCATTCTATCCACAAAGGTATCTAATCTAACATTTAAAAATCCAATAGGTCTTGCCGCAGGTTTTGATAAGTCTGGCAAATGCTTTAATGGGTTATTTAAATTAGGTTTTTCCTCTGTAGAGATTGGAACTGTAACTCCTTTTATTCAAGAAGGTAATCCTAAACCAAGGGTTTTCAGACTTTATGAAGATAATGCTGTTATTAATAGATATGGCTTTTGTAATGATGGAATGGAAATTATTGAAAATAGGGTTAATAGCTTAAAAGATAGAAAAGGATTGTTAGGTATAAATATTGGTCCAAATAAAAATTCAAAAAATCCTATAGAAGACTTTCAAATAGTTTCAAAAAAATTATCAAAATATTTTGATTACTTAACTATAAATATATCTAGTCCTAACACACCTGGATTAAGGCAGTTTCATCAAAAAAAATTATTACTTGAAGTAATTGATGCAACAATTGAAGGCATGAGAGAGTCTGGTAAAAGTAAACCAATTTTTCTTAAAATGTCACCGGATGAAAAAAATTCCACTATAGAAGATATTATTGATGTATCTCTTTATAAAAAATTAGATGCAATAATAGTTTCAAATACTACAATAGAACGACCTAAATCTCTAAAAAATAATTATAAATATGAAAACGGTGGTTTATCTGGACAACCATTATTTCAAGAATCAACTAGACTTTTGAACAATGTATTTAACATTTCAAATGGTAAAATTGATCTTATAGGTGTGGGAGGTGTTGAAAATGCAAATCACGCTTACACTAAAATATTAGTTGGAGCAAGTTTTGTTCAATTGTATACTGGGTTATTGTTTCAAGGGCCAAATATAGTCCAAGTTATTACAAAAAGAATTTTAGAGTACCTTAAAAGAGACGGATATAAATCTATCGGTGATGCAGTAGGAACATTATCTTTAAAAGAGGCATTAAAATTAAATAATTTAGAAAACTCTAATTAATTATAAAGTTATTTTGTGTAAATCTATTGATTTTTCTCGACCTCTAATTTTAAAATTTTTTATTAATTCACTTTTAATCTGTTCATTTAGTTGATTTTTTAGATTGTCAGAAATTAAAATATCTGCTTTGATTTCTTTACACGCATCACAAATTCTGCTTGCTACATTTACAGTATCTCCAATTACTGCAAATTCCATTCTTTCATTACTCCCAATATTACCAACAACACATCTCCCATAATGAATACCAATTCTATGCTTAATGATTAATTGTTTTTTCAAAGACCTTTCCTTTTCCCACTCACGCATAGAAATTTGCATATCTCTAGCACAATTAAAAGCATTTTGAGCATCATTTCCTCTTGAAATAGGAGTTCCAAAAGTAGCCATTGCAGCATCCCCAATAAACTTATCAACAGTACCCTGATTTTTAAAAATAGCATCTGTCATTTTTTTTTGGTACTCTGATAGGAGCTCTAAAACTTCAGCAGGTTCTAGCTTCTCAGATATTTTCGTAAACCCAATAATGTCTGTAAAAATTATACCGATCATTTGAGTTTTGTTTGGTCTTTTATTTATATCAACGTCTAGTCTTTCAATTTCTTTTCTTATAGAAGGGGAGAAATACTTACCTAATTGAGCATTAGTTCTTTCAAATTTTGCAACATCGTTTGTCAACCTAGATGTTAGTAGCACTAATGCGAAAGAGGCAATACAAATAAAAACAAAGACCTGAAAATTAAAAGATAAAAAAACTTCATCAATGGCATTGAAGTTTGACGAAAAAATATCAGCATTCTTAGTTAGAAAATTACTTTCATATAATAATGTAGGCAAAATGTTGTGTAATATACCTATTAACATAGCAATAGATACAATTATGACGAAAGATACTCGTTGGTACATAGTAGATATCACTACTAACAAAGATGGAAATGAATAATATGAGTTTATTAAATTAGCGTGTTTGTGAATAAAACTTCCATAATAAGTATCAACTATATCATATGAGTTTCTATAATCAGCATCATAAATCCAATCAGTAATCATAAAAAATATAAGATTTACAAAAACCGCACTCCAAGCAAAATATTCATAATTGAATTTATTTGAAAAAAGGTAGCTAGAAATAAAATATCCTCCAATAGCTAATCCAGATAAAGTATACATCTGGTTTAGGTGGTCTAGAATATAAGGTGGAAATAGAATGCTAATTACAGTTGCTAATATTGCAATGAACCCTAAAAAAATAGAAGCTAATTTTAAACCTGCAAGTTGTCTCTCTAGAAGATTTTCATTTAATGGCATTAGTTAATAACCTTCAAATTTTATAATATAGTATTTTTTTAATAGAATATGTTCAAATTTATAATATTTTATAAAATATAAAAATAAGGACAACTTATAAAAAATTTTTAATTTAAAAAAACTTCAGTATTTCTTGACGATTTTATCAAGCTGTTCTATATAACCTCATGATTTGGAGGGTTTATGTCAAGAGTGTGTGAATTATCTGGTAAGTCAGTAATGACAGGTAATAATGTAAGTAAGGCAAATAATAGAACTAGAAGAAGATTTTTACCTAATCTTCAAAAAAGTTCCATGCATAGTTCTGTCTTAGGTAAAACAATTCAGTTTAGAGTTGCAGCCTCAACTATACGCACAGTAGAAAAAAATGGTGGAATTGATTCTTATTTATTAAAAAGTTCAAAGACCTCTTTACCTGCAAAAGCACAAAAACTTCGGTCTGAAATAATTGAAGCCAAAGAAAAAAGCAAATAAAGCTAAGATACTTTCTTTAAATTATTATAACTTTTCTCTTCAAATAAATTTGCTAACTGTTCAGTAACTGCGCCACCAAGTTGTTCAGCATCAGTAAGTGTAACAGCTCTGGAATAATACCTAGTAACGTCATGACCAATTCCAATAGCTAACAATTCAACAGGAGATTTGTTTTCAATATAATGAATGACACTTCTTAAATGTGTCTCCAAATAGTTGCCTGAGTTTGTAGATAAAGTAGAATCATCTACTGGCGCACCATCAGATATGACCATTAAAATTTTTCGTTCTTCATATCTTGATAATAAACGTTTATGTGCCCAATCAAGGGCCTCCCCATCAATGTTTTCTTTCAGAATCCCTTCTCTTAACATTAGCCCTAAATTATTTCTTGCTCGCCTCCATGGCTCTTCGGCGGCTTTATATATGATGTGTCTAAGATCGTTGAGACGTCCTGGATTGTTTATTCTCCCTTCATGTTGCCATTTTTCACGAGTTTGCCCGCCTTTCCAAGCCTTTGTTGTGAACCCAAGGACTTCAACCTTAACAGCACATCTCTCGAGGGTTCTAGATAGAATGTCAGCTGACAATGCAGCAACAGTAATGGGCCTGCCTCTCATTGAGCCAGAATTATCTATAAGTAAAGTTACAACAGTATCTCTAAAATTCACATCTGTTTCTATTTTATATGATAGAGGGTATAATGGTTGAGTAACCACTCTTGATAGTCTTCCTGCGTCAAGAATTCCTTCTTCAAGATCAAATTTCCATGATCTATTTTGTTTAGCTAAAAGTTTTCTTTGAAGACGATTTGCTAGTTTTGAAACTACACCTTGAAGGGCTTCAAGCTGTCTGTCGAGTTGAGCCCTTAATCTTTTTAATTCATCAAATTCACAAAGTTCCTGAGCATTAACTACTTCATCAAACTGCGTACTGAAAACCTTATATGAGGTTGGTGTGTCATTTTCATTAGATTGCTTTAATGAGGATGGGTTGCCAGGCATATCACTGTCAGTTTCTCCAACCTCACCATCATCTGATGTATCTACGCCTTCACTATCACCAAATTCAGTTTCTTCATTATCATCCCCACCACTTTCACTAGATTCCTCTCCAAGTGCAGATTGCTGATTATCATTTTCTTCTTCACTTTCATTATTATCATCATCGTTATCATTGTCTTCATCTTCACTTGAGTTTGAATCAGCAAGATTATCTTCTAAATTGCTAATAACCCTTTTTATTACAGAAGCAAACTCAACTTGATCATTCTTTATGGATGATAACTTTTCTAAAGAATTTCCTATCCTTGCCGTAACCCAAGGACGCCAAACATTTAAAATATCATTAATATCTGATGAATGTGTTCTATCAGTAAGCTGTTCTCTAATTAGTAAGTGTAATACCTGAGATAAAGCTTTATCATTGTCGTCGCCAGGTAATGGAAGCTTATTCTTTGTAAAATTGTAGTTAATTTGAGCATCAATATTTGTTGAAATGCCTGGCATATACGAGCTACCTAAAGCTTCAACCCTGGCATATTCTGCAGATTCATATATTTCTTTTTGAAGTGATCCTTTAGGTGCATGTTTTTTATCAAGCTCAGGATTGTGATATTTTATCCACAAAGCAATTTTATCAGCCTCACCCCTTAAACGTGAACTATCTGATTTAATATCATTTATTTTAGGAAGCCTGACTTTATCGTTCCCTATAAAAGTGTTATCACCTACAAATACTACTTCGTGTTCAGTGCCTCCGGCCATAGCACGTAAAGTAGAGGCTACAGCCTCATGGAATTGTATTTCTAAATCAGATTTTTCCACTAAACAGCCTCTGATACTTTAACACTGTCCCCTAAGTTGGCGTCAAAGCATCTCTGGAAATACTCTTTAACTATGTCCCTTTCTATGTCATCACATTTATTTAAAAATGATAAATTAAAGCTTAAGCCAACATCTCCAAGTATTTCAGCATTTTCAGCCCAAGTAATTACTGTTCGAGGTGACATAATTGTTGATATATCTCCAGACATAAAACCATTTCGAGTAAGACCTGCGAGAGAAACCATTTTTTGAATAGTTTGTTTCCCAGTATCAGTATTCCATGAAGGAACTTTTGCAAGTACTATTTCAACCTCAGCATCAACTGGTAAATAATTTAGTGAGGCTACAATCGACCATCTATCCATCTGTCCTTGGTTTATTTGTTGTGTTCCATGATAGAGGCCAGTTGTGTCACCCAACCCAACAGTGTTAGCAGTTGCAAAAAGTCTAAATGAGTTATGGGGACTAATAACCTTGTTAGTATCAAGTAAAGTTAGTTTTCCTCCTGACTCTAATACCCTCTGTATTACAAACATAACATCTGCTCTACCTGCGTCATACTCATCAAATACTAAAGCCATAGGGTTTTGAACAGCCCAAGGAAGAATCCCTTCTTTGAATTCAGTAACCTGTGTTCCATCTTTTATTACAATTGCATCTTTTCCAATTAGGTCAATTCTACTTATATGGCTATCTAGATTAACCCTAATGCAAGGCCAGTTTAGTCTTGCAGCTACTTGCTCTATGTGGGTAGACTTACCTGTCCCATGATAACCTTGAACCATAACTCTTCTATTTTTGGAAAAACCTGCAAGTATAGCTTGTGTTGTATCTTTATCAAAACGGTAAGCAGGGTCTATTTCTGGAACATAATCAGAACTTTCTGAAAATCCCTTAACTTCAAAGTTTATATCAATATTAAAAATTTTTTTTGTATCAATAATTAAATCTGGTTCGTTTTGTGAATGAGTAATTTTATCATTATGCATGTTATTTCTTCTTTTATTTATTTAATTTCTTTTAGATCATTATAGGCTTGGTTAATTTCTTTGATTTTATTTTCATATTCTTTATTACCAATATTATAATCAGGATGATATTTTTTAACTAATTTTTTATATGCTTTTTTAATTGTTTCAATACATTTTGTTGGTGAGACGTTTATAATTTTAAATGCCTTTATTTCTTTCGAAGAAAAACTCTCTAAATTACCTGTATCTGATTTATCATTATTTATATTTTCAAAATTTTCAAAGTTAAAATTAACTTTATCCCAATTTTTATGAATATTGTTCCTGGTTGGCCATGAAGGACGTTCCCAAGTAGTAGCTTTTCTAATTTCTGACTCTATCTCATCATTATCTAATCCTTCATAATAATTCCATCTTTTATTATACTCTCTAACATGCTCTAAACAAAAGTATATATATTCATTTAATCTATCTCTTGAATAAGGAGCCTTATAACTTGCTTCAGCCTTACAATTAACTTCAGCACATTGTTTTTTTATGTTGGAATTTATATCTAATATAAAATTATTTGAACCTGTTTTCTTCATAATTTATTATTTTTTGGTTAAAAACTTGTTGCAAGAAATTATACCTAACTTAAACTATTAACATGGATAAAAAAATTAAAATTTCTACAACTATGGAGGAAAAGCTCCAAAAAAGATTTTCACCATTTATGCTTAAAATAGAAGATGTTTCTGAAATGCATAGAGGGCATGGTGGCTTTAAAGAGGGGGGTGAAACTCATTTCGTCATATATATAAATTGTGCAGAATTTAAAGATAAAAATAAATTAGCAGTGCATAGACTTATTAATGAAGAATTAAAAGATGAATGGGAAAATGGTGTTCATTCAATTTCAATCAAAACAAAGGCTTAGCTTTTCTTCCAATGCTCGGGCCATTGTTTCTTAGTTACTTCTGATCTTTCATCAAATGCATAACAAGTATTTAATAGAGATGGTCTGCTAATGTCATTTGGATAAGGATCTTTATTACCCCTATTAATCGCCTCCCTAGTTCTTTTGGATTTTTCACCATAAACTGTCTGAAAAGATACTGTTGCCATCGAAACTAATAATTCTCTCACATGAGTGCATCCTTCAATATTTCCTATATGTTTATTTATTTTATTTTTCCATCCAGGTCCTATCGTTTCACCTATTAAACTTTTAATTTTAAAGTTTGCATCTGAACATATTTTGTAAGGTGCAGAAATTGTCTTAGCTGAAATATCTATAATTTTCATTTCAAGGTTAATTGTTAATACAATATGCATTTCATGAAGTGGGTCACCTTTTTTTAAGTAACTACCGTTTGTTCTAGGTATATCATAAGATTTTGTATCTTTAATTATACTCTCTATATCAAATAAACCATCTTCTCTTACATAACCTTCAGAAAAAATAGTTCTTGAATGCAAAAGAGATCTTGAAATTGTATTTTTATAACTATCTAAAGTCATTATTTATTCATCATCAAAATTATTTTTATCAAACCATAATCTTAAGGAGGTTAATTTATTTTGTTCTTTACTTAAAATTCTTATTCTAAGTCTATGAAATCTAAATTCCTGACCAGGAGATGGGATGGATCTTGATTCATACATAACTAATCCAGCTATTGTGCTTGCCTCTTCATCTGGTAAATCAATATCAAAAGTTCTATTCAAATCTCTTATTGTTATGTCACCTTTTACAATCCAAGAGCCATCTTTTTGAGAAGAAAGTCCTGGGAGAGTATTGTCATACTCATCGTCAATTTCTCCTACAATCTCTTCTAAAATATCTTCAAGAGTTATAATACCTCTAAAATCACCATACTCATCAACTACAACTGCAAAATGCTCCCGTCTTTTCCTAAAAGCCTGAAGTTGGTCATAAAGAGAAGTGGTTTCTGGAACAAAATATACAGCTGAAATTGTATCACTTATATCAATGGTGTTAATTGATTGAAAATTATTATTATTTATCTTTTTCAGTATGTCTTTTACATGAAGAACCCCGATAATATTATCTATTTTTCCTGAAAAAACAGGGTGTCTCGTAAATGAACTATTTTGAACTTTTTCTAAAATAGAATAATAGTCCATATTAAAGTCAATCATTATGACATCACTTCGGTGTTTCATAATTTCTTCAACAGTTATAATTCTAAGATCTAATACTGAAGAAAGCATTGCACCTCTTTCTCTGTCAGAATTATCACCACCAGTACTATGTAATTTTATTAATCCTCTTAATTCCTCCTCTCTATTGTTAGAACTTTCTTTTTGTTCTTTGAAAAACAAAGAAACAGTAAAACCGATAAGTTGGGAAATTGGTTTAAGGACTCTAACAGTTATTTGTACAGGTCTTGCAACTCTCAGAGAAAACACGTCAGCATTTTTAAAAGCATAAGATTTAGGAAGTACTTCAGCAAAAATCACTAGAATAAGTGTCATAACAACTGCTGCAAAAGCAACTCCACCTTCGCCAAATAATGTTATGGCAGTACTTGTTGCTAATGCTGAAGCAAGAACATTTACTGCGTTATTCCCGATTAAAAGAGCACTAATTAGTAAATCTCTTTTTGCTCTTAAAGTTTTAACTATAGATGCCCTTTTATCACCCTTTTTTGATATTTGATGCATTCTAGCATCTGATACAGCAGTAAGTGCAGTTTCTGAACTTGAAAAGAACGCTGATATAATTATCAAAATAAAAATAGCTATTATCAATAACCAAAAATCAATGTCTGTCATATGCTATTTCTTCATTAAGAATTGATAAAACATCATCACTAGAGATGTCACTTCTGATTTTTGATAAACCAATTTTTTCTGGAATAATGAAATTTAGTTTTCCATTAGAAGCTTTTTTATCATTCTGCATGATACCCCATAATTTTTCTGTATCTGATATTTTATCAGTTAAATCTGTTATCGAGATCGGAAGGCCAACTTCTATAAAATGAGTTAAGACTGTTTCAAGATCTTTTTTTGAAGAAGACCCTATTTTAACTGACAATTTATAGGCCATTATTATACCAATGGAAACAGCTTCACCATGTAATACAGTTCCATCATAATTAAGATAACTTTCTATTGCATGTCCAAAAGTATGGCCTAAATTTAAAAGTGCTCTCTGGCCTCGCTCAAATTCATCTTCTTGTACTATCTCTCTTTTTATACTGCAAGCTTTGTAAATTGCCTCAATTCTTAAATCTTTATTTCCATAAATAACTTGATTGCCAAATCTTTTAAGCCACTCAAAAAATTTTTTATCCTTAATTAGTCCATGCTTTACAATCTCTGCATAACCTGAAATTAATTCCCTTTTGCTTAAAGTTTTTAGAAGACTTACATCTGAAAGGACTGCAATAGGTTGATGAAAAGAACCGATCAAATTTTTCCCATAAAAGGAGTTTATTCCTGTTTTTCCACCGATGGAGCTATCAACTTGAGCTAAAAGTGTAGATGGTATTTGAATAAAATCAATTCCTCTGAGCAAAGTAGATGCTATAAATCCTACTAAATCACCAATAACTCCACCACCAAATGCAATTAAAATAGATTTTCTATCCACACCTTTATTTATGATTTCTTCACTTAAAGAAGAAAATTTTTCCAAAGACTTAGATTTTTCACCTCCGAGCACTCTAATTAATTCAAACTCACTTGCAATATATGAAATTGAGTGCTTTAATTTTATTATATGTTTCTCCAATTTTTGATCATAGACAATAATAATTTTTCTATCTTGAATATATTTTTTAAGAATTATTTCTGAATTATCAAAAATATTATTACCAAAATAAATATTGTAAGAAGATGCTTTATTAGAAACACTTAATTTTTTTATGGAGTTTACATTCAAGTTAAATTTTTCCAATACTTTAATATTTAGAAATATAACTTATAATTTTTGAATAAGTTACATAAAAGCTTTCTTTAATTTTTTGTTCAGAAAGCTTAACTCTAATATCTGCTTTATTGTAACAATCTTTTCTTTCTGAAATCAAATTTTTAACTTTATTCCTTAATTCATTTTCTTTTAAACCATTAAGGAGAGGGCGCTTTGTTTGGTTTCTTTTAAGTCTGTTAAAAAGTATATCACCATTTACATCCAGCCAAACACTTAAAAAATACTTTTTAATTAATTCATGCGTATTTGGATGACAGAAAGAACCGCCACCTGAAGATATTACAATATTATTTCTATTGCTAAATAGTTTAAAAACATCAAATTCTTTTTTTCTAAATAAAGTCTCGCCATATTTTTCAAAAATTTCTTTAATACTCAAATTTAGATTTTTTTCTATTTCAAAATCTGTATCTATAAAAGGAAAGTTCAATTCTTGGGCAACTAATTTTCCTATACTTGTTTTTCCAGATCCCATCATTCCTATCAGGACAATTGGTTGAGTGGGTTTCATTTCTACAATTTAATTTGATTAACTAAAAACATATTATAAATGTAGTATAAAAACACTAAAACATCTAACTTATCAACAAAACTTTATTTTATAAAAATTTTTTTATATTTTTGTTGCCTGATTAACGACATATTTCATATGTATGTAAGTTCATATGGAGAATTTTTTATGAAATCCTTTTTAATTGTAAGCAGTATTTGTATATTATTTTTAATAGGAATTAGTCTGACATTAGCTTTTTGGCAGATACCAATTCCTGTAATTGAAAAAACTCTTGTCATTCCAAATGAAAATTTTATTAAATAATTATATAATATTTGTATTTTTAGTTCTATTAGTATTGAGTACAGTTTTTACTAGAAATACATTTTCTCAAACATCAAGTTCAGTGGAAACCTTTTCAGAAACAGTGACTCCATTGAATCCGTTTTCATCAAAAGATGAAAAGCTAAACTTAGATGAAGATGAAGATATTAAATCTTTTCTAGAAGAATTGAAGAATAGTGATTCAAAAGTACTAAATTTCCCTAAAACTATTGAAAATCCGAATGATATTTTTTATGACCGAGACAATATTTCTGAAGGCATCAATATTTTTAATGACAATGATACAAGTTTATTATTGGATGAGCTTTCAAATAGTAATGTTTTGTTTAGTGATGAGAGAGATCTTATAGATGATAACACTAATAATAAAAGCGTTAATGAAGCAAATAGTTTTCTTAGTTCTTCAGATAATAAATCTCTGAATTTCCCTTTAGTTAAAAAATCTGAATTAGATAAAGTAAAAATATCATCAATCGGTCTTGATTATAATGAATTTCTTCCGAAAAACTTAGATTTATGGAGTGAGACTACATTTCAGAGAGCAATCTACTTAATTAATAATATTAATCCTAACATTAATAGTAATGTTTTGAAAAATATAATTAAAGAAATATTAACCGTATCTCATGAACCGCCAACTGGTTCTTCAAATTTAGAAAACATATTCATAAATAAAAAATTAATGTTATTAGCAAACTTAAATGATTTGGATTCTTTATATAAACTTATAGATTTATTACCTGATGATGAGGAATTTGATTTTTGGCGAAGCTTAAGAGTAAAACACTATTTTTTAGAAGGTGAATTTGAGACGGATAGTTTGGCCTGTAATATTGTTAATGATGTTACATTAAATAATAATGACAATTTCTGGAAAAAAGCACAAATTTTTTGCCAAATTATACAAGGGAAAGAAGATGACGCACTTTTTGAAGCTGAGCTTTTAAAGGCAAGTGGAAGTCAAGACGAGAATTTTTTTAACTTACTCGATTCAATGACAAAAAAGAATGAAAACTTTTTAATTGATGAATCTAGTCTTAATCTGCTTGATATTGCTATGATGGATCAAATTAGAAATATTATACCCAATGAATTTATTTTAAAAACTCCTATGTATAACTATAAAGCATTGCTGAATATTGAAAATATCCAGCCTGAAACAAAAGCATTCATGGTTGACGAATTATTGAAAGATAAATCAATTTCTATCAATGAAACAGAATTTTATTATAATATAATTGGTGATAGTTCCCTTGAATTTGATGAAGCATTTAATAATTTAAAACTTAATTCTGGCCCTCAATCAAGAGCAGATATATGGAATGCACTAAAAAATAATAAGGATAATGAAAGTATTAATACTAATATTTTAGATGTAATTGAAAATGAATTAGAAAACGGGAGATCAGTACAATCATTATCTTTATTAGTAAATTTATTTAATTTTTCAGATAATATGTCAGAAGCTAGTAATCTTGAGGCAAGAAAAATAAATGATATTTACAATGTTTTTAACGGAAGAGTATTTGATGGAAATGATGATGTAGATAAGCAATTTCTTGAAAATCTTTTTTTATTGACCCCAAATCAGGAATTATCTCTAGATAAAATGATCGAATATAATATTCAAGATACTATTAAAATATTAAAACTTTTTAACATAACAGTTTCTCAGGGAGACTATTTAGACTTATTTTTAAATGGAAATACAAAT
>JBJLFF010000029.1:0-88508 GCA_045565515.1 Puniceispirillales bacterium (SeqCode)
GTAATGGTGTTCCAGATTTCATTAAAAATTCATTATTTAATCCATTTATTACATCAAAAAATAATGGTTCTGGTTTAGGTCTAACACAAGTAATTGGAGCAATGAATGCTCACTCTGGAAAAGTAGAGTATGTGCATTCTAACTCTGAAACTACATTTAGACTAAGTTTTCCTGAAAAGAATGTTATAAAATGAAGCATTATTCTTTTACAAAGTCATATAATAAGGTTCCTTTTAAAAAGAATATCTTAGTTGTCGATGACGATAAGAGTATTCGTTTCATATTAAAAACATTATTAGAAAAAAATAAATATTCTGTAGCTACAACTGGAAACCAAGTTGGACTTTTAAGGTTAATTAAAGAAATTTCACCTGATTTACTTATTACTGATGTAAAGTTGCCAGATGGTAATATTTTAGATAAATTATCTGATATTAAAAATTTAAACCCTGAACTGCCAGTTATAGTAATAAGTGGTTTTTCTACTCTTTCAACAGCAGTTAATTCTATTAAATTTGGAGCTTTTGAATACCTTTCAAAACCTTTTGATCTTGAAAAAGTTTTACAAATAGTCAATGCTGCACTTGATTTACCAAAGTCTATAAATAAAATTAATTATAAGAATAAAGATATAAATATCATTAAATCTAATTTTGATTTGATTGGTCGGAGTCAACCCATGCAAGATATCTTTAGTTCTATTTCAAAACTGATAAGAAATAATTTAACTGTTTTAATTACTGGAGAAGCAGGTACTGGAAAAAAACTTGTTGCCAAAACAATTCATAACTTAACAAATAATAATAAAAATTTTTTTATTATAAATCTTACTAATCCAAATTTTGATTTAATTGAAAAAAAACTATCTGATGTATCTCTAAAAAATTCAACATTATATTTAGAATCTATTGATGAAATGATTTTAGAATATCAACTAAAGTTATTAGATTTTTTAAGATTTTTTTATGATAAAAAAGATAATAGTATAAATAATATTAGATTGATTGTTTCATCCAAAACTAATATTTTGAAACTTATCAAAAGAGGAGTTTTTAGAGAAGATTTATATTATTATCTTAATATTATTCCTATTTTTATCCCACCATTAAAAGATAGAAAAGAAGATATAAAAGAGTTAGTTTTAAATTTTATAGAAACTAATAAGTATAAAAAATTACCCCTCAAAGAATTTAAAGAAAGCTCTTTTAATGAGCTTAAAAATTATAATTGGCCTGGAAATATAAAAGAATTAGAAAACTTTGTTAAAAGAATTTCAATACTTTATCCAGAACCTGTAATTAGTTTATGAAAACTATTAAAGATGAATTGAATAAATCTAAAGCTTTAAACAAGGATAATTATACGGAGTTTTCTGAAGTTTTAGATTCTGAATTTGATAATTTCTTTACTCAAAACAATCTATCATATTATTCAAATGATTTATATAATTTTTTTATTAAAAAGTTTGAAAAATCTTTAATAAATAAATCATTATTTTTAGTAAATGGCAATCAAATCAAAGCTTCCGAGTTATTAGGAATTAATAGAAATACCTTGAGAAAAAAAATAAAAGAACTAGACATTGAAATTATTAAAAGAGTAAGAAATTGAACTTTTTTAAAAATTTTTATAAGTTTTTTTACCAAATACTAAAACAATTTAGAATTTTTTTAATTATATTTTTTATAGTTTCTTTAATCCTAACTCTCTCATTATACTTACTTCCTATACAATTATTTTTTAATTCAGATATAGAAGTAATCTTTATTTTAATTGTAATTTTATTTGCTGTTGGATTGATAATAATTTCTATTTTAGTAGCATATCAAATAAACAATATAATTGTTGACCACAATAAAAATAATGCTGGTTCTCAACTGCATTGGAGAATTACTATATTGTTTGGTGGTATTTCTATTTTACCTTCAATTATTTTAGCAGCATTTGGTTTATTTATTGTTGACTACAGTTTTAGAGGATGGTTTTCAGATAGAATTTCAACAGCTATTAATGAATCTGTTAAGGTAGCCGAAGATTATTTAAGTGAGCATACTAGGAGTGTTAGAGGATCTATTCTTGAAATGGTTAATGACATAAATAGAGAAGCTCCAAAACTAGTATCCAACCCAAATACACTTGACAATTATTTATCAACTCAAGCGGCAATAAGAAATCTATCAGAAGCAATATTACTTAATAGTTCAAAGATGGTATTAGCTCGCTCACAATTTGCCTTTTCCATAGCATTAAATGATCTAGACGATCAAATCTTTAGTCAAGCTCAAAACGGTGACTTAATCATCCTAAGGTCTAATTCTAATAATAAAATTAGAGGATTAGTAAAAATTAATAGGTTGGTAGATGTTTATCTTTATGCTGGACGTTTTTTAGAGCCATCAGTTTTAGATGCAATAGATAGAACAAAATTAGCATCAGATCAGTATCAATTTATTAAAATAGAAAGTACTAATTTGCAAATTTCCTTTGGTGTTCTTTTTTTCCTTGTTGCACTCTTTTTATTGTTGCTGGCCCTCTGGATAGGTTTAATTTTAGCAAACTCAATCATTAAGCCACTAAGCTCAGTTATTAGTGTTGCCAACATTGCTAGAGCTGGTAACCTTGATGTAAGAGTAGAGAATAATTTAGGCATAGAAGAAGTTTCTCGTTTAGGCTCAAGCTTTAACAAAATGCTAGATGAAATTTCCAAAAACAAGAAGGAACTTATTGCTGCTAATTCTCAAATTAATCAGAGAAGAGAATTCACTGAGGCTATTTTATCAGGAGTTTCTTCTGGTGTCATAGGACTTGATGCTGAAGGAAAAGTAAACCTACCTAATGAAAAGTCTTTAGAATTATTGAGAATTTCAGAGAATAAATTCTATGGCCAAAAATTTATTAAATTATTTCCTGAATTCTCAAATTTATTTTACAAAGCTATAAAAGATAAGACCGTTAGTAATGAAGAGCAAATTAAAATTGAGATAAAAAATAAAATTCGTACATTTTTAGCAAGGATTTCTACCGAAGTAATCGAAAGTAATATTTCTGGGTATGTAATAACATTTGATGACATAACTGAATTATTATCTGCTCAAAAAAAAGCAGCTTGGTCTGATATAGCTCAAAGAATTGCTCATGAAATAAGAAATCCTTTAACTCCTTTACAGCTATCTGTAGAAAAAATATATACAAAATTTAAGCCTAAAGATCCTAATGAAATAAAGGTTTTTAATAATTATTTGGAAACCATTCAAAGACAAGTTGACGATATTGGAAATTTAGTGGGGGAGTTCAGTTCTTTTGCTAGAATGCCATCTGTAAATCTTTATCCGGGAGATTTAAATAATGTTATACTGACTCAACTTTCTTTATTTAAAATTAGCAATAGTAATATAAAATGGAATTATATTAATAATTTACCCAATAATTTCAAAATAAAAATTGATTCTCAAAAAATTAGACAAGCTTTAACAAATATTTTTCAAAATTCTGTTGATTCCATATATGAAAACTCTTCTATATCAAAAGGCAAAATCGATATTTTAACAGAGTTTCATAATAAAAATATTCTACTAATTATTGAAGACAATGGAAACGGTTTTCCTACAAATAGAGATAGCTTAACCAACCCTTATGTAACATTTAGAAAAAAAGGAACAGGATTAGGCCTTTCAATAGTTCAAAGAATTGTTGAAGAGCATAATGGTAAATTAACACTTAGTGATTCAAAACTTGGTGGAGCTAAAATAATTATTGAGTTTTTGTTATAAATTTATAGGTTTTTAGATATGAAAGACAATATTTTAATAGTAGATGATGAGCCTGACATTAGAGATACAATATCTGCAGTTTTAAATGATGAAGGTTATGAAACAATATGTGCATCAAATGCACAAGAGGCTCAAGCTATAATGTACAAGGAACTTCCATCTTTAATTATTTTAGATATTTGGATGCGTGATAGTACTATGGATGGTCTCTCATTACTAAACTGGATCAAAGATAGTAATCCAGAAATACCAATTCTTATGATTTCAGGTCATGGAACTGTAGAAATTGCAGTTAATGCAATTAAAGCAGGAGCTTATGACTTTATAGAAAAGCCTTTTAAATCTGAAAAATTAATTTTTATGGTTTCAAGGGCTTTAGAAACTTCAGTTTTGAAAAAAGAAAATGCTGAATTAAAGCAACAAATTAGACGTCCTGATATGCTTGTTGGTAAATCTTCGATAATCAACTCTATCAGACAAATAATAGCTAAAGTTTCTCAAACAAATAGTAGAGTACTAATTTTAGGTTCATCAGGCTCTGGAAAAGAAGCTTGTGCAAGAACCATTCATCAAGAATCTCCAAGAAGAAACTCTAGTTTTGTTCATGTTAACTGTTCTATGATATCTGAAGAGGAATTATTTGGTTATGAAAGCAAACAAAATATTAATAGGAAAAAAATAGGTTTATTTGAAAAAGCTAACAGAGGAACTTTATATTTAGATGAAATATGTGATCTTTCATTAGAATTACAGAGTAAAATAATACATGCTGTCCAGCAACAGTTGTTTAAAAGAATTGGAGGAAACTATGAGATAAGTGTTGATGTAAGAGTTATCTCTTCCTCATCTAAAAATATAAAGCAACAAATTGAACTAGGAGTATTAAGGGAAGATTTGTATTATAGATTAGGTGTTGTTCCTATTGAGATGCCTGATTTAAAAAATCATACTCAAGATATACCAGATCTAGTAAAATATTATATGTCTTCATCTTCAGCAGTTTTAAATAAGCCTATTAGAATATTAAGTGATGATGCAATTGCATCATTGCAAAGGTATAATTGGCCAGGTAACTTAAATGAATTAAGAAATATAATTGATTGGCTTTTGATCATGGTTCCTGATAATAGTGAAGGTATTATATCTTCAGATATGTTGCCCCCAGAAATTAATTATGTTTCTATAGATGATAATTTAAATTCTATAAATCAGTTTTTATCTTTAAATTTAAAAGAAGCTAGAGAAAAATTTGAAAAAGAGTATTTAAAAATGCAAATTGAGAGATTTGGTGGAAATATTTCTCGAACTTCAACTTTTATAAAAATGGAAAGATCTGCATTGCATAGAAAATTAAAAAATTTAGAATTTGAGAAATAAAAAATATTAATTAATTTTAGGTATTTATGAAAATTATAATTTGTGGTGCTGGCCAAGTTGGTGAAAGTATTGCTACACATTTATCGGAGGAAGAAAATGATGTAACAATAATTGATCAAAATCAAGAAAGAATAAGGAAAGTTTTAGATCATTGTGATGTTAGTGGTGTTGAAGGTTTAGCTTCTTATCCAGAAGTTCTTCAAAAAGCAGGAATTGAAGAAGCTGATATGATAATAGCTGTCACTCAATCTGATGAAGTAAATATGATTGTTTGTCAAATTGCTCATTCTATGTTTTCCACACCTTTAAAAATAGCTAGAATAAGAGCTCAATCATATTTAGACCCAAGAATTGAAAAAATATATAACTCAGAAAATTTACCCATCGATTATAAAATTTCACCTGAATTAGAGGTTTCAAATGCAGTCTCTAAAAGACTTCAAATACCAGGTGCTTTTGATGTTGGAAATTTTATTGATGGAAAATTACAGTTAATTGGAGTCCTTTGTGAAGAAGATTGCCCTTTACTTAATGTTTCTACAAGGCATTTAAAAGATATTTTTCCTGATTTAAAAATGAATATTGTTGCTATCATAAGATCTGGAGAAATAATAGTTCCAAGAGATGGGTCTCATAAAATGGAGCCACTTGATAGAGTTTATTTTGTATGTGATACGAATCAAATTTCAAGGTGTATGGTTGCTTTTGGTCATGAGGAAAAAACAGCAAATTCTATAATTATTGCTGGGGGAGGGCAAATAGGTAAAAATACTGTTAACTTACTCAATGATAAAATGAAAGAAATTAATATATCAATTATAGAAAATAATAGGGATCAGGCAAATATTTTAGCCGAAATTTTTGCTAATATTTCTGTTATTAATGGCGATGCATTGGATCAAGATATATTAACTGAAGCTGGAATTTCAAATGCAGAAACATTTGTTTCTTTAACCAATAATGATGAAGTAAATATACTATCAGCATTACTTGCTAAAAGAAGTGGTGCAATTAGAGCAGTTACTCTTATAAATAAACCTAACTATATTCCACTTATAAACACTTTAGGTATAAATTCTGTAATTAGTCCGGCTCAAATAACAGTTTCATCTATTTTATCAAAAATTAGAAGTGGTAGCATTAAATCTATTCACTCAATCATTGAAGATAAAGGGGAGGTTTTAGAGGCAAGAGCTTTAGAATCTTCAAAAATTGTTGGTAAATCTCTTAAAGAGTTAAAATTACCAAAATCAATTTGTATTGGAGCAATTTTTAGGAAAGAAGAATTAATTATACCAATTGGCGAGACTATTATTGAGGTGGATGATACAATTATTATTTTTTCCGACAATAATTCAGTAAAAAAACTTGAATCTATCTTATCAATTAGGATGGATTTGATTTAATTTAAACTATTTGCCTTTACTATAATTTTATATATATATTTTAATATGGTAATAGGTCTATGAATAAATCTGAAAATTTACAAGAAACATTTTTAAACCAAATTAGAAAAGAAAAATTGTCTGTCACTATTTTTTTGATAAATGGTGTGAAACTGCAAGGTATTATCACTTGGTTTGATAATTTTTCAATTTTATTAAAAAGAGATACACATATTCAATTAGTATATAAACATTCGATATCAACTATTATGCCATCAACTACTGTATCTTTAGGGATGGATAAAACTGAATAAAAGTACTGTTTTAAGTTGTCTGGTATTATCTCTAAACTTAGATAAAATAAGTGATGAAATTGCTAAACATAAATTACAAGAAACATGTAATTTAGCTAAATCAATTAATCTAAATATTTTGTATTCTTCATATTTAAGACTTAGAAACCCTTCACCGGGTTACTTCCTTTCTAGAGGAATATTAAATAAATTCAAAAAAATTATTGAAGAAATGAACATAAAGTTAATTATCTTTAATAATACTTTATCTCCTATCCAACAAAGAAATCTTGAAAAATTTTATAATCTAAAAGTTATAGATAGGACGAACCTTATTTTAGAAATTTTTGGTAAAAGAGCAATGTCTCATGAGGGCAAATTGCAGGTTGAACTTGCACATCTTTTATATCAAAAAAGTAGATTAGTAAGAACTTGGACTCATTTAGAACGTCAAAGAGGAGGATTTGGTTTTTTAGGAGGTCCAGGCGAAACTCAGCTTGAACTTGATAAAAGAATGTTAAGTCAGAGAATAAAAAAAATAAAATCTTTGTTAATTAAGGTTTCAAATTCTAGAAAAATACAACAAAAAAATAGATTAGATAATCAAATAATATTAGTCTCTATAGTAGGATATACAAACGCAGGTAAGTCCACATTATTTAATAAACTATTGAATGAAAACGTTCTTTCAAAAGACATGTTGTTTGCTACACTTGACCCTACAAGGAGAATCTTTAAAGATTATTCACACGATAAAATTATTATTTCTGATACTGTTGGTTTTATTTCAGACTTGCCTACAGAACTCATTGAATCATTTAAATCTACTTTGGAAGAAATATCGTCTTCAGAAATAATTATTCATGTAAGGGATTTATCATCACCATTTATAGAAAGTGAAGCCAAAGAAGTCTATAACGTTCTAAATAATATTGATAGTAACATTGAAAGTAAAACAATTGAGATTTTCAATAAAATTGATCTTTACGATTTTGATGATATTCATACAAAATTTAATGAAAGTGGCATATTTATTTCTGCTATAAAAGGTACTGGCTTAGATAAAATTTCTAATGTTATTCAACATAAGCTTGAAAATAAATATATTGAAATAAAGATAGTTTTAAATGAAAATATAGGTGTCATCGTTAATTGGCTTTATGAAAATAGCAAAATAGTAAGTAAAGAGATTAATAAGCATGGAAAATATAAATTATCAATAAATATTTCAAAAATTAATCTTGATAGAATGAAATCTAAGTTTTCAAATATAGTTATAGTAAGGTGAGTGAATTGAATTTAAATTTTAAAAAAATTTCAGATAATATATGTAAAATTCTAAAACAGGCATCTGATGAAATAATAATTCCGTTATATGGATGCTTAGAAAGTTATCAAATTTCTTCTAAGTCTCGACTAGATGATTATGTTACTGAAGCAGATAAGAATTCTGAAATTTTTTTAAAATCAAAATTGCTTGAATTGATTAAAGGTTCAAATTTTATTGGAGAAGAAAGTTATAATAAATTTGATCCTTATGAGAATTTTGTATCTGATTATACGTGGACCTGTGATCCTATAGACGGTACATATAATTATGTAAATAATTTAGATAAATTTTGTATTATGATATCTTTATGCAAGTCTAAAATACCAATTGCAAGCTGGTTATATTTTCCTATATTTAAGACTTTTTGTTACACCGTTCCAAACTCATCTGTAATTTTTAGTAATAAAAAAAATAAAGTTAAAACTTATCGTGAAAATGGTAATATAAAGTTCGAAGTTATAAATGGATCTAAATCTATTATTGATGAGCTTTTTGACAATCTTGAAATACAAAAAGATAAGCAAGGTTTTAAAGTATCAAAAAATTTGAGGTGTGCAGGTTTTGAGGTGGCTTCTCTTATTTGTGGTAAGATAGACTATATCAAACATAAATATTTAACCCCATGGGATCATTCACCTGTATTTGATTTAGCTAAATCATCAGGCTGTTATATGGAGTTAAATCCTAAATCCAGTACATTTAAATTTAATTTCAAGGGTCAGCTATTGTGTAGCTCATCTGAATTAATATATAATAAACTAAATTAGATTAAATATTAATTCTATGGATTTTTTATGTCAAAAGTAAGTTTTATTGGTTTAGGCGTTATGGGTTATCCTATGGCAGGCCATTTATCAAAAGAAGGTCACGAAGTAACAGTTTACAATCGAACAAATAAAAAAGCAAAAAAATGGTTAACTAAATACAAAGGTTTTATCGCAAAGACCCCAAAAGATGCAACTTTAGGTTCGGATTTTATTTTTATATGTGTGGGAAATGACAATGATGTTTTATCAGTTGTTAATGGGAAAGACGGAATAATTGCTGGGTTATCTCCGAGAAGCATCGTTGTTGATCATACAACCGCGAGTGCCGAATTAGCAAAAAACTTATACAATTTAATGAAATCAAAAAAAGCTAATTTTATTGACGCACCTGTTTCTGGGGGGCAGGCTGGAGCTGAAAATGGAATACTCTCAATAATGTGTGGAGGAGAGAAAAATATTTATGATAAAGCTTCTAAAATTATGAAAGCTTACGGAAAAAATATTTCTCTTATTGGAGATGTTGGAAGTGGCCAATTAGCTAAAATGGTTAATCAAATTTGTATAGCTGGTTTAGTTCAAGGATTTTCAGAAGGTATAAATTTTGGAATTAAAGCAAAATTAGATATGAAAAAAGTCCTTGATGTCATTCAATCTGGAGCTGCAGGTAGTTGGCAAATGACTAATCGTGGAGAGACTATGGTTAGTAATAAATTTGACTTTGGATTTGCAGTAGATTGGATGAGAAAAGATTTAAAGCTTTGTTTGGAAGAGGCAAGAAAAAATAAATCGAGATTACCTGTCACCTCTATAATAGATCAATTTTATGCTCAAGTTCAAGAAAATGAGGGAGGACGATTTGACACTTCGAGCCTAATTTCTCTTCTTAATAGGAACTAATTAAGTAATTTTTTACTTTTTAGCCAATATTCATGCTTTTGTTCTAAATTAAGGTTATTAAATTTTAAGCCGTCATTAAATGCAATTTTTTCAGCTTGCAAATATCTTTTCATGAATTTTTTATTAGCATAATTTAATGCTTCTTCTGAATTTATTCCAGACTTGCGCAAAATATTTATTGCAGAAAATAAAAGATCTCCACCTTCATCAAGTAGTTTATGTTCATCATCAGATGAAATTGCTTCTTTATACTCGTCAATTTCTTCATAAAGTTTTGTTATACAATCTTCAACATCATTAAAATCAAATCCTTCTTTACTTACTTCCTCTTGAATCTTTTGTGTTTTTATTATTGACGGTAATGTTTTAGTTATTCTTTCAAAAACCGAATAATAAGAGTTTAATTTTTTTTTCTTTTTTTCATTTAATTTGATACTATCCCATTGATTCTTTACTTCTTTAGCAGTTTTCAAATTTACGTTTTCTTTAAAAATATGTGGATGCCTTCTAATTAGTTTTTCTTTAATTCCGTTAACCACATCATCAAAACAAAATAATTTTTTTTCATTAGCTATTTGAGATAGAAAAACCACTTGAAGTAATAAATCGCCTAATTCCTCCTTTAAATCATCAAAATTTTCATCTTGAATTGCTTGTGTTACTTCATATGCTTCCTCAATGGTATATGGTGATATAGAAGAGAAAGTTTGCTTAATATCCCAAGCACATCCTTTTTCCGGGTCTCTCAAATATTCCAAAATCTTAAGAAGTTTTTGAACATTGTTTAGACTATTGTTATCTAAAAAAGAAATTTTTTTTTATTATTCAATTTCATATCTTACTAATAAATTTATAAGCTGTTATAAGATTAATATTAATATAATTTTGATTGTTTTGAAAGGTTAATTGATGTCCAGAATTAGATCTTGGTTCTTTACAGGTATTCTTGTAATGACACCCTTAATTTTAACTATATATGTCGTTTGGGCTTTTATTACTTTTGTTGATAATCTAGTTGTTCCAATGGTACCTTATTATTACAGACCTTCAACTTATCTCCCTTTCCCTATTCCAGGTCTTGGTCTAATCATAGTATTTATATTTACAACCTTTGTTGGTATTTTAGCCACAGGATTATTTGGTAGAACATTAATACGTCTTTGGGAAAATATTCTTAGCAGAATGCCTGTAGTAAGATCAGTATATAGTGCTATAAAACAAATTCTTGAAACAGTAATGGCAACTCAATCAGATGCATTTCGTCAGGCAGTCTTAGTTGAATATCCCCGAAAAGATATATGGGCAATTGGCTTTGTTACAGGTTCAACTAAGGGTGAGGTTGGAGAAAATGTTAATAAGAAAATGGTAAATGTATTCATGCCGACAACACCAAATCCAACAAGCGGGTTTCTTTTATTTTTTCCAGAAAAGGATTTAATATTTCTAAAAATGTCTGTTGAAGATGCTCTTAAACTTGTTGTTTCAGGAGGAATGGTTATTCCAAAAAATAAATAAATTTAATTAAGATTTTGAATATAGTCATCTTTATTAAAAATATTCATTAGTACTTCATGTTTAAATGATAAATCTTCATTATTAACTATTTCTTTAGCTATTGATTTGGCTGTTATAAGGAGTTCAGTATCTTTTAAAGAAAATAGTCTGAATGTTTCCTCTCCTGACTGCTTTGTTCCAAAAATTTCACCAGGCCCCCTTAAATTTAAATCCTGTTCTGCAATGTAAAATCCATCATTGCTACTTCTCAGTGTCTCTAGTCGTGATTTTCCAATTTCGCTTATATTTTTATTATACATAAGTATACAGTAAGATTGCTTTGAACCTCTTCCAACTCTTCCTCTTAGTTGATGTAATTGAGCTAAACCAAACCTTTCTGAGTTTTCAATAATTATGATTGTAGCATCTGGTATATCTATACCAACTTCAATAACAGTTGAGGCAACAAGAATTTTCGATTTATTAGAAAAAAAATTATTTATAGATTCCTCTCTGTCTTCTTTTGTCATTTTCCCATGAGCTAGTACAGGATTATAAACCTCAAAAATTTTAGAAAGTATTTCATATCTTTTTTGCAATGCTGTCATATCTAACTTTTCTGACATTTCAAGTAATGGGCATATCCAATAAACTTTCTCAGATCTTTTTAATGCTCTTCCTATAGCTTTAATAATTTCGTCATATCTCTCTAAAGGCATTGCCTTAGTAATAATCATTTTTCTATTTTTGGGAAGTTCACTTATAATACTTAGATCTAAATCTCCATAATTAGTCATAGTTAAACTTCTAGGAATTGGAGTGGCAGTTAATAGTAGTAGATGAACATTATTTCCTTTAGAGAGTATTTTATTTCTTTGATTAACTCCAAATTTATGTTGTTCATCGATAACTGCTATACCTAATTTAAAAAAATCTACACTATCTGAAATTAGTGAATGCGTTCCAACAATTATTGAAGTTTCACCGCTTGCAATTTTTTGTAAAATTTTTTCTTTATCACTATTTTTTAACTTCGATGTTAATAATGAAATATTAATTTTCAAGCCATCAGTTATATTTTTTATGAATTCATAATGTTGAACTGAAAGTAAATCAGTAGGTGACATTAATACGGCCTGTTTATTCTCTTCAACTAAATTTAAAATTGCTGATAGTGCAACTAAAGTTTTACCACTACCGACATCACCTTGAAGTAACCTCTTCATTTGTAATTTTGAATTTATATCTTGGTTTATTTCATTTAAGCAATTTATTTGAGCTTTAGTAAGTTCAAAATCTAAATTTTTTAAAACATATTTGAAATAAGAATTAATTTTTTTTCTATGTTGTTTAGCTGCCACCTGATTTTTTTTTCTATATATAAACAAGCCTAATTGATTTGCATAAACTTCATCAAAACTGAGTCTCTCTAAACATAAATTTCTTAAATTTACTTCTGTCTCATCTTTAGGTAAATGAAAGTATTTTAGTGACTCTTTAAAAGGCAACCAATGTCTTTTTTCTATTAATTGTTCTGGTATCCATTCTGGTAAGTTATTTGGGATTTTATCCAATACAATTTGAATAGATTTTCTTATTATTTTGTTTGTTATCCCAGTCGTGAGAGAATAAACAGTTTCAAATTTTGGTATTTTATGACTATCATTTTCACGAAAAATATAATCAGGATGAGTAATTTGAGCCTTTCCATTGAACCAAATAATTTGCCCACTTATTACTATAGTAGTTGAGGGAGGAAAATTATTTTTTAAATAGTCATTCCTGAAATTGAAAAATACTATTTCAATTTCTATATTTTCACAAATACCAATAATTTTATATGGTATTTTAGATTTATAATAACCTTGAATATGTTTAGTTATTTTAACTTTTTTTGTAACTATGGAATGTGAAGGGCAACTTTTTAATTGCATGTCATCTATTCTTCTAATAACTGAATGAGGTAAGTGAAATAATAGATCAATTATATTTGAGCCAACCTTTTTTTGAAGAAGTTTAGAAGTTTTAGGCCCTATGCCATGAATAGTTGTAAGTTCAGAAAATAGAGGATACAAAATTTTTGGTCTAATCACTGTCATAAGTCTAATCTAACAAATTTAATAAATTAAAAAATAAATTAATGAAAAACATAAACTATAAAAATAAATTAATAAAAAAACTAAAATATAGATCTGTATACTCAGGTTCAAAAGAAAGTGATTTTATTCTGACTAACTTTGCGAATAATAACCTAGAAAATCTAGATATTAAAGAGCTTGAATCGTATGAAAAATTTTTAACTCTTGGCGATATGAATATTTGGAATTGGGTTTCAGACAATGAACCATTACCATTTTTTGAAGACCAAAATTATAAAAAGTTTATTTTGCTTATGAAAGGAAATAAATGAATTTATTTTCAAAGAATTTAAATTTTAATAAAGAAAATATATTGTATAATATTCCAGATGGTGTTGACTGCTTTGCCGTTTTAGAACTTTTAAAATATTTCAATAATACCTTAGTTATATTGCGAGATGATGTAAGACTTGAAAGATTCTCTAAAAGCCTTAAAATCATAGATAATAAAATAAATATAATAGAATTTCCAGCATGGGATTGCTTGCCTTTTGACAAAAATTCTCCTAATCAAAAAATAATTGGTAGAAGAGTTAAAGCCCTTTTTAATTTACTTAATGAAAATAAGAAAAAAACTATAGTTTTAACAACTATTAGTTCACTCGTTCAAAAAATTCCTAATGCTGATTACATAAAAAAATCTTCTTTGAAAATCGAGGTTGGTAAAAGTTTTATTTTAAGAGATTTAATAAACTTTTTAGAAAGTAATGGTTATATAAGAACTGGAACTGTAAGAGAAGATTCAGAGTATTCTATTAAAGGGGGAATAGTTGATGTCTTTCAACCTGGTGAAACTTTACCAATCCGAATAGATTTTTTTGGAAATGAAATCGACTCGATTAAGTCATTTGATCCTATTAATCAGATGAGTATTGATAAATTAAAAATTGCTAATTTTTATCCAGGAAATGAAATTATTCTTAATGAAACAAGTGTAGATTTATTTAGACGAAAATATAGAGAAACTTTTAGTTCTAATGAATATGATAATTCTTTGTATCAATTGGTTTCTGAATATAAAAGAGTAAATGGAATAGAGCAATATCTATCTCTATTTCATCAAAAATTAACCTCTATCTTCAGTTATTTAAGTGATTTTTCAATTATACTTGATAAAGAGTTTGACGCTGTTCTTGAAAGTAAATTTGAAGATATAAATGATTTTTATAGTGCAAGAAAAGAAGATGTAATTGGGAATGGGAAAAAGTATAATTTACTACCACTGGACAACTTATATTTTTCCAAAGGAGATATAAAAAATTTTTTTGATAATAAAGTAATTATAAAATTTAATTCTAATCAATCTGATAAAATAGATCTAGATATTACTGCTAATATTAATCCAGGAGTAAATTTTTCAACTTTAAGAATTAAAGGTGAAAACCCTATTGCAGAACTTTTAAGTTTATTGAAAATTCATAAAAAAATAGTTATTACAAGTAATTCAATCGGGGGAATAAAAAGACTCTCATCTTTAATTAAAGCTCAAAATGAATCAGTAAAACTAACTGAAGTATCAAATCCTTTTAATGTAAATTTAAATTTCAGTTGTGCTGTCTATCCTTTAGAGAAGGGATTTAAACTAGACGATACTTTGTTTGTTACTGAAGAAGATTTATTTGGTTTAAGATTTGGAAGGCCCTCTTCAAAGATTAGAAAAGCAGAAAATTTTTTAAGAGATATTACATCTTTAACAATAAGTGATCTCTTAGTACATGTAGAACACGGTATTGGTAAATATGATGGATTAGAGACAGTTAATTCTGGTAATATAGAAAGAGATTGTCTGAAAATTATTTATAGTGGTAATGATAGGCTTTATTTACCAGTTGAAAACATAGAGCTTGTATCACGATATGGTTCAGGTACTAACGTCAATTTAGATAAACTTGGAAGTAGTAATTGGCAAGCTAGAAAAGCTATTGCAAAAAAACGAATAAAAGAAATAGCTGATGAATTAATAAAAATTGCTGCTTCTCGTCAAACAGCTAAAACCAAACCTTTAGAATTTCCTTCAGATGAATACGATCAATTCTGTTCTCGTTTTTCATTCACTCCAACAGAGGACCAATTTACTGCAATTAGAGACGTGGAGAATGACTTAACATCAGGAAAATTAATGGATAGACTTATATGTGGAGATGTTGGGTATGGTAAAACTGAAATTGCTTTGAGAGCGTCATTTATGGCTTCAATGTCTGGTTTTCAAGTAGCATTAATTGCTCCAACAACTCTATTAGTTAAACAACATGTAAAAAATTTTAAAGAGAGATTTAGAGGGTTTCCAGTTAAAATAAATGAATTATCAAGGTTTGTTAAAGCAAATCAGAGTGCTGTTGTCAAAAATGAAATTCAAACTGGCGAGACCCAAATTATTATAGGCACTCATTCATTACTTTCCAAAAAAATAAAGTTTAATAATTTGTCACTTCTTATTATTGATGAAGAACAACATTTTGGAGTTTCTCAAAAGGAATATTTAAAATCATTGAGAAGTTCAATGCATGTCTTAACTTTGACGGCAACACCAATACCAAGGACATTGCAAATGTCTCTTTCTGGAGTCAGGAGTATGAGCCTTATTACAACTCCACCAGTAGATAGGCTATCTATAAGAACTTTTGTTTCAAATTGGGATAATGTTTTAATAAAAGAAGCTATAAGAAGAGAAATTCATAGAGGAGGGCTTACATTTTGTGTGGTCCCTCGAATTAAAGACCTTGATAAAATGTATAAGATGATAACTTCACTTTTGCCAGACATTAAAATTGCTACTGCACATGGTAAAATGAAAGTTGAAGAAATTGATAATTCCATGATGAGTTTTTCTGAAGGTAAAGCAGACCTTTTGCTTTCAACAAATATTATTGAGTCTGGCCTCGATATACCTTCTGCAAACACATTAATTGTTTATAATTCAGATAAGTTTGGCTTATCCCAACTTTATCAAATGAGAGGTAGAGTTGGCCGAGGAAGAGTTCGAGCATATGCTTATCTTACAACTGATGAAAATAAATTACTTACTTCTGATGCTAGAAAGCGATTGGATGTAATGCAGACTTTGGATAATCTAGGGGCAGGGTTTTCTTTAGCTTCGTATGATATGGATATTCGTGGTGCTGGAAATTTATTGGGTGAAGAGCAATCAGGGCATATAAAAGAGGTGGGTATAGAACTTTATCAATCACTCCTAAAAAGTGCTATTGAAATACAAACTATTGGTGAAAGTCAAGATAGTTTTGAATGGTCGCCTCAAATACAAATTGGTATTTCATCTAAAATTCCTGAAAGTTATATTTCTGATATTACTGTTCGACTATCAATTTACAGAAGAATTGCATTTCTTAAAACTGAAGAAGAAATTGAGAATATAAAATTTGAACTTACAGACCGATTTGGAGAATTACCAGTCGAGGTTCTTACTCTTTTAGAGGTAATACTCATTAAGCAACTTTGTAAACTTTCAAATATATTTAAAATTGATGTAGGTAACAATGGCATTAGTCTAAAGTTTTATAAAGATACTTTTTCCAATCCTGAAAAATTATTAAAATATATTTCTAATAATTCTAATAAATTAATTTTAAAGCCTGACCAATCTGTTGTCATACTAAAAAACTTATCAAATAAAAAAGACAGGATTAAGCTAGTTAAAGAGGAGTTAACAATTATTTCTAACCTTGCTGATTAGTCATTTGCAGCAATATCTATTGCTGTTTCAAGTATCTTTGATGATTGAGCACCATGTATTGTCCATCTATCATTGAATATAAATACTGGCACACCACTCATAAAATCAAAGTTTAAAAATGGCTGGTGTCCGTCCAAGTAATTTGTTTCATTTTTGAAATCTTTATTTTTAGATGAATTATAGTCCAAGTAGGACTTTGAAATATATTCATCATTTCTTAGATCTACGCCATTAACAAAATAATCACTCATAAATTTAAATGCCAATTGATAAGACTTATTATTTTTTTCTTTTTTTAATAGATTGATTGTCTGATGAATCTTTCTTGTATTTGGCGTAATAGAAATTTTATCTAAATTTATTTCAATTTTAGAATTGTTGGCAGTACTTATTATTTGGCTTTCAACAATATTAGCTTGGTTACCAAATTTATTTTTTAAATATTTTTTTCTATCCATTCCTAAGTATGGCATTGAAGGGTTTAGGTAGTATGACTGCCAATCTATTTTAAATTTGATATTATCCCTTTTAAGCATTGATTTATTTAAAAAACTACAGCCAATAAAACACCATGGACATATCACATCAGCTATAACTTTAATACTTACATTCTTTTTCATAAACTTTTTTACCTAAGGTGTTTACTGTAAAATTTTGTTATCTTGTCACTATAGTTTTCAGTCTCACTTAATAAAGCTTCAGTATGATTTGAATTTTCAAATCCAAAAAATGATAAGCTAATATTGTTCTTAATAGCAAAGTCTCTTATTTTCTCTGCATGATGGAACCTAACTCTAGAATCGTTTTCTCCATGGAAAATAGCTAATTGTTTTCCTTTTAAATTTAAAAGAGCTTCATTTGTTTTAATTTTATTTAAATGTATTCCTCTCAATCTTGCAGACCAATATGCTAGCCTCCATAAAAAACTAGGAAAACCTTGAAATGATACTTCTTCATTTGCAATCATATTAAAGTCAAATGGAGCACCCTCAAGGCTCATAGCGGCGAACCTGTTATCAACTGCAGGTAATAGTAATGCTGATAAAGCTCCTCCTGAAATACCGTGTATACCTATTTTATCTTTGGGTATTAGTTTATTATTAATTAGCCAGTCTATTGTATTTGAAACGTCAAATACTTGCTTTTGACCACCTTCATGCCTGCCTGTTGAGCATGTACTCTCTCCATGATTTCTGAAATCAATTAACATAACGTTGAAATCAGACTTTATTAACATTGAAGCTGTGAGAAGAACATTAAATTCTCTATACGAAGCTGTAAGTCCATGTAAAACAACAATAGTTTCTTTTTTGTTAGGGTAGGTAGTAGGTATCCATAATCCATCAATTTTTATTTCATCATTTACATTATAAATTTTTACATTTTCTGAATATTGATCTTTTATCCACCAGTTTGATAAATCATATCCAACCCATTTGTACCATGTTTCCCCTCTAAAAGGGCCATCATCTTTTGGAGGTGTGTAAAATTCAGAAATCTGATTTTTAGATCTGTCTGGTTTTAAAAAGCAACCTACTTTCGTAGCCTTAATAAATACATAATTTCCTACTAAAAACAAAATTAATAAAACTGTAAATAAAAATAATATTATTTTGATAAATAAAATTTTTGACATTAATAATAATATCAAAATTAATATACTTGCATAAATAAATTTTTTACTTTTTTATGTTTTATATGGAAAAAGTAGATCATGAATTAAATAGGCGTGTTTCTGGTTTCAGAATAGTTACGATTGTAATTGGAAGTATTTGTTTACTAAATTTAATCCGTTGGATGTTAGCTCCTACATCAGAGGTTGATTTTGTAAATAAGGGTCAAATGCTACTTAATTTATGCTATTTTTTATACACTCTATATTTATATCAGTACTTGAATAAATCAAATTATTCAATTCTGTTAAATTCTTTTATAATTCTTTTTTTTTCTTATTATCTCATAGGTAATTATCTAAATGATGTTGATAACTTAGTAAGTAATCCTGACCAACTTGGACTAGGTAGGTCAGTTGACTATAATTTTCTTTTTCCTTTAGTTTTCATTATTATTTCACCTTTATTCCAAAGGCAATCACTAGTTCTTTTATCTATTATTTTTTTTACCGGTGCTGTAGTTTATGAAAATTATCCATACTTTATTAATGAGAATACATTCCTTTCAAATAATTGGGAGGAAATTATATCTAATGGTTTTGCTATAAATATGAGTTGGTTGATAGTAACAATAAATGTTTGGGTAATTGTTTGTGTTATTTGTTGGGCTGGAGTATTCCTGCAAGATAGATCTTTCACAGATGCTGTCAAATTTGAAAAGTCTACAGCTCAATTAAGTAAGTATTTTTCACCTGATATTAGAGATAAAATACAAGCCTCTGATATTGATATCGCTTCTGAAAAAACGAATAATCAAATGGTTGCTGTTTTATTTACTGATATTCAAGGATTTACAACTATTTCTGAAAATTTATCATCAGATGATGTAATTCAACTATTATCAGAATACCAAGATAAAATGATTAAGCCAATTTTTCAGAATTCAGGTACAGTTGACAAGTTTATTGGTGACGCAGTTATGGCTACTTTTGGAACGCCAGTATCACAAGGAAATGATGCACAAAACTCTTTCAATTGTGCAAGGGAAATGCAAATTGCTATGAGGCAATGGGCTAAAGAAAGATCTGAAAAAGGTCTTCCCATTATTAGTCATAGAATAGGCATCCATTTTGGAAGTTGTATTGTAGGAAATGTTGGAAATGACGAATTAAAAGAATTTACAGTTATAGGTGACGTAGTCAATGTAGCTAACAGAGTCTGTGACGCAGGTAAAGAATTAAAATCTGATTTTGTTATCACTGAAGAGTTAAGGCTTAGATTAAATGAAGAAATAAAATCAGAAGTTGTGGAAAATTTTGAAATAAGAGGAAAAAAAGAAAAATTAAAACTTCATATTGTAAATATATAATTTTTATCATTTCATAGTATGATTGAAAAACTAAAATTATTAATTTTATTTAATTTTTTATTAGTATTTTCCTCTTGTGGAGGTGGGGGCGGTATTTCTGGAAATCTCCCTTCATTAGAATATGATTATACAGAGGGACAGTCTTCTTCTTTATCTCATGCAAATTCAAGCATTCTTTTGGATACTGAGAGTAGTTTACCATATGACGGACCTAGTGGTAATTCATTCTCTTCCTTGACACAAGCGCACTCCTCTCTGAATTCTGGATTTACTTATCCTATAGCGACTAGAGATACTGGTGCTAATACAGCGTGGTCTAATGGTTGGACAGGAAAAGATGTTAAAGTTGGTATTCTAGACAGTTTTAATTCAAATAGTAGAATTGACAGTCACGGTGATTGGGTTTCTTTGGTTTTAAACAGTGTTGCTCCAGAAACAAATGTTCTTTTATCAAACCTTCCCAGTGGAGATTTAAGTACAACGATGCAAAATGCTAATAATGCTTATGATTATTACAACACGAATCAATACTTTATTGTAAATAATTCATGGGGTTTTGAAAAACCACTTAGAAATGCATCAGGTAATTATACAGGAGTTAATGATAGTAATTGGGAAACAACTATTTCTAATGCAGTATCAACAAAAATTTCAAGTATAAATTCAAATTCAGAACCTATTTATGATAGCAAAATGCTTTTTGTATATGCAGCTGGTAATGGTGCACAATTTTGCGGATCAGTTTTAATATCTGATTGTGATTATTTAGCTAATTTGTATAAAAATGCTAGATTAGCGGGTTACGAGATTGGTGAGGACACACTCTTTGTTGGATCATTAAATGATGCTGGCACCTCAATGGCAAATTATAGCTATCAAGCTGGAGACATGCTCAATGACTTTATTGTTGCTCATGACGATGTTTTGTATAATGGAGACGCAAGTGGGACATCATTTTCATCGCCCAGGGTGGTGGGTGCTGCGGCTTTACTAAGACACAAATTTCCTAATTTAGATGGTTCTGCCTTAAAAAAAGTTTTATTACAAACTGCATCTGATTTAGGTGCTACTGGTGTTGATAGTATTTATGGATATGGAAAGTTAAATATTTCAAATGCGATGAGCCCTCAAGGGAAAGTTACTCTTCAATGAAAAAAATATTTTTAGTTCCTTTTATTTTAATAAATTTATATGGGTGTGAAAAAAATTATTTGAAACAGGGAAATAATCCTCTGGTTCCTATGCCTATCTTCTCAACTGATTACTCAAATAATAATAATACATGTGAAAATGAAAACTTTAATTCTAATGTTAATATCTCTTCTAGTTTCTAACACTGTTTATGGATCAAGTTTAATTCAATTTAATAACAGTCAAGGTTCTAATTCGTATTCTCAGTCTATGATCTGGAGCGGTAATTTTATTGCTCCAAATGGAAAAAAATTTCAGTTAGGTGATTTCTATAAATCAAAAAATATAGAGCTAAACTTAAAAACTAATCTAGTCTACAAGTTAAATTCTGCTTTAATTGTTGTCCCAATTAAATTCGATAATGGTTATAAAAGTGACCTATTAAATGTTTCGCCAATTTATTCAATGGGTTTAATTATGAGTAAAAAAATTAAAAATTTTAATATTTTAATTGGAGTTGATAATCTCATTAAACTAGGTGGCAAAATTAATGAACAGCCATGCTTTGATGAATTCAAAAGAGAATTTCATTGTGGAACTGGAAAGCCATGGACTGATTACCAAGGAAAAAGTATTTATAATTACTACCAAGACAAATTAATATTTAGGATGATTTATAACTTTTAATTGAAATATTCACCCAATAAATAACTTATCTTTTAAACCTATTATTAATGTCCCATATACAAAAAGTTTAAAAATTGATGCATACATTGCTTCGGGTCCAACTTTATATTTACCCCTCCCAAGAGTGAAGGCCAAATTATAGTATGCTCCAGTATTATATATAAAATTAGCAGTGAAAACTATAAAACCCAAAACAAAAAAAGCCCAATTTCCTTGAGGTCCGATTAAAATAATTAATATGCCAGTAAGTGATTCAGCTGTTGGCCATGCCGCAGCAAATCGTTGAACTAAAGTAGCTGAATCATCTATATTATATCGTTTAAAAATTCCTTTTGCTTCCCATAATTGAAACGCATAGAAACCAGGTGTTATGATACACCCCACCAAAAATAATAAGAATAAATAAATATTATTAAAATTTTCAATCATAATAATTCCTCCAATATGAGTCTTTATAGATAATTAAATCAATTTTTCAAGAATTATTGACATTGAGGTTTACTCATGTGGCAATATTGGTATGGAAGGTTAAATTGTGCATCTTTGTAACCATTATCAGCTGCTTTTTTCCACCATATTTGTGCTGTATCAGTATTTGTTTTGACCCCAAATCCATTCCAATACATATCGCCCAATTTATATTGAGCGTATGGGTTTCCGTTAAGAGAGGATTTTTTATACCATTTAAAAGCCATCTTTAAGTCTTTTACAACTCCCCAGCCATTAAAATACATGCCAGCAATATCAGATTGCGCTCTTGGATCTCCACCTTTGGCTAAAGAGTGTAATAGTTTGAAGGCATTAGTATAGTTTTTATTTTTATATTCTTCTAAAGCAATGTTGTAATCGTAGTAATATTTTTTTGCTTCAGCAAACCAATCATTATTTTTACTTTTTTTCAGCAGAAAATGAAATATAAGAAAAAAAAGTTACAAATATAAAAATAAGTATGTTCATAATAGGTGTTTTAAATTACTGTTAATTTTATTTTAATAGTTAGACCAATACATTTTTATTTCAATGCATTTTAAAGTATTTATTTAAACTGATTAAGAAATGATAACATAAAATTATTTACCTTATTTCCTGGAGCAATCCTTGCAGTTGAAGTCTGCTGTATAACTTGTGATCAAGCTAATTTTGATGGATCATCTGCAGATCTATTAATGCGCATGCCATATGATAATCTTTCCATTGTTTCAAGCATTATATTTGAACTTTTATCAATACCAAGTAAGGGAAGTGAATCCATATGGTATGCGCCATTAATTGATGTCATAAAGACCTCCAAAAGTTTAATAATTTTCTGGATAGAACCGCGCCCTGACTTTTCCCTAATCAATAAGACTATAAATTTATAGCAATGTTAATTTTTATTATTATTATGCAATTATATGGAGCTAAGTTTTCTAGTATTTGGATTTTTAATTGGGTTAAGTTTTATACTTGCTATCGGGCCTCAAAATTTATTTGTAATAGAGCAGGGACTAAAAAATCAATTTGTTTTTACAGTATGCATTATTTGCTCAATATCAGATTTCATCTTAATTTTTATTGGAATATTACTATTTCATTCCATAGATAGTTTTTTAAACAAGACTATTGAAACTATTTTAAGCATTCTATTAATTTTATTTTTAGCAAACTTCATAAGAAATAAATTTAATGAAAATATCTCTTCAGTTCAAATCAACTCTAAAAAAAATTATAAACCTTTCAAATCAGTAATTTTTAGAGTTCTTGGATTTACATTTTTAAACCCACATGTTTACTCAGACACGGTTTTTATTTTAGGCAATATTTCAAAAAACTTTATGTTTGCACAAAAAATAAGTTTTGGAATAGGAGCATCATTTAGTTCTTTATTATTTTTCTTCTTTATAGGTTACTTATCAAAGTACTTTTCAAAATTTATAAATAAACCTCAAACTTGGAGATTTTTAAACATATTTATTATTATTTTTATGAGTTTCATAATACTATTTGTAATATCTGATATAATTAATTCAAATCTATAAAATGAGGCATTAAATTATGAGTATTACAGATGATGGAGAATATGGCAAAAAACAAATTAATACTCTTGAAATGATATGGGGAGAGGGGTTTCTATCACCTGGAGGTAATGATGAAATAGATTTAGTTCTTAATAATAAATCAATCAAAAACATGAAAATACTTGATATTGGCTGTGGAGCAGGTAGTGCAGCTTTTCACTTTATAAATAAACATTCAGTTGGGCATGTTACTGCAGTTGACATAGAAAAGGAGGTAATTATTAGAGCAAATGAATTAAAAACGAATTATAATTTAGAAAAATTTGTAGATTTTAAAGTTATCAAACCTGGTCCACTTGAGTTTAGGGATTCTTCGTTTGAAATGGTTTTTAGTAAAGATACATTTTTACACATAATAGACAAGGAAAAACTTGCTGAGGATTTATTTAGAGTTATTAAGCCCGGAGGATTTTTATGTGTAAGTGATTGGATGAGAGTAGACGACAACCCTCCATCGAAATTGATGAAGGAATATATACAAATGGAGGGCTTGAGTATGAATATGTGTTCTCTACAAAGGTATTCTAAAGCTCTAGAAAGTGCAGGTTTTAGAAATATTCAAGTAAGAGATAGGAACGCCTGGTATTTAGAAGTAGCTAAAAGAGAGTTAAATGATTTGCAATCTGTCTATTATAAAAAGCTTATTGATATTTTAGGTAAAGTGGACGCCGACTTAACGATTATGATTTGGGAAAAAATGGTTGAGGTATTGGAAACTGGTGAGCACAGACCCGGGCATTTTTATGCTGAAAAAGCATCCTAGAAATTTTGTTCATTATTCCTTACGATTGATGAAAGAATAAAATTGTAAGGTGTTTTTATTCCAACTTCTTTACCCATTAATTCAATTCTGCCATTGATAAAATCTATTTCAGATTTTCTTTTTGATAGATGGTCAAGTAACATTGACGGCTTGGCATTTGGCATTTTTTCACCAAATTTTTTTACATAATCTATTGGTTCAGCAAATGATAATTTTATATCCTTCAGTTTAGAAATTTCATAAGCCTCAAGTGTACAACCATTTGCAACTTTCCAGTAGCTTTCATTATTTATTAACTCACCAACTGTGCAATTATAAACTGTACAGGGAGCACTAAATGTTACATTGCATATAAACTTTTCCCATATTAATTGATGTATATTCTCAAAAGCTAAAGCATTAAAACCAGCATTAACCCATAATTCTTTAATACTGTTAAGCCTTTTTGTTATTCCTCCTTCTAGTTCACCAAATCGAATTAATTTCATCGCATTGTGATGAACGTGACCTGGCTTAATTATTGAAGCTCCAAAACCGTCAGCCACACCAACCAATAAATTTTTTGGAGGAATATAATTTTTAATTTCGTCAGATGATCCAATGCCATTTTGAATGGAAATAACAATGGTACTATCTTTAACAATTTTATTTATTGCAATGGCAGCATCTCTAACGCCACTGGCTTTTGTTGAAATGATTATTAATTCAAAGTCGATATTATCTGGGACTTCTGTAAAGGCTGCTAAAGATTTATTTATATTAGTTCCGCTAGCCCCTTCAATTTTTAAACCATTTTTTTTTATTTTGTTTATATGTTCTTGCCATTTATCAATCACATAAACTTTATTGCCTTGTCTTGATAAAAGAGAAGCATATATAGACCCCATTGCCCCAATGCCGTATATAAGGATGTTCATAAATATTTCTAAATTAAAATTACTGATATTATTTTTATTCAAATATCAAAAGAAATCCATAACTAATTATCAATGCAGGAATTGCGCTGTATAAAGTTGCTACTAAGCCTACCTTTGGTGCAATTGCCAAGACTGGGAAAAGTGCATCCCCATCATTACTTATAGCATTTCCAATTTGTGCGGATAAAGGTATTACTCCCATTAAGTAAATACTAGTTATGATGATTTGTGGGCCACAACCAGGTATAAATCCAACAAGAACAGCAATCAACGGAGCAAGGGCTAAATAATTACTAAACATAAATTTTAAATCAAACGAAGTGAAATAAATTATAATTTCAAATAATAAAAAGGCTATTATAACCCAAACAGTCACAAAGTTTGTATCTAAAAATGTTCTTTCAAAAGAATTTCCACCATCAAGGGATGTCTTTTTATAAATGATCCCTTTAGAAGAAATAATATGAAAAATTACCAATAATGATCCTGCAATAAAACCAATTAATGTTGCAGTATTTTGAAAATAATTATTTTTTAAAATTTCATTTGCATCTATTTGAAAAGCCATCATAACGCCAATAATAAGACCAGGAACAAAAAGTATAGCCCATATAATTTTAAACATAGCATTGGTTTTTATTGGATTTCTTTTGTTCTCAATGTTTATTATAGTTTTGGGAAGCAAAAAACCTTTTGGATGTGTATAGTCAACAATCCATCCTGAAATAACACCAACAATAAATCCCAAAATCATAATAAACAAACCAGTTTTGGGTTCGCTGGCAATTAATAAAAATGCAGCATCACCCATGGTTGATGTTAAAACAGCTACTACAGACCCAAAACTGATATTTCCAGTGGAAAATTGTGTAATTACAAGTAATGCGCCGCCACATCCCGGAAGTGCGCCAAGAGCGGAAGCTACTGGAACCTGGAAAATACCTCCGTTTTTGAGTCTTTTACCTAAGTTTATACCAAAAAAGTTTTCCAATCCGTAAAATATTAAAAGAACACCAGCAACAAATACAGATACTTGTAAAAACGCATCTGCAATACTGTTGACTATAATTTGGAAAAGATCATTTTCTAAATTTGAAATAATAGAATTTGCAAAGTAAAACAAAATGAAAATACTAATTACTGAAACAGAATATTGAGTTAATGATCCTTCATTAAACTGTTTAATGGGGTTTGTAATATTAACCATCTTTTATTTAGCCTTATTTAAAAAATGTAATCATATATTAAAGATTTAGTATATACTAAATTCATATTAAATTCAAGTTGAAATTAATTGCATATAACTAATATTTTGATATAAATAACCTCATGTAATAATAATAATAGTTGGTTAAATGTTCAATATTCAGAGAATTGATGTCAAAAACAAAAACGCTAAAAATAATTTTTTCATTTCATTTCAAAATACTGGATTTGCTGTTATTGAAAATCATGATATCTCATTTGAACTCATTGATAATGTTTATAGTGAGTGGGAGGAGTTCTTTAACTCAGAAGAAAAAATCAATTATAAATTTGATACTAATTCTCAAGATGGTTTCTTCCCATTTAGGAGTGAAAGTGCAAAAGATAATCCAATTAAAGATTTAAAAGAATTTTTTCATGTTTATCCAAATACTAATCTCCCTAATTTTTTATCAAAGAACACAAAATTACTTTACAGTGAATTGGTTAGTTTAGGAAATACTTTACTTGGTTGGTTAGATGATCTTACCCCTAATAATATTAAGAGTGAATTTTCAGAGTCGCTTTTTAATATGTCAAAAGGTAGTGACAGGAACTTATTAAGGGTTTTACATTATCCGCCTGTGGAAGGTGAAGTTGAGCAGGGTGCAACAAGAGCAGCAGCTCATGAGGATATAAATTTGATAACCTTACTAGTATCTGGAAGCCAACCGGGGTTAGAGGCTATGGATATGAATGGGGTTTGGCATAAAGTACCTGTTGATAAAGGAATGATTACTGTAAACGTTGGAGATATGCTTCAAATGGCTTCAAATAAATATTTTCCATCTACTAGTCATAGAGTTGTCAATCCTAAAAATGCTAAACAAAATGTATCTAGATTTTCGCTTCCAATGTTCATGCATCCAAGAAATGAAGTTATTCTAAGATCTGGAATAACAGCATATGATTATCTGCAAGAAAGGTTAAAGGAAATAAATTTAAAATAAAATTTTGATTTAAATGTTTTTTTTACTTGACCTAACCAGAATAAAATGAGCATAAAATCATTTAATTATGGGGCTGTAGCTCAGTTGGGAGAGCGGTAGCTTTGCAAGCTTCAGGTCGTCGGTTCGATCCCGTCCAGCTCCACCATATTTAATTATTGTTTAGAACACTGAAAGTTAAAAAATGAAAAAAATATATTCTAAAGTTATTGTATTATCATTACCGTTTATTTTAAGTGGATGTTCATACATCCCTGATTGGATGCAACTTCCATTATAAATTTAAATTTAATCAAATAAAGGATAAATATTATGGCTGTTCCTAAAAGTAAAATTTCATCTTCAAAGAGAGGAATGAGACGAGCTCATGATAGGCTTAAAAATAATGCTTATGTTGAAGACAAAGACACAGGTGAATTGCATCGTCCTCATCATATTGATTTAAAAACTGGTATGTATCGTGGTAAAGAATATCTTAAAGTTTCAGATAAAATTTAAATTGATAAATTATGACTACGAGCCCTTCAGATAATTTTGAAAAAACCAATATTTCTCCTAACGTAATTATTGTATCCCCAACCTTTAATATTGGTGATGTTGTAAAGCATAGATTATATCAATTTAGAGGTGTTATAGTTGATATAGACCCTGAATTTTCTAATAGTGAGGAATGGTATCAATCAATCCCAGAGGATAGCAGGCCTAAAAAAGATCAACCTTTTTACCATTTATTAGCTGAAAATTCAGAAACATTTTATTCTGCGTATGTAAGTCAACAAAACCTATTACCAGATTCTGAGTCTGGTCCTATTCATCATCCTGACATTGATAATCTTTTCTCAGATGTATCTAATGGTAGATATATTTTAAAAAGCTCATCATTAAATTAATCATTATGTATTGAGAGTCGTTATCACTTGAAATCTTTTAGAATTAATCTAAATTACTACTATAAATAAATAATTAGATTAATGATAAAACTCAATAAAATAACAGATTATGCAGTTGTAATACTTGGTCTTCTCTCAAGTAGACACCCTAACAAGTTTTCAACTTCAAAAATATCTTCTTATACAGGCCTATCAATTCCTACTGTTTCTAAGGTTTGTAAGCTTTTGAATAATGCAAACTTAATACAAGCTGGAAGAGGAGCCCATGGTGGATATTTTTGTGAAACCGCACCTTCAGAAATAAATGTAGCTGTTATTGTTGAAGCTATTGATGGTCCAATTGCTATTACAGCTTGTATAGAAGAATCGGAAGACCTTTGTGATACACAATCTATTTGCTTGTTAAGTGGAAACTGGAATAAAGCTAATAACGCAATTTTGGATGCATTAAGGAGTGTGACTTTGAGCGATTTGCTTAATCCTGGAGATTTTTTTAGCAATAAAAATTCTAATACATCTGTTCTACATACTTAACTGGAGTTAAAAGTGCCTATTCAAGAAGAAACAATTGAACAAGTAAATCTTGCTACGTCTAAATATAAATATGGTTTTTCAACGGATTTAGAAGTTGATAAAGCCCCCAAAGGTCTTACTGAGGATACGATAAAATTGATTTCATCAAAAAAGGATGAACCTGATTGGATGTTAAAATGGAGACTAGAAGCATTTTCTATTTGGAACAAAATGAAAGAGCCTGATTGGGCTAAAGTAAATTACCCAAAAATTAATTATCAAGATATTTATTATTATTCAGCTCCAAAAAGTACTGAAAAACTTAAAAGTCTGGACGAAGTTGATCCAGAATTATTAAAAACTTATGAAAAACTAGGTATACCTCTAAAAGAGCAAAAGGTTTTAGCTGGTGTTGCTGTTGATGCAGTATTTGATTCTGTTTCTGTTGTTACGACTTTTAGAAAGCAGTTAGAAGAAAAAGGTGTTATATTTTGCCCTATAAGTGAAGCAATAAAGTCGCACCCTGAGTTAGTAAAAAAATATATCGGATCTGTTATTCCCCGCCATGATAATTATTTTTCAGCATTAAACAGTGCCGTATTTACAGATGGTTCATTTGTTTATATTCCAAAAGGCGTTAAATGTCCCATGGAGCTATCTACTTACTTTAGAATTAACGAAAAAAATACAGGTCAATTTGAGAGAACATTAATTATAGCTGATGATGATTCTTATGTATCTTATCTTGAAGGGTGTACTGCTCCTCAAAGAGACGAAAACCAACTTCATGCAGCTGTAGTTGAGCTCGTCGCATTTAGAGACGCAGAAATAAAATATTCAACTGTTCAGAATTGGTATCCTGGTGATGAAAATGGTAAGGGTGGAATATTTAATTTTGTTACAAAAAGAGGTGCATGTTTAGGAGATAGTTCAAAAATAAGCTGGACACAAGTAGAGACTGGATCAGCTGTTACATGGAAATACCCTTCATGTGTTTTGCATGGTGATAATTCAGTAGGTGAATTTTATTCAGTTGCTATAACAAATAACTATCAGCAGGCTGACACGGGAACTAAAATGATCCATTTAGGAAAAAATACGAAATCCACTATTATTTCAAAAGGCATTTCAGCTGGCAAATCTCAAAATACTTACAGAGGTAAAGTATTAATGCAACCTGGTGCTAATAATTCACGTAATTATACACAATGCGATAGTTTATTAATTGGAGATAAATGTGGTGCGCACACTGTTCCTTATATTACTTCAAAAAATCCTTCATCCAATATTGAACATGAAGCAACTACAAGTAAAATTAGTGAAGATCAATTATTTTATTGTCTTTCAAGAGGACTTTCTGAGGAAGAGGCTGTATCTTTAATAGTTAATGGATTTTGTAAAGAGGTTATGAAGGAATTACCTATGGAATTTTCTGTTGAAGCTCAAAAATTAATTGGAATTAGTTTAGAAGGAAGTGTTGGATAATGAGCTTAGTGAAACACATATTATGAATCTTTTAAAAATTGATAATCTCTATGCTTCTATTGGTGAAGAAAAAATATTGAACGGCTTTTCACTAGAGATTAATGCTGGAGAAACACACGCCATCATGGGACCTAATGGTTCTGGTAAGTCAACTCTATCATATGTTTTATCAGGTAAAAATGATTATGATGTTAATAAAGGTACTATCCATTTAAAGAGTAAGAATATTATTGATCTTGAGCCTGATGAAAGGTCTAAATTAGGACTTTTCCTAGCTTTTCAATATCCTATTGAATTACCAGGTGTTACTGGAATGACTTTTCTAAGAACTATTATAAACTCATCTAGATTAGCAAATAATTTACCTGAATTAGAAGGTATTGAGATAGTCAAAATGATTAGAGAAAAAGCTGCAAATTTAGAAATATCTCAAGAGATGCTAAAAAGGTTTGTTAATGTGGGTTTTTCTGGTGGTGAAAAGAAAAGGTTTGAAATATTGCAAATGTCTTTGCTTAATCCATCTATTGCTATACTTGATGAAACAGATTCTGGTTTAGATGTTGATGCTTTAAGAATTGTTGGCAATGGTGTTACCGAGCTTAAAAGTAAAGATAGGGGAATGCTTGTAATAACTCATTATCAGAGACTTTTGGATCATATCATTCCAGACTTCGTTCATATAATGGTTAAAGGTAAAATTGTAGAATCTGGCGGTCCTGAATTAGCGAAAGTTGTTGAAAAAGAGGGTTATAAGAGATTTATTGATGAAAATTGATATTAATCCATCTAAATCAATTTTAGATTTTTGTTTTACTTATAAAAAAGAATTTTTAGAAAATGGTTGGCCAAGTTCAAAGTTAGAGCACTGGAAAATGACACCCTTAAACAAATTTATTAAGGGTCACTCAGATTTAAGCCTTAAATCAGATTATAACCTTATTTCCCCATTAAAAAATGAAGTTTTTAATGAAATAAAGTCTCAAAATTTGAAGTTATTACAAACAAATTATTTTAAGTTAAATGAAATGTCTAGAGTTATTTTTTCAAATTTTGACAATGCTTTTGAGATAACCCTTCCAGAGAATTTTTCTTCCAACGAAGTCATAGATATTTCAAATCTTGTTGAGAATGGTATTTGGTCAAGCTCAATTATTATTATAAAAGTTGCTAAAAATGTTAATGCAAACCTTAAGTTTAATTATACTCTCTCTTCAAATTCATTATGTTCTCCATTATTAACTTTTGATATAAATGAAGGCGCTAATATTGCTTTTGGTCTCAATATTACTAACAAAGCTGACTCTTTAAGCAAATCTAATTTTGTTGGAATGATGGATGCTAATTTAAAGAGCAATTCAAAACTTGATATGGTTGTAACTCAACAAGGTGTAAATTTGTCCAGAAGTGATATTAATATAAACCTGAATGGAGATTATAGTTCTTTCAATTTAACAGGTATATATTTTGGTCGAGAAAAGCAGCATAAAGATATTACAGCTTGCGTAAATCACAATGCTGAAAATACTTCATCTAAACAAATAATTCGTGGTATTCTTGATGACAGTTCTGTAGGTGTTTATCAAGGGGGTATAAAAGTTGCTCCACAAGCTCAAAAAACTGACGGTCAACAAATGAGTAGAGCGCTCTTATTATCAAAGCTTGCTGAATCAAATTCTAAACCTGAACTTGAGATTTTTGCAGATGATGTGTCATGTGCTCATGGTGCAACAATAGGAGAATTAAATAAAGAGCATTTTTTTTATTTATTGAGTCGTGGCATTCCTTATATGAAAGCTCGTGATATTTTAATCAAAGCATATTTGAGCGAAATTTTAGATGATATAGATAATAAATACTTATCCAATCAATTAGAAACAGCTATTAATTTTTGGCTTAATAAGCTAGTAGAAAAAGTTGCAGCATGATGAATAAAAACATACAAAAAGAAAATATTGATTTCAATAAAATTAGATCTGAATTTCCTATTTTAGAAAAAAAAATTAATAATAATAAAATGGTTTATTTAGACAGTGCGGCAAGCGCTCAAAAGCCTATGAAAGTAATAGAAACTTTAAATAAAGCTTATTTAGAGACATATTCAAATGTACACAGAGGTCTTCACTGGCTTAGTGAACAATCAACATCAAAATATGAAGATGTTAGAATAAAAGCAGCTAATTTTTTAGGAGCTGCTGATCATAACGAAATTATTTTTGGATCTGGAGCAACTCAACTTTTAAATTTAGTTGCTAACTCTTGGGGTAGAAAATTTCTAAAATTAGATGATGAAATAATTATAACTATTGCTGATCATCATGCTAATATTGTTCCTTGGCAATTAGTAGCTCAGCAAACTGGTGCAAAAATTAGAGCTGTTTCTGTAGATGATGATGGTAACTTTGATATAAATGATTTAGAGAAAATGATTACTGAGAAAACTAAAATAATTTCTGTCCCGCATGTATCAAATGTTTTAGGTACAATTTTCCCAGTTAAAGAAATTTCTAAATTAGCTCATAAAGTGAACGCAATTTGTGTTGTTGATGGATGCCAGGGAGCAATTCATCTTCCTGTAGATGTAAAAGATATTGGCTGTGATTTTTATACTTTTAGTTCTCATAAATTATATGGCCCATCTGGCGTTGGAGTTCTTTGGGGAAGATCTTCAATTTTGCATGAAATGCCACCATTTATTGGTGGTGGTGATATGATAGATAATGTTGATATAGAGAGTTCCACTTATGCAGATCCTCCTCACAGATTTGAAGCTGGAACACCTCCTATTGCAGAGGTTATTGCATTTGGTGCAGCAATAGATTTTGTTCAGGCAATTGGAATGAATAACATTAGAGAGCACGAACAAAAAATTTTAAAGACATTTACTGAGAAACTTGAAGAAGTTAAAGGTTTGAGAATTTTAGGAAATTCAATTTCAAAATCAGGTGTTATTTCTTTTGTATTTGGGAATGCACATCCACATGATATTGCTACAATTTTAGATCAAAAAGGTATAGCGATAAGAGCTGGTCATCACTGTGCTCAACCACTTATGAAACATTTTAATGTAACTTCCACTGCAAGAGCGTCAATAGGCGTTTATACTCAAGAAAATGAAGTTGACGATTTAATTAATGGACTTAGTACTGTAAAAAAACTTTTAGGCTAATTTTAATATGGATGATAATTTAACTTTAAGTGATTTTATTGGAAATAAAATAGTTTCAGGCGAAGATAAAGTTTTTAAAGCTGGAAATAAAAATATTAAATGTCACGAAAAAATTGATGAAAATTTAATTATTGATGAATTAAAAAAAATCTATGACCCTGAAATCCCTGTTAGCATTTACGATTTAGGTTTAATTTATCGAGTTGATTGTTTAGATAATTGTGACGTTAATATAGAAATGTCACTTACAGCTCCAGCATGCCCTGTCGCTGGAGAACTTCCAAAAGAAGTATGCGAGAAAGTTTCTTCTATTGACAATGTTGGTGAAGTTGCTGTTAAACTAGTTTGGGATCCTGCATGGACAAAAGATATGATGTCTGAAGATGCAAAATTATTACTAGATATAAGTTAAGAATTTAAGATTATTATGAATGTTAACAAAAATATAATAACTGTAACGGACAGAGCTGCTGAAAGAGTTAAGCACCTTATTGAGAAGGGTGATGAGAATGTTAAAGGACTAAGAATAGGAGTTAAATCATCAGGATGTTCTGGTTTTAAATATTCTGTTGAGTATGCAATTGAAGCAAAAGATTTTGAAGAGAGTATATCAACAAAAGGCATCACTATTTTTATAGACCCCGCTGCTGTTATGTTTTTAGTTGGTTCAGAAATGGATTGGAATGAAAGTAAATTTTCATCAGGTTTCGACTTTAAAAATCCTAACGAAATAGCTAGATGTGGATGTGGAGAAAGCTTTTCAGTTTCACCTTCAGCTTAAATGTCATCAAAAAATAATTATAAAAGAATTTTTTGGAAAAAGTCCAAAGATTTTGAAATAAGATGCGCAGAATATTACTTACTAAATAATAAAGTTCCTAAAGGTGATATCTTAATTATACCTGGATTAAGTGAATTTATTGAAAGGTATGATTTTATTGCTGACAGGTTGGTAAGTGATAATTATCGTGTTGCCATATTGGATTTACCTGGTCAAGGTCTATCGACCAGATTTGGAAAACCAAAAACAGTAATTCATATAAAAAAATTTAAGCTTTACTTAGACTCTATAAGCCTATTAATTAACGAATTAGAATTTGGTAAAAATTCACCATTAATTTTTCTAGGGCACTCATTAGGGGGATTTTTATCTTTATATTACCAAATTTTCTATAGAGTTAATTTTAATAAAAATATAATTCAACCAAAAATCATTATTTTAATGGCCCCAATGATGGGTTTACCTATTTCAAAAATACTTGCTTATATAATTATATTAATAAGCAAAATTCTTTCATTTTTTAGACTTTCTAATATTGGAGTAAGTAATATCTTGGCCTCACTAGCATCATTTATGGGTATAGCTGGAAGTAAAGTTAAAGAGAGTGTTTCTAAATCATCTGACTATTGGAAAAATGATGAAAATATTAAATACTTTGGAAAGAAAACATCTGAAAATGCTCTAAAAGCTTATGAAGAAAATTATCTTTTTGAGACAAAAGGGCCGAGTTGGCATTGGCTTTATTCTGCTATTTATGCTTGTGATTTCTTTTTTCAAAATATAGTAAAATTTAAAATAGATATTCCCATTTTGATTTTAAATGCTGAGGATGAATCTGTTACTGATCCTGTAGCTCAAAAAAAGTTAGTAAAAGTTCTAAAAAATTCTAAAGAAGTAATTTTACCTTCATGTAGGCATGATATAATTCATGAAAAAGATGAGGTAAAAAAAATATTTTGGAATTCTATCGATAAATTTCTTAAGGAAAATTTAAGTTAAAAATTGTTCCTTCATAATTCTCTCATCTAAACTATGGCCAGGGTCGTGAAGCAAAGTAAGAGTTTTAGTTTTATCAGCAAATATCTCTATTTTTTTTATGTTTCTAACCTCAATATTGTCAGCTGTTGCACTAACTGTTCTTCTTTTGAAATCTAAAATTTCTATTCTTATTTTTACATTTTCTGGAAGTAGCGCTCCCTTCCATCTTCTTGGTCTAAAAGCGCTTATTGGTGTAAGTGCAAGAATATTAGCATTTAAAGGTATTATTGGTCCATGTGCAGACAAATTATATGCTGTGCTTCCTATTGGTGTTGAGACTAATATTCCGTCACAAACTAGTTCGCTAAGTCTTTCTTTGTTATCTATTATAATTTTCAAGTGAGCCGCTTGGTGAGTTTGTCTTGATAATGAAACTTCATTAACTGCTGATTCTGTAACAGTTTCATTATCAATATTATTGGTTTTCATTTTTAAAGGATGCGTAATAACTTTATTTGCAATTGAAACTCTTTTTTCAAGATCTTCATATGATAACTCATTCATTAAAAATCCAACATTTCCTTTATTTAATCCAAAAACAGGAATATTTGCTTTTAAACTATTTCTAAGAGCTTTTAGAAGCATGCCATCACCTCCAATAGCTATTATAGCATCAGAATCATCAATTTCTGATTGTTTGTACCTTTCTTTAAATTTTTTTAAAGCTTGTTTTGCTTCTGGGTTTTCTGATGAAATAAAATGAAAACGCATGAATTACTTTCCGATTAATATTTTAAAAATTTAAAAAGTAGTATTGCGTTTATAATAGCCACAGTTAATTATATGAATATGACAGAAAAATTAATTAATAAAATGAATACAACTAATTCATTAATATTACAACCCAACATAGATGACAATAAGCTTACAAAAAAAGTTTCTGGAATCAATGAACTAAATGAACCTATTGATATTGATGTTGTTACAGAAAAGCCTCTAACGATTTATTTAAATTCTCAAGAAATTGTAACAACTATGACATTGGGTGATATGCCTAAAGAATTGTCAGTAGGATATCTTTTAAATCAAAATATGATTAATAGGAAAGATGTAATTGAGGAGATTGATTATGATGAGGATATAGATGTTGTGATTGTTCGTACAAAAAGAAAAACAAACTACGAGAAAAAACTCTCAAAAAAAATAAGAACAAGTGGCTGCGCTGTAGGAACTGTCTATGGTGATATGATGGAAATTTTCTATGATATTAAACTCAATGATGAAACTAAAATCAAATCAAGTTGGATGAGAAAGATATCAAAAAATATTATAGAAGTACCAAGTTTATACCTTAAAGCAGGAGCTATACATGGATGTGCATTATGCTTAAATGATAATATACTCGCATACGTTGAAGATGTAGGAAGACACAATGCTGTTGACAAGATTGCTGGGTGGATGTTTTTAAATAATATTGAAGGTAATGATAAAATTTTTTATACTACAGGGAGATTAACCTCTGAAATGATCATTAAAACTGTTCAAATGGAAATACCAATTTTATTGTCCCGTTCTGGCTTTACTGAAAGTGGGGTAAATCTTGCAAATGAAGCCAACCTATCTTTAATTGGAAGAATGAAAGGCAAACGATTTATTCTTTTATCAGGTAGCCATAGAGTTATATATGATTAAAAATTTTCCATCTTCAGGCTTTATAATATGATAGGTTGTGTTCTTTTAGCAGGTGGCAAGTCTTCAAGAATGAATAATGTTGATAAAACACTTATAGAAATCAATAATAAAACTCTTCTTTCTATTATTATTAATAAATTAAACTTTGATAAAAGTAATATTGTATTAAATACAAACCGTGATCCTAAAATCTTTGAAGAGTATAAATTAAATATAACTAAAGATAGTTTAGAAAATTTTCAAGGGCCATTAGCTGGAATCTTATCTGGTTTAGAGTGGTTTGAAAGTCAAGATAAGAACTTTGAATGGATGGTGAGTATGCCCATAGACACGCCTTTTTTTTCCAAATAATTTAATCGAAAAACTTTATAAAAGTGTTTCAAAAAATAATAAACTAATAGGAGTTGCTAAATCAAATGGCCGTAATCACCCTGTTTTTTCAATTTGGCATATTTCTATTAAAAAAGCATTGATAGAGGCACTTAATAATAATATTAGAAAAATTGACTTATTTACTAAAACTTATCAGCCAGTTGAAGTTGAATTTACTTCTTCTATTGATCAATTTTTTAATATAAATACACCAGAAGATTTAGAAATTGCGAAAAAAATATTTGAAGAAAGTTAAATATGAATAAAACTAGTAAACCCTCCTATCTTAGAGTAGTGAAAGACCTATGTTTTTCATATAAAGATGGGATTGATAGATTTTTATCTAATATAACTAATGATTTTGATATTGCAGTTCAACTTATTTTAGATACAAAAGGCCACGTTGTAGTAAGTGGAATGGGTAAATCTGGACATATTGGAAGAAAAATATCTGCTACATTAGCTTCTACTGGCACACCAAGTTTTTTTCTACATCCAGCTGAAGCTATTCATGGAGATCTTGGAATGTTAAAAAAAGATGATGTTGTAGTTTTGATATCTTATTCAGGAGAGACAGAAGAGATAATAAAATTATTCCCGTCATTAAAAAAATTAAATGTAAAAGTGGTTTCGTTAACCGGAAATAAAAACAGCACTTTATCTGGTTTTTCTTTAGCTAATATTAATGTTTCTATTGATCGTGAAGCTTGCCCACTAAATTTAGCACCAACAACTTCTGCCATGCTTACTATGTCAGCAGGTGATGCATTATCCGTAGCTGTGATGCATGCAAGAGGGTTTGCAGAGGAAGACTTTGCTTTAACACACCCAGGAGGAGCGTTAGGGAAGGGGTTAACGCAATTGGTAGCAGAGAATATGATAACCTCTAATCTTCCTTTGGTAGAAAGTGAACAGTTAATTAATGATGCAATAATTGCAATGACTGAAAGTAGGCTGGGTTTAGCTATAATTCATAAGAATAATAATCTATGTGGCATTTTTACAGACGGTGATTTAAGAAGATTATTTTTATCGTCAAGAGATATATCAAATGTTCAAGTAAAAGATGTTATGAGTGCTAATCCATTAACAATTGCAAAAGATACGTTAATGATTGATGCTAAGAAAAAAAATGATCGAATCAAAAGTCCAAGCACTAGTTGTTACTGATAATAAAAATTCTATTCAAGGTATTATACAAATTTTCTAAGATGTTTTTATCAGATTTTGACTATGAATTACCAAAAAAACTAATCGCACAAGAACCAATCTCTCCAAGAGATAATTCCAAAATGCTTTTAATAGACAATAAAGATTTTAAAGATAAACATTTTTATGATCTACCTAATTTAATTTCTAAAAATGATTTAATTTTATGTAACAATACTAAAGTAATTGCATCAAAATTATATGGAAAAAGAAATACAACATCTATTCAGGTGACTCTACACAAAGTCAATAATGATGGAATTTGGTCGGCATTTGCAAAACCAGCAAAAAAACTAAACGTCGATGATATTTTAAACTTTAAATCATTGGAAGCTAAAATTATTGAAAAATTAGATGGAGGAGAAATAAAATTATATTTCAACTGTAAAAATGATGCTCTTATAGAAAAATTAACTCTATTAGGTAGCATGCCATTGCCACCTTATATCAAAAGAACCAATGGTATAGATAATAATGATAGTGATAACTACCAAACAATTTTTGCTCAAAAGCTAGGTGCTTTTGCTTCCCCAACTGCGGGCTTGCACTTTACAAAAAAAATTTTTAATAAGTTAGATCAGTTGAATATAAATATAGAATTTGTAACTTTGCATGTTGGTGCAGGAACGTTTTTGCCAGTTAAATCCGAAAAAATTGATAACCATAAAATGCATAGTGAGTGGGGTGAAGTTTCAAAAAAAGTTGTTAACAAGATTATTGAATGCAAAGAAAAGGGTGGAAAAATAATTTCAGTTGGAACAACAACTTTAAGAATAATTGAATCTGCATTTGATAAAAAGGATCTAAAATTAAAACCCTTTTCTGGGTACACAGATATTTTTATAAAACCTGGATATAAATTTAATATTCCTGATATATTATTAACAAATTTTCATCTTCCTAAATCCACATTGTTAATGCTAGTTTCGGCTTTTGGTGGGTATAAAAATTTAAAAGCTGCATACCAGCATGCAATTGATAAAGAATATCGGTTTTTTTCTTATGGCGATTGCTGTTTAATTATGAAAAATGATGAATAACTTTAAATTTAATCTTATTAAAAATAATAAAAATGCCAGATTAGGCAGATTAACTACTGCTCATGGAGAAATTGATACACCTGTATTTATGCCAGTTGGAACTGCTGCGACTGTCAAGGCTTTAAAAGTTGATGATATTAAAAAAAGTAATTCTCAAATTATTCTTTCAAATACCTATCATTTAATGTTAAGGCCAGGCGAGCAAGTAATAGAAAGCCTTGGTGGAGTAAGGAAATTTATGAATTGGTCTGGACCACTTCTTACTGACTCAGGTGGTTTTCAAGTAATGTCTTTAGGTAAACTCAGAACAATTAATGAAGAAGGCGTTATATTCAAATCACAACTTGATGGAAAAAAATTTAATCTTACCCCTGAAAAAAGTATTCAAATCCAGCATTCTTTAGGATCAACAATTACAATGTGCTTTGATGAGTGTACTGAGTGGCCTTCATCATTTGAAGATACTAAAAATTCTATGGAATTGTCTATGAGGTGGGCTTTAAGATCTATTGAGGCATATTCAGAAAGAACTGGTTATGCAATTTTTGGGATTATCCAAGGTGGAACATTCAAGGAATTAAGAGAATATTCGTCAAAGTTTTTGCACGATTTAAACTTTCCAGGTTATGCAATAGGTGGTCTAGCTGTAGGTGAAGGACGAGAACTTATGTTTGAAACACTAGACTATACAATGCCACTGATCGATAGATTAAAACCAAGATATTTGATGGGTGTTGGAAAACCAGAAGATATTATTGGTGCTGTTAAAAGAGGTGTGGACATGTTTGATTGTGTTTTACCAACTCGCTCAGGAAGAAATGGACAAGCTTTCACATCAAGAGGTGAGGTAAACATCAAAAATGCAAGGCACACTCATGACCCTAGGCCTTTAGATGATAATTGTAATTGTGATACATGTATTAATTACACTAGGGCTTACCTCCACCATTTATTCAAAGCAAAAGAAATATTAGGCTTAATCTTGTTATCAAACCACAATATCAATTTTTATCAAAAAATGATGAAAGATATAAGAAATGCAATTAAATTAGATGATTTTGATAATTTTTCTAAGAAATTTTTGTCCATGAGAGCATCAGGAGATGTTCAAGAATTCGTAATATAGAAAATGAAAGATAAAATTTTTATAAATGATTTAGCAAAAGAAAATGGTTTTAGTGTTGTAGGCATTACTACAGCGCAAAATTCAAAATTTATTCAATCAAATTTAGATGAATTTATTAGAAATAAATTTCATGGAAACTTAAATTGGATTGAAGAAAAAAAAGATATTCGAAAATCTCCTAATAATTTATGGCCTGAAGCTAAGTCAGCAATTGTATTCGGATTTAATTACGGCCCTAAAAGCAATCCTTTGCCAGAGTTAAATAGAAAAAAAAATGGCTATATTGCCGTTTACTCAAGGCGTAAAGACTATCATTCTGTATTAAAAGGGAGATTAAAGCAGATTTCCAGTAAATTAGTTTCAAAATATAAATCAAATGTAAAGGTTTTTGTTGATACAGCTCCTTTAATGGAAAAACCTATAGCGCATAAAGCGGGTATAGGCTGGCAGGGTAAGCATACTAATTTAGTAAGCAGGAAATTTGGTTCTTGGTTACTTCTGGGTGTTATTTTAATAGATAGAAAACTAGATATAGAAAAAGTTCATAATGATAATTGTGGTACATGTAATAAATGTATTTCAATTTGTCCTACAAATGCAATAATTGAGCCTTATAAATTAGATGCTAGGAAATGTATTTCTTATTTAACAATAGAACATAAAGATCAAATTCCTATAGAATATCGAAAACATATTGGTAATAGAATTTTTGGATGTGATGATTGCTTGGCAATTTGTCCATGGAATAGTTTTGCAATTGAAGCTAATGACAAAAAATTAGATGAAAATTCAAAAATAAATTTAATACCATTGAATACTTGGTTGTCTCTTAATGATCAAAAATTCAGAGAAATTACATCTGGAACTACTATTAAGAGAACTGGATATACTAGAATGATGAGGAACTGTTTAATAGCTGCTGGAAACTCTAAAGATACTTCATTAGTTAAAAAAATTAAGTTATTTTTAAATTCTGAGTATGAAATGTTAAGAGGTGCTTCAGTATGGGCTTTAAAGCAATTGTTAACCTCAAATGAGTTTAAAAACCTAAAGAAAAAACATCTAAAGAATGAAAAAAGTATAGAAGTAAAAACAGAATGGAGATGAATAATTTAGAATTTAAAAATTATGATTTTAAAATCATTTCTTTTGTAATACTAATTAGTTGAGAGGAAATTTCTATGACTATTCAAAAACCATATGTTTTGTTTTTAGGTGATGCTCCAGATCCATTGTCTGCTAAGGTCGCCCAAGGTATAAAAGATTGGAGACCAGGGTATTCAGTAGGTCAAATAACCTTACCTGGGTGTAAGGCTGATATGGGGCTAAAAAATATTAATGTAAAAGAAGCAATTAATTTAGGAGCTAAAACCCTTGTAATTGGTGTTGCAAATAGAGGTGGCATAATTTCTAAGAAATGGATGGAGGTATTGAAAGAAGCAATATCTTCTGGTTTGGATATAGCTTCAGGCCTACATAATTTATTAAGAGAAGAAAGTGAATTAGTAAAACTTTCTAAAATACATAATACTAACCTAATTGATGTTAGAGTTCCATCAGTAAATTATCCTATTGCAAATGGTATTAAGAGAAGTGGAATGAGATGCCTTGCAGTTGGTACTGATTGTTCAATTGGAAAAATGTATACTGCTATTGCATTAGAAAAAGAAATGCAAAACAAAGGGTTAAAGGCCACATTTAGAGCTACCGGTCAAACTGGAATTCTTATAACTGGTAATGGCGTACCACTCGATGCAGTAATTGCAGATTTTATGGCTGGATCTATTGAATATCTTACTCCTGATAATGATTTAGATCATTGGGACATTATTGAAGGCCAAGGAAGTTTATTTCATCCTTCTTATTCGGGAGTCACAATGGCACTCATACACGGCGGTCAACCTGATGCGTTAATTTTGTGTCATGAGCCTACAAGAACGCATATGCGAGGATTACCTAGTTATTCTTTGCCTAAATTAAATGAATTAAATGAAATTGCACTAAAAATGGCTAAAGTAGTAAATACAAATGCTAAAGTTGTAGGTATTTCAATAAATACATCTGGTATGCAAAAAGAAAAAGCAGTTGAATACCTTAAAACTGTAGAAAATGAAATGAATTTACCAACTGTTGACCCAGTTTTGACTGGGACTTTAAGATTGGTGGAACAATTGGCTAATTTTAATTCATGAATATAAAGACAAAAGTTGATGTTTTTCCTTTAAAAAAGTTATTTACAATTTCTAGAGGCTCTAGAACTGAAGCAGAAGTTGTATCAGTTAAGGTATCAAAGGATGGTTTTACAGGTTATGGTGAATGTGTTCCATATAAAAGGTATAATGAAACAGTAAAAAGTGTTATTGACCAAATAACAAATCTTAATCAAGTAAACAACAGGTATGATTTAGAACAAAATTTGCCACCTGGTGCCGCACGTAATGCACTTGACTGTGCTTTTTGGGATTTAGAAGCGAAATTAAATAATACTTCAGTCGCAGATTTGATTAATTTAAGTATATCTCCAGTAATTACATCTTTTACATTGTCTTTAGATACTTCAGAAAAAATGGGACAAGAGGCACAGTTAAATTCCCATTTACCAATTTTAAAAATTAAACTTGGTGGAGGAAATGAAGACCTTGAAAGAATTAAGTCTGTTAGGAAATTTGCGCCTCAATCTGATATTATAGTTGATGCAAATGAAGGCTGGTCGTTAGATGAGTATAACTACTTAATGCCACATTTTGTTGAAGCAAAAATAAAAATGATTGAACAGCCATTTCCTTCTCAGTCCGATGGTGAGTTGAAAAATATTAATAGGCCTATACCAATATGTGCAGATGAAAGCTGTCATGATACTTCAAGTTTAGAAAAATGTATTGGTAAGTATGACGTTATTAATATTAAACTTGATAAAACTGGAGGATTAACAGAAGCTTTAAAACTAAAAAAAAATGCTGAATTGCGTAATTTTGATATAATGGTAGGTTGTATGGTTGGATCGTCTTTAGCTATGGCTCCAGCTATATATGTAGCGCAAAATGTAAAATGGGTTGATTTGGATGGTCCATTACTTCTTTCTGAGGATAGAAAAAACCCTCTTAAATATTCTAACAGTAAAATTCATCCTCCTTTAAAGGATTTATGGGGTTAAAAATTATGAAAGAAAGAATTGTTTATGTAAATGGTGAATTTTTAAATGAATCAGAGGCAAAAGTATCAGTTTTTGATAGAGGTTTTTTGTTTGCTGATGCTGTTTACGAAGTAACAGCTATTATTGATAGCAAAATCCTAGAATGGGATGGCCATATAAAAAGACTTCAAAGATCTTTAAATGAGCTTGGTATGAATTTACCTATTAAAGCTTCAGAATTACTTGATATACATTACAATCTGATATCAAAAAATAACCTTACTGAAGGATTGATATATCTTCAAATTACCAGAGGCGAGGATGACAGAAGTTTTGATTATCCTGACGAAGGCGTTAAACAAACAATTGTATTATTTACTCAAGTAAAATCCTTGCAAGAGACTAATTTAGCTAAAAATGGTTTAAAAGTTATATCAGTTCCAGATATGAGATGGGGAAGAAGAGATATAAAGACTGTTCAATTACTTGCGCCATCAATGTGTAAAATGATGGCCAAAAAGTCAAACAAAGATGATGCTTGGATGATACAAGATGGTTTTGTAACAGAAGGTACGTCAAATAACGCATATATTATTACAAAAAATAACGTTCTTATAACAAGGAATCTTTCTAATGATATTCTTGCAGGAGTTACCCGAAGATCTATATTAAAATATGCAAAAGAGGCTCAAATTAAAATTGAAGAAAGGCCATTTACTATAGAGGAAGCAAAAGATGCCTCTGAAGCATTTGTTTCGTCAGCCACCACTTTTATTGGTCCAGTTGTAGAGATAGATAATATAAAAATAGGCGACGGCAAACCTGGTAAGCAAAGTTTGAGACTAAGAGAAATTTACATTCAAGAAAGTATGAAAGAAGCTTTATAATCTAATTTAAAGATTTAATATGTAATTCCACAGCCTCATTCAGAGCGTTAAGATTATAACCACCTTCTAATATACTAACAATTCTTCCCTGACAATTTTCCTTTGCAAACTGAACTATAATATCTGTTAAAATTTTATAATCCTTAGACTTTAATTTTACTGATGATAATGGGTCATCTTCATGAGCGTCAAACCCTGCAGATATAATTATTAATTCTGGAGAATGTTTTTTTACTTTAGGCAATATTTTATTAGTCCAAATATTTAAAAACTCAATTCCTTCAGTATTTGCATCTAAAGGTTCATTTATAATATTTTTATATTCAAACTCATTTTTATGTCCAGTTCCTGGGAATAAAGGCATTTCATGAGATGAAGCAAATACTAAGTTTTTATTATTATTTTTAAAAAAGCTCTCAGTTCCATTGCCATGGTGAACGTCAAAATCAAGGACTGCAACTTTCTTCAATTTATATTTATCAACGGCATATTTTGCACCAATTGCTGCATTAGAAAAAATACAAAACCCCATAGCTTTTTCAGGTTCGGCATGATGTCCTGGTGGTCTTGAACAAATAAAAGAATGACTATCCTCTTTTTGCATAACAAAATCGATAGCATCTAAAATTCCTGATACTGCAGTTTCTGCAGCCTCTAGCGTATTTTTTGAAAAGTAAGTATCGGGATCAATTTGTATTAAGTCATTCATTGGATCTAATTTATATAACATATTTAGATACTTTTCTGAATGAACCTTTTTAAGGTAAGAATGGATTTTACGACTTTTAATTTTTTGTTTGTTTTTCAAAAACTTTTTAGAAATCATATTATTTAAAGTAACTATACGATCTGGTTGCTCTGGGTGACTCTCTGGAACTAAATGTTTTTGAAAGATATCATGGTAAAAAATTTTAAATTCCATTATTAATCCTTTATGTAGCTTTTTTAGATTATTATTTTTTATGGATATAAAGGCAATATTATTTGATAAGGATGGAACGTTATTCCACTTTAATGATACTTGGGGACCATGGTTTTATGATATACTTAGTGAATTATCTGAAGGAAATAAAAAAAAACTAAATCAATTATCAATTTTATTAAAATATGACTTAGAAAAAAAGGTTTTTAAAATTGATAGTCCATTTATTGCTGGTACTGAAGGCGAAACTATTTCGAAAATAATATCTCTTTTCCCAGATTTGAAAGAGAAAAAACTTACAGAATGGCTCTCAATTAGATCAAGAGATGTTTTAGGCAAACCAATTGATAATCTTCATTCTACTCTTAGTCAGATCAAAAAAATGAAAATTACAATGGGAATTGCAACCAATGATACAGAATCCAGTGCTTTGCACCAGTTAGAAAAAAATAGTATTAAACAATTTTTTAAATATATTTACGGTTCTGACAGTGGTTATGGCTTTAAACCAAATACAGGTATGCAGGAAGAATTTTTAAGAGTTACAAATTTACATCCTAAAAATGTTATGATGGTTGGAGACAGTATAGCTGATATCATATCTGGAAATAACATTGGGATGATATCGATTGGAGTTTTAACTGGCCCTCTTAAAAGAGAACACCTTGAGAATAAAGCAAACTTTGTTTTAGATTCTATTTCTGACTTACCAAAACTTATAAAAAATTTATGAATTAATAGCTTTTAATATTTCTTCTGGAGTAGCAGGAGCATTTAAATTTAAAACACTATCCTTTCTATAATTACTTACCGCATTCCTGATAGCAAGCCATACAGATATTGCTAACATCAAAGGTGGCTCTCCAACTGCTTTTGATCGGAAAATTGTTTTTTCAACATTTGGAGAGTTATCTAATAACTTAACATTGAGTGAATTAGGCATATCTCTACTACCAGGAATTTTATATGTTGAAGGTCCTGTGGTCATAAGTTTTCCATTATTGTTCCAAAATAATTCTTCGCATGTAAGCCAACCAAGACCTTGTATAAATGCTCCCTCAATTTGGCCTATATCAATTTTTGGGTTCATAGATAACCCACAATCTTGAACAATATCAGATTTTAATACATTGCTTTCGCCCGTAAACGTATCTATAACAACTTCTGAAATTGATGCACCCCATGTATAATAAAAAAATGGCTTTCCTTTCATTAAACTTTGGTCCCAGTGTATTTTTGGAGTTTTATAAAATCCTGTTGCTGATAAAGAGACCCTTTTGCTCCAAGTTAATTGAGCTAATTCAGAAAACGTAATTGTTTTATTATTACATTTTATTAATTCATCTTCAAAGATCACTTCTTTAATTGGAACTTCAAAGTAATCAGAGGCAACTTTTGACATCCTTTTCTTAATTTTCATTGCTGCGTCATAAGCAGCCATTCCATTTATATCAGAGCCAGATGAAGCTGCGGTTGCTGATGTGTTGGGTACTTCAGATGTTGTGGTTGGTGCTAATTCAATTTTATCTATTGATACTGAAAAAACATCTGCAATAACCTGAGCAATTTTGATAAATAAACCTTGACCCATTTCAGTTCCACCATGACCAAGCCTAATACTTCCATCTGTATATATGTGTACTAATGCACCAGCTTGATTTAATTCAGTTTTATTAAATGAAATACCGAATTTAATCAAAGTAGATGATATTCCTTTTCTTAAAGGCGAGCCTATTTTTTCCTGCTTAGTATTATATAAATCAACTTCTTTTTTTCTATTTGAGTAGTCTGATAAATTTGAAACCTCATTCCAAACCTCATTATAGCGTTCACTATCCAATACTTTTTGTCCATAAGGGGTTTGCAAGCCATTATTGTTTGAATAAAGATTAACTGTTCTTATATCTTCTATAGGCTTATTTAATTTTCTAGAGATTTCATCAATGATTGTTTCGATAGTGAGTATACCCTGAGGCCCACCAAATCCTCTAAATGCAGTATTTGAAACAGTATTAGTTTTACAGCAGTAGCCATTAACAACAACATTCTTAAGAGAATAACAATTATCTATATGTGTCATAGCTCTTGTCATAACTGGTCCAGATAAATCAGCTACATTACCAGCTCTACTTAGCAGATCAACTTTTAAGCCCTCAATTTTTCCTTTAGAATTAAAGCCTACCTGATATATAGATTTAAAGTCATGTCTTTTACCAGTTGCCAACATATCATCTTTTCTTGTTAGCCTTAACTTTGTTGGTTTCTTGGAATACCAACTACATAAAGCTGTAATGCTTGCTATAATACTAGCCTGACTTTCTTTTCCTCCAAAGCCACCTCCTAACCTTCTTACCTTCGATGTGATTTTTGATTGAGAAACTCCTAATACTGAAGCAACACAATGCTGAACTTCAGTCGGATGTTGAGTTGAAGACCAAATAGTCATTTGATCTTCTTCCTCTGGTATAGCAAGAGCAATATGACCTTCTAAATAAAAATGGTCTTGACCGCCAATATTAATTTCACCTTTCAAACTATATTTTGATTTTTTAATTTTTTCTTCAGGCGACCCTTTTAATAATTTCATTTTTGGCATTACTAAAGAATTTTTTGAGAGAGAGTCATTAAGGTTTAAAATGGGCTCCTCATCCTTTTCAATAGAAATTTCAACTAGTTTTGTAGCCTTTTGAGCTAAATTATGGTTTTTGGCAATTACGACAGCCACAGGTTGACCAATATATTCAACTCTTCTTTCAGCCAAAGCTGGTTCATCATGAATAATTGGGCCTATTTTATTTTCTCCAGGAATATCTTTGTATGTTAAAACATAATATACCCCTTTCAAAGAAAGAGCTTTTTCTACAATAATTTTATTAATTTTACCACAAGCTTGGGCACTTAAAACAAGCGCTAAATGCAAAGTGTCATTTGGAGTTGCAATGTCATCAATATATTTAGCTTCTCCTGTTGTTTGTCTAAGAGAGCTGTCATGATTAATAGATTTCCCTAAGGCATGTATTTTAGATAATTCATTCATTAATATTAACTTTCATTACTTCCACATGAGAGTTTTTATTTGATACACAATATAAAAGCCTTTTCAATAATCCAACAGCCAAATCAGTTCTGTAAATAGCGCTTCCTCTAAGATCAGAAAGGGGTTTAATAGTCCTTTTCAGTGTATTGATTGCATCATTTTGAGCAGTGACAGGATTTTTACCTAAAAGTGTTTTTTCAACCTCCTTTGTTCTTAAAGTTGTTGCTGATAGACCTCCAAAACATATCTTACATGATTGAATAATATTATTTTCATTAACTCCTATAAGTGAAGCTATAGAAACAGTTGAAATATCTTGGTCATGTCTTTTTGAAACTTTCCACGCATAAAACGATTTATCACTTGGGGGAATTGGTAATATGATTGAACAAAGAATATCATCTGGGTTTAAAACTGTTTTTCTATAATCAGAGAACAAGTCATCAATAGAAATGTATCTTTTTTTATCATTTGAAAAAATTGTTACCGTACCACCTAAGGCCATCAATGATGGTGCTGTATCTCCTATAGGTGAAGCTGTACATAAGTTGCCTGCAATTGTAGCTTGGGATCGAATTTGTGAAGATCCAAATCTTCTAAGTATTTCTGCTAAAGGTGAAAAGTGTTTTTCAAAACATTGTAATGTATCTTCTAAAGTTAAAGCAGCACCTATCTGAATTTCATTGTCTTTTTCTACTAAACTATTTAACTCTAATATTCTATTAAGAAGAATATAGTTGGTTTTATTATGACTTACTTCTTCATTTAAGTTTAAATCAGTTCCTCCCGATAAATAGTGCGTGTTTTTTTTGTTTATTGAAATGCTGTAAGCTTCTTTTAGTGTTTTTGGATAATAAAAATTAGATTTCTTGCCAGAAAATTTTTTACTTTGTATCCAAGGCTTTGTATCTTTTAAATTAATATTTGCTTTTACATTATATATGGCATCCATTATTGGCCTATAACCAGTACATCTACATAAATTACCAGCTAATGCATCATGAATGTCAACATCTTTAGGTTTGTTTTTTTTATTTAATAAGCTTGCAATAGCTATAACAAAACCAGGAGTGCAAAAACCGCATTGGCTTCCACCGTGACTAGTTAATGCTTCTTGAATAGGACTAGGTTTATCCTTTGAACCAATGCCTTCAATTGTTAGGATATCAGATCCTGAGACTTGACCTATCTTTAATAAACATGAATTAGCTGGTCTGTATTCACCCCCATTAATTGGAGATAATAATATGCTACATGCGCCACAATCACCTTCAGCGCATCCTTCTTTTGTTCCTTTGAGATCTTTTTCAATCCTAATCCAATCTAGTAAACTTGAATTAGGGTCTGAATTAGAAACATCAATTTTTTCATTATTTAGAAAAATATAATTTTCAACCATAACTATAATTTAACACTTATATCATTAAAACAAAACTCAATAAGGTTATTATCTGTTCCATTTTTTCTATCAACCACCATAAAATCTTGTTTTTCTTCTAAAGTAATAAGAGGATGATGCCATGTTCCAGGATAATAATTTACTCCTTGATTTTTATTTGCAATAAAGCATTTCAAATCCTTTAAATTTGGTTTTTTCCTATCGCCTTTGCAAACTATTACTACCCATGAACTCCCATTTAATGGCATAAATGATTGACTTCCTAATGGATGACACTCAAGCATATTTATTTTTAATGGATTGGGACGTTTCAGACCCCTGAAAATTGATATTGCAACTTTATTAGAAGCATTGTTTTTATTTCCTATAAATTTTGATAAATCGTACTTATATGTAAATCCATCATTTATTGTCGTATAATTGATTTCACTTTCGATCGATAATATATCTCCAAATTCATTGAAGTTACTTTTTGTAAGTTTTTGCGAGATAATTTCCAATTTTTTTCCTATTAAATAAAACCATAAACACGAAGTCTTGAAACTCCACCGTCTGGAAAAATATTTAATCTTACATGTGTATATTTTTTTTCTTTAAATTTTTCATCAATATGAATTTCATGGATACTATCGGCTTTTAATGGTGTTTGAGGTATTATTGGCTTCCAGTTTATAAGTTTTGTATCTTTAACTCCTTCAATGATATTTGCAGCATCTAAAGAGCAGCTCTCAGGAAAATTTCCTTTAAAAAAAGCAGTATCGACTTCAATTTTATCTAGGTATCCTTTTTTACCTAATTCAATAATTATCCAGTCATTTCCGGGTTCCCGCCGCCTTCTAGTCTCCCATCCATCACCCATATTTTTACCTCGGCCTTCACTTAAAAGTGCAGTAACATCACCATAATGAGCATTATTATAAGATATTATTTTACCACAGTTTTTTAGTGCAGAAAGCTCTAAAAGTTGACTTTTATTTTCTTCCTTCCAGTTTTTATAAACATTACCCCAAAGTCTTAATCTTGCAATTCCACCATCTGGAAAAATTTTTACTTTAACCCAATTTATCACATAATTTTTTTCGATCTTAAATTCATTTATCTTATCACCATCAATATTAATTTTATCTAAAATAGAAATCCAATTTTCGTCATTTTCATTAGGTTCATTTTCACTTAAAATACCTTCAATTGATACTTCTGGTGGATAGTTACCAGTAAAAAATTTTGTATTTACTTCAATATTTTTAATAATGCCAGGGTATCCAAGTTTAATTAAACACCAGTCATTACCTGGAATTCTCCTTCTTCTTGTTTCCCATCCATCCATCCATTTACCGTGATTATCGTATTTATCAGGTATAAAAACTGGCTCATGATCTGAGAGCATTCTGCTAAGTGGACCAAAAAATTCATCATTTGCTCTTACACCGAAAGAACCAAGTTTAGGAGAAGCCAAATTTACTAATGAAGAAATTTTATTTGTCATCATTATCCTCTATTTTATATGGAAAATTTTTGATCCAAAATTTTGCAATATCTACTCTTTTCGCTATCCAGATATCATCAAATGTGGATATATAGTTAACAAATTTTTTTAATCCTTGAAATCTTCCTGGTCTGCCAATTATTCTACAATGTAAACCAATCGACATCATTTTAGGACTTTTATTACCTTCCTCATATAATGTATTAAAAGAATCTAATAAATAGTTAAAAAAATGATCTGATGTATTGAAACCTTGGTTTGTAGCAAATCTCATATCATTTGCATCTAATGTGTAGGGTATGATTAAATGAGGTTTTTCTATTACTTTGCTCCAGAAAGGTAGGTCATCACTATAATCATCAGAGTCATATAAAAACCCTCCTTCTTCTGCAACTAGTTTTCTGGTGTTTTCAGATGTTCTTCCAGTATACCATCCCAAAGGTCTATAACCACAAATGGATTTCTGTATTTCTATCGCCTCTTTCATATGAGCTCTTTCTATATTTTCATTTATGTTATTATAATTTATCCACCTTAATCCATGACTACAAATTTCATGGTTATCTTTTAAAACTCGGTCACAAAAAAAGAGGTTTTTCTGTAACGCCTTTGCTACTCCAAAAACTGTGATCGGTATTTCATAGTCTCTAAATAAGTCCAGTATCCTCCAAACACCTGCCCTGGAGCCGTATTCATAAATTGATTCCATAGACATGTGTCTTGCATTTTGGTATGGTAAAGCACCTATGATCTCTGAAAGGAATGTTTCAGATGCATCATCTCCATTTAAAATACAGTTTTCCGCCCCTTCTTCATAATTCAATACAAATTGTACTGCAATTTTTGAATTATTTGGCCATCTAAAAGACGGATTATTATTAGAATATCCTATAAAATCTCTTTCAATTTTTCCCATAGACCCCTTTCTTTTCTAAACCTTACTATATCTTTATATAAAGTACTTATGGTTTCTCTTTCATTGAATTCCATCCAAGTAAGATTTCCAGGTGGCATTGCGTTTGATAAAACAACTTGTTGATAGATACCTTCTATATTTTTAATAATTTCTTCTGAGTTGGCTAAAACTAAACCTTTTGGTGGTCTATGCATTCCATCCCAAGATGGATCTTTAGCATGACACATAGAGCAATGTACTTGCACAACTTCAACAGCATTGGATATTACTGAATGATCAATTTGATTATAAAGTAATGAGAGTTTTTTGTCATCAGCTATACTAGGTTTTCCTATGCTTGATAGATACATTATGCATACTATCAAAATTGCTGAAACACCCCATGTCCACCATGGTGTTTTTTGTTTTGCGTGTCTTGAGTTAAAAAAATGTCTTATTAAAGCTCCAATTACAATAACAACAGCAATTATTATCCAACTGTATTTTGTTGCAAAAAGCATAGGATAATGACCGCCCAGCATTATAAATATAACTGGCAATGTTAAGTAATTATTGTGAAGAGACCTTTGTTTTGCTCTAATACCATGAACTGGGTCTGGTTTTTTACCCTTTATTAAAGCATCAACAACAAGTTTTTGACCAGGAATGATTACCATTGCAACATTTGCAACCATTATCGTTCCTATTATTACTCCTATTTGAGTAAAAGCGCCCCTCCCACTAAAAATTTCACTGTAAATATATGCACTAACAATTATAAATATAAAGACAGTTAATGCTAAAAAATTTGTATTTTTACCAATTTTTGATCGACATATAAAATCATATATAATCCATCCAAGTAAAATACCAACAAGAGAAATACATATTGCCTGAAATTCATTTAAATCAGCTTTGAAAGTATCTATTAAATATAATTGTGAATGTGCGTAATAAACAAGAATAAGAAGAAAAAAACCAGAAATCCATGTAGTGTATGCTTCCCACTTGAACCACGTAAGTTCACTAGGGAGATTTTTTGGAGCTACAAGATATTTTACTAGATGGTAAAAGCCACCACCATGAACTTGCCAGGCTTCACCATGAGCTTTAGATGGAAGTTTATTTTTGCTATTTAAGCTATAATCAAGGGCAATAAAATAAAAAGAACTCCCTATCCATGCAATTCCGGCAATAACATGCAACCATCTAACTAATACTTCTGCCCATATTAAGAAAATATCCAAATACAAGTTAGCTACCTCGATAAGTTGAGTATCCAAAAGGAGATATTAGAAGTGGAACATGGTAATGAGTATTGTCAGATATCCCAAAACGTATAATAACTTCATCAAGAAATTTAACATCTGATAATTGTTCTGAACATTTTTCAAAATAATCTCCTACAAAAAAATGAAATTCATATATTCCTTTATTTTCTGATTTTTTTAAAAGTTGTTTATCTAAGCGACCATCTTTATTTGTTGTAACTTCAGCAATCATCTCTAAATTATTATCAATTAGCTTAAATAATACAATTTTCATACCTTCAGCTGGTTTTCCTATTGACGTATCAAGAACGTGAGTGGTTAAATTTGTCATTTTCTTTCCAAAAGTTTAATTTTTTGATCAATTCTAAATGATGCTATTTTATGTACTTGTCTAATAGCCTCATTTAATTCGAAATCATATGTATTCACAATTCTAATTTCAAAATTTTTTATTATTTCATCTACATTTAGTCCGCTTACTGCAATAATAAATGGAAAATTAAATTTTTTATTATATGAATTATTCATAGCATGAAGTTTCTCAAACTCTTCAATTGAACATTGGTTTAAGCCAGCAGATTTTTGTTCACTTAATGATTCTTTTGTTAAATTTTTAACTTCAATTTTACCAGTTAATTCAGGATGAGATGTTAATAAAGATAACTTCAAATTTTCTTTTGATTTATTAACTGTTTTTATCAGTTCTTCTTTAAAATGTTTAATATCATTAAATTTTATACATCTATTAAATGTTTCTGAAACAATCCAATCTGATTTCTCATAAACTCCAGAAAAAAAATTTTTATTATAATTAAACATAATGATTTTATATACTCTTTCTTTACAGCAATAAAGAAAGAACGTATTGATTGATCAATGAAAGTGTTTTTATCAAATGACAATCAATCATAACAATATATTATTTTCTGGTGAAAATATAACGAAGGCATTTGGTGCTTTTAAAGCTAATGACAATGTAAACTTTTCTATTTCTAAAGGTGAAATTCATGCTTTATTAGGAGAAAATGGGGCTGGAAAATCAACTTTTGTAAAAATTATATATGGGTTACTAAAACCCGATAGTGGTAAAATTTTTTGGAAAGGCGAGGCCATTGATATTAATGGTCCTAAACATGCTAGAGAATTAGGAATTGGTATGGTTTTCCAACATTTCTCTTTGTTCTATGCATTAACAGTTTTAGAAAACATATCATTAGCTCTTCCAAATAATATTACCACTGATTTAGAAAAAAGAATTAAACATTTGTCTATTGAGTATGGATTGCAAATAGACCCTCATTCTCGCATTTATAATCTTTCAGTTGGTGAGCAGCAAAGAGTTGAAATTATTAGATGCCTTTTACAAGATCCAGAATTACTAATTATGGATGAACCAACATCAGTATTAACTCCTCAAGAAATTTCAAAATTGTTTAAAGTTTTAGATAAGTTGTCTAAAAATGGTTGTTCCATTCTTTTTATAACTCATAAACTTGAAGAGGTTAGAAGCCTTACTTCAAAAGCAACAATTCTTAGAAGAGGAGTTAATATAGCCACAGTTAAAACTAAAGATCATACAGCAAAATCTTTTTCACAAATGATGGTTGGGCATGAAGTTAAAGATCAAAGTTCAAAGAAAAAAATAATAAAATCTAATAATTTACTAAACATAAATAATCTATCAAGGCCTGCTGAAAATCAATTTTCAGTATCGTTAAAAAATATAAATATAAATTTAAAAGGTGGAGAAATACTTGGAATTGCAGGTATTGCTGGAAATGGTCAATATGAGTTAATGCAAGCTTTAACGGGAGAGTTTTTAGTTAATAAAAAAAATACAATAGTTTTTAATAATAATGATTTGTCATCCTTAAAGCCCCATGAAAGAAGAAAGTATTCTATATCATTTATTCCTGAGGAAAGAATAGGGCATGCAACAGTATCTACTTTTAAATTATCTGATAATTATTATTTAACTGATTACATAAATGCAAGCGCTTCAAATTATGGAGTTATAAACTCGCAATTTAGTAAAAATATGGCTGATCGTATCGTGCAAGATTACGATGTTAGAACACCACATGAAAATCCATCTGCGAGTGCACTTTCGGGTGGTAACTTGCAAAAATTTATTGTTGGCAGGGAAATTTTAAGAGATCCAAAGTTGCTAATAGCCTCTCAACCAACTTGGGGTGTGGATGTTGGTGCAGCTTTGGAAATAAGAAGTCAAATTTTAAAAATTGCTGAAAGGGGAGCAGCAGTTATCATAATTTCGCAAGATATAGATGAAATATTCTTACTTTCAGATATAATATCAGTAATTTATGATGGAAACCTTAGTAATCACTTTAAAAAAAATAAAATTAATATTGAGCAAATAGGATTACTAATGGGCGGAAGTAAACTAAAGGAACACTCTATATGATAACCCTTTCTCCTCGAGGTAACATTCCTTTCACGTTAACTTTATTAACGCCATTACTGGCCATAATATTTACTTTAGTTATGGGGCTAATTATTTTTTCATTTTTAGGTTATGACCCATTTAAATCATTGTATTATTTTTTTATTGCTCCTGTTTCAAGACCAGATCAAGTGGCAGCTTTAGCTGTAAAAGCTTGTCCTTTAATACTGATAGCAAGTGGACTTGTATTTTGTTATCGTGCGAATATTTGGAATATTGGAGCTGAAGGGCAATTAGTTTTTGGAGCTATATTTTCAGGATGGGTGGCCTTAAGCTTTCTCGATAGTAATTCAATATTTCTTCTTCCATCTATGATGATTGCTTCAATTATAGGGGGACTTCTTTGGGCAATGATACCGGCAATTCTGAAGATTAGATTTAATACAAATGAAATTTTAGTTTCATTAATGCTTACGTATGTAGCAAGTCTATTTATTGATTATTTAGTAAGAGGACCTTGGAGAGATCCAATGTCTTTTGGATTTCCATTAACTCCGACATATAGTGATGCAGGACTTATTGATAGGATTTATATTCCATTTATTGGTTATATTGGCCAACTTCATTTCGGCGTTCTCATAGCATTAGCAGTTAGTATAATTCTATGGTTTGTTTTAATGAAAATGTTACCTGGTTTTAAAATTCGAGTAACTGGAGAAAGTCCTTCAGCAGCAGTTTTTGCAGGTTTTAACCCTTTTTCTGTAACTATAATGGTTATGTGTATATCTGGAGGTACAGCAGGATTAGCTGGGATGATTGAAGTTTCTGCAAATATTGGTCAACTTCAACCAAATATATCCTTTGGTTATGGATTTACAGCCATAATTGTAGCTTTTTTAGCAAGGCTAAATCCATTAGCGGCTATACCTGCAGGATTAATAGTGGCCCTTGCTGAACTAGGGGGTGATTCAGTTCAAATTTCTTTAGGAATGCCAAAAGTTGTAACAGGAGTTTTCAAAGGGTTACTTTTATTATCATTGTTGGCAGGAGAGACATTCAATCGCTATCATATTAAATTTGATTTAAATATAAGAGGTATTAAACAATGATTGAACTTTTGATGGTTATTATCTTATCATCAATTCCTATTTTATATGCTGCAACCGGAGAATTAGTTGTTGAAAAAAGTGGTATTTTAAATCTAGGAGTTGAGGGTATGATGTTAATGGGTGCAGTCATAGCTTCAATAACTGTAATAACTACTGGAAACCCATATTTAGCTATTTTCACAGGTGCTTTATCGGGTTTATTCACATCTTTGATATTTGGGTTTTTCACATTGATACTAGCTACGAACCAGGTAGCCACTGGACTTGCATTAACAATCTTTGGAACAGGTTTGTCTGGCCTTATAGGCGCTGAATATGTTGGTAAGGCAATATCAAGGCTAGATGTCATTAAAGTTCCTATTTTGAATGAAATACCAATTCTGGGATTCATTTTATTTACTCACAATATATTAGTTTATTTGGGCTTTATTATGGTTTTTATAGTTGGGTGGTTTCTATACAAAACTAAATTAGGTTTAATTTTAAGGGCAATAGGAAATAATCCAGAAAGTGCACACGCATTGGGTTATTCTGTGATTTCAATTAGATTTCTTGCGGTAATGTTTGGAGGCTTTATGGCAGGACTAGGTGGTTCTTTTTTGCCATTAGTTCTTACTCCTCATTGGGCAGAAGGTATGACTGCTGGTAAAGGCTGGATTGCCCTTGCTCTTGTTGTGTTTGCTTCCTGGAGACCACTAAGAATTCCAGTGGGTGCATTATTGTTCAGTGGAATAACTGTTATGCAATTAGTTGGACAGGCAAGGGGATGGTCTTTGCCGTCACAATTTCTTTCTATGTTGCCTTATTTAGCTACTATTGTTGTATTGGTTTTGATTTCTAGAAACAAAGAATTTTCAATCATAAACGCACCAGCTTCATTAGGGAAAATCTTTATAGCAGGTAAATAAATACACAAATAAGATATAAAGAAAAAGAATACTCAGATATGTTGTAATATACTACTACATGAAGTAATAATAATCATTATTAAAAATTGTTATTTATTTTTACAATAAGGAGAGAAAACTTAAATGAAAAATTTTTTTAAAATATTTTTAATCTCAATTTCCTCACTCTTTATTACATTCTCAGCATTTTCTGCTCCATTAAAAGTTGGCTTTGTGTACTTGACTACACCAGGCGACCACGGCTGGACTTATGCGCATGAAAGAGCTCGTGTAATTCTTGAAGAAAAATTTGGAGATCAAATTGAAACTACTTATGTCGAAAATGTGCCTGAAGGTCCTGATGCAACAAGAGTAATTAGAGAGCTTGCAAATCAGGGAAATCAACTCATTTTTACCACATCTTTTGGTTACATGGACCCTACAATTAAGGTTGCAAAGGAATTTCCAGATACGCATTTCGTCCATGTTACTGGATATAAAAGATCAGAGAATGTTGCTACCTCAAATATCAGGTTTCACGAAGGAAGGTACATTCAAGGTGTTGCTGCTGGATTAATGACTAAAAGCAATAAGATTGGTTATATTGCTTCATTTCCAATACCTGAAGTTATAATGGGAATAAATGCATTTACTTTAGGATTAAAATCGGTGAATAAAGATGCAACTGTTTCAGTAATCTGGGCTATGACTTGGTATGATCCAGGTAAAGAAGCTGATGCAGCTAAAGTCCATATAGCTGAAGGTGCAGATGTATTAGCCCAACATACAGATACTCCTTCAATGCTTCAAACTGCAGAGGAAAAAGGGGCATACGGATTTGGTCAAGGCTCTGATATGGAAGCATTTGCACCCGCTGCACAACTATTTGCTTCTGTTAATCATTGGGACATTTCCTATGTTGAACATATTCAATCAGCCATAGACGGTACTTGGGCATCCAATGCTGCAGATGGTAATTGGGATACATGGTGTGGCATGAAAGATGGATGCTTATCTGTGTCAGAATTTAAAAACATGCCAAGTGATGTTACTGCGAAAGTTCAATCAGTTGCAGATAGTATTTCATCTGGATCATTCAATGTGTTTCAGGGTCCAATAATTTCTAATGAAGGTGCTGTTGTTGCCAGTGGTTCAACATTGAACGATGGTGACTTGTGGGGTATGAACTATTATGTACAAGGTGTAATAGGAAAAATCCCTAATTAGAATTTAATAAATAATTAAACTTAAAGGCATTATTTTAATGCCTTTTTTTTATTTAACAACTTTTCCAATGAACGGTAAATTTCTATTTCTTTGGTCGTAATCAATTCCATAACCAACAACAAATTCATCAGGAATTTCAAAACCAATCCAGTCAGCTTTTATATTTGATATTCTTCTTGATTGCTTATTAAGTAGAGCGCAAACTTTAATAGAATTTGGCATTCTTGTTTCAAGCATCTCTATAACTGCTTCTAGAGTTTTACCGGTATCTACAATATCCTCAACAAGAAGCACGTCATGCCCACTTATATCACCATCAAGGTCTTTTAGTATTTTAACATTGCCACTGGAAGTCATGCCACTTCCGTATGAAGAAACTGTTATAAAGTCAACTTCAACAGGAACATCTAGTTTTCTAACTAAATCAGCTATAAACATAAATGACCCTCTTAATAATCCTACAACTATAAGTTTATTAGTATCTATATATGACGCTGAAATTATCTGGCCTAATTGAGTAACCCTTTCATTTATATCTCTGTCTTTTATCAAAGTTTCTACCTTATAATTTTCCATGATATTAATTTACCTATTAAAAACAATGCTTTAAATTGTAATATTGATTATATTTATTTAATTAAAATATAAAAACTTTAATATAGTATAGTTTTATAAAGGAAGATAATTTTTTTTATAGTTTTCTTTATAATACGCATTTACCTAGTGACTTTGACAAGTATTTAAATTATCATAAAATGTGGCCAATTGTGCAAAAACCTTTATAATTAAATAACCTTTATTAAAATGTCCAGCTTACTTATCAAGAATGCTAAATACTTAGCGACCATGGATGGTTATGATTACAACGAAACTGGTAGAGAGCTGAATAATGCATCAATTTTCTGTGAAAACGGAATAATTAAAAGTATCTTTTCTAATCAAAAAGAAATATCAGCTGACAAAATTATTGATGCTTCAAATTATGTTGTAATTCCTGGATTAGTTAATACTCATCATCATTTATTTCAAACCCTTACAAAAGCAATTTATAGAGCTCAAAATGCTTCTTTATTTGAGTGGTTAAAAACTCTTTATCCTATTTGGTCTAATATTACTCCAGTTGAATTGAAATCTGCTGTTAGAATTGGGTTATCTGAATTGATTTTATCTGGATGCACAACAAGTTCAGATCATCAGTATATTTTTCCAAATGGAGTAACACTTGAGAATGAGATAGAAGTAGCAAATGAACTTGGATTAAGGTTCCATCCTACCAGAGGTTCAATGAGTATTGGTGAATCAAATGGTGGTCTTCCACCAGATTACTTAATTGAGGATGAAAAAACTATACTAAACGACTCTATGAGAGTAATAGAGCGGTGGAATGATCCTAATCATAATTCAATGATAAGGATCTCGTTAGCTCCGTGCTCACCTTTTTCAGTTTCAAAGGATCTTATGGTTGAAACTGCTAAACTAGCCAGACATTATAAAGTGGGTTTACATACTCACCTAGCAGAAAACTCTGAAGATGTTAAATATTCAAAAGAAAAATTTGGACTTACACCAGGTCAATATATTGAAGAATTAGGTTGGACAGGACAAGACGTTTGGCATGCACATTGTGTAAAATTAACTGATAAAGAAATCAGTTTATTTGCTAAAACTAAAACAGGTATTGCACACTGTCCATGTTCTAACATGAGACTTGGGTCCGGAATAATACCATTAAATAAAATGTTAAGTAAAGGTATTGATATAGGTCTTGGAGTTGATGGATCAGCATCTAATGACAGTGGGAATCTTCTTAATGAAGCAAGGCAAGCACTTTATTTGCAAAGAGTTAATAATAACAAAAGTAATTTAAATGCAAGGCAAGCGTTATGGTTAGCAACAGCAGGTGGCGCAAAAGTATTGAACAGAAATGACATAGGAAGTGTTAAATTAGGTAATTGCGCAGATTTTGCTATTTATGACTTATCTAATTTAGAATTAGCTGGTGCAGTAGATGACCCAATAGGAGCATTAATTTTTTGTGGTCCGTTGAAGTCTAAATATACGATATGTAATGGCAAAATTTTATCAGAAGATAACAATATTATAAATTTAGATATAGAGGAAATAATTACCAAGCATAATACATTGTCACAAAGTCTTTTAAATACTTAAAAACTTTATTTATTACCTCTTGAAATAACAAAAATCATCCTTAAGTTTACTACAGTTTTAATTTACTTTGGATTTAGTTATGGGTTTAGAAGAGCATAATTTTGAAGCAGAAACTGGAAAAGTTTTAAATATTGTAATCAATTCTCTTTATAGTAATAAAGATATCTTTTTAAGAGAATTAATATCAAATGCATCTGATGCTTGTGATAAGAGAAGATATAAAAGTCTCACAGATAAAAGTTTTTCTTCTTCTATAGATTTAAATATAAATCTTAGCGTAGATCCAAAAGCTAAGACTTTAAAAATCTCTGATAATGGTATTGGTATGTCTAAAGATGAACTCATATCAAGTTTAGGCACTATCGCTAAATCTGGAACTAAGTCATTTTTAGAAGGAATAACAAAACAAAAGAATAATAAAGACGATTTATCTTTGATTGGTCAATTTGGAGTAGGTTTTTATTCCGCTTTTATGGTTGCTGATAAAGTTGAAGTTTTATCAAAGGGAATTGGCTCTAAAAAAGCTCATCATTGGATTTCAGACGGTCAAAGTTCATTTACTGTAACTGAGTCTGAAAACGACATAGAAGGAACAGAAATAACACTTCATATCAAGAAAACTGAAAAAGATTACCTTGAAAGCTTCAGAATTGAAACTATTGTAAAAAAATATTCTGATCATATACCTTATCCAGTTAAATTAGTTGAGATTGGAAAAGATGATGAAATAAAATCTCTAAATTCAGCATCTGCTTTGTGGATGAGAAATAAAAAAGATATAAAATCTGATCAGTATGAAGAGTTCTACAACCATTTGGGTGGGATTGGTAAACCATGGAAAACAATACATAATACTACAGAAGGTATTGTTAGTTTTACAAGTTTATTATTTATTCCTGAAATGAAGCCTTTCGACTTATTTAATCCTGACAGAAAAACCTCTGTAAAGCTTTACACTAACAGAGTTTTTATAACTGACGAATGTGAAGATCTTCTTCCATCTTATTTAAGGTTTATAAAGGGTGTGGTTGATAGTGAAGATATTGATCTTAATGTCAGTAGGGAAATGATGCAAAGTAATGCCGCACTTAAAAAGATAAGTAAGGCGTTAGTAAATAAAATTTTATCAGAACTCAAGAAGGATTTTGATAAAGACAGGGAAGGCTATGAAAAATTCTTTGAAGAGTTTGGAGCAGCTTTTAAAGAGGGAATTTACGAAGACTTCGATAGAAAAAAATCTCTCCTAGATATTACTTTATTTAAATCCAGTAACAGTGAAAACTATACTTCATTAAATGAATATATTGCCAGAATGAAAGATGAGCAAACTGAAATTTATTATATATCTGGTGAAAGCATTGATCAAATTTTAACAAGTCCACAGATCGAAGGATACAAGTCAAGAGGATTGGAAGTAATATATATGGTAGATCCAATTGATGAATTTTGGTTACCTTCAATGAGTGAATATGAAGGTAAATCTTTTAAATCGATAACTAAAGGAATTGTTGATTTATCTAAGTTTGATATTAAAGATGAAAAAGATAATAAAAAGAAAAAGCCAGCTACTAAAAAAGATATTGATAATTTAATTTCCGAAATGAAAAGCCATCTTGGTGATAAGGTTAAAGATATTAAATCATCTCAAATGCTTACAGACAGCCCCGTTTGCTTAACTGCTGATGAAGCTGATATGGATATTCACCTTGAAAAATTAATGAGGCAACACAAAAGGTTAGACAAAGAAAGTAAGAAAATACTTGAAATAAATCCTTCTCATAATTTAATAAAATCCCTTGGAAAAATTGTATCTAATACAAAAGATAAAGAAATTGTAAATGATGTAAGCCATCTCTTATTGGACCAGGCAAGAATTGTTGAAGGTGAGTTGCCTTTAGATACAAAAGGTTTTACAGATAAACTGTCATCAATTATTACTAAAAGTTTGTCTAATTAACTGACTAATACCCTAAAGCTATACCATCTTTTCTAGGGTCTGACGCTCCTGTTAGTCTACCTTTTTTATGATCTATAGAAATTATTTGTCCACCTCCGTGAGGATGAGTAGCTCTAGAGATTGTATGACCTTTTTGTATCAATTTATTTTCTAAATATTTTGAAATACCTTCTTCAACTTCTACAATATTATTAATTGGAAGAAACCTTGGTTTATCTAATGCTTCTTGAAATGATAAATTATGATCCAAAATAGAACTTAGTACATCAGAATGTCCCATAGGCTGATAATCTCCCCCCATTACACCATATGACATAAATAATTTATTTTTTTCAAAAACCATTCCTGGAATTATTGTGTGCATAGGCCTCTTGGATGGTCCTAGGCAATTAGGATGATCTTTTATTAGATTAAAACTTTTTCCTCTGTTTTGTAATAAAATTCCTGTTTCTGGGGGAACTAACCCAGATCCAAATGGTTCGTATATGGAGTTAATGAAACTAGCAGCGTTTAAATCACGGTCAACTACAGTTAAATAGACTGTATTAGATCCTAAGCTGGGTATTGGTGGTAAACTTTTATTAGATATATTTAAATTAATATTTTTTGATAAGCTTTTAATAAAATCTTCATTATTTAAGATTTGCATTATTAATTCACTTGAATTTATGTCTCCTAATAGTTCATTTCTGTAAAAATATGCTATTTTAGCTGCTTCAATTAAAAGATGAACTCGATCTGGGTCATCTGATTGATAGTTTGATATATTAAAATTATTTAAAATTTTTAAAATTAAAAGTGAAATAATACCTTGAGTGTTGGGTGGTAACTGAAAAATATCTTTTTCCCTGTAGGTGCCCTTAATAGGTTCAATAAAATCGCCCTTTGTTTTAAAAAAATCTTCTTCAGTATGAAAACCTCCTAAATTATTTAGAAAACTTACAATCTTTTTAGTAACTAGACCTTCATAAAAGCCTTTCCTACCATTTTTCGATATTATTTTTAAAACTTTAGCCAATGCTAAATTATGCATTTTTTGGCCTGGAAGAGGGGGCTGTTTATTATTTAGAAAAATAGACTTAGCAAAGCTATTTTGAAGCCTTTTTAAATTATTTGACCATGTATACGATAAACGTTCATGAACAAAGTAACCATTTTCTGCAAATTCAATTGCAGGTTTGATTAATTCCTCAAATTCTAAATTACAGAACTTTTCATGTAATTGAAACCATGCGTCAACTGCTCCAGGTATTGTAATTGAATGAGGACTATGATCAGGGATCGATTTTTCTATTTTTAAGTTATTTAGTTTATTGATAGATATGTTGGCTGGTGATTTTCCTGAACCGTTGAATGCTATAGGATTAGTTATGGATTTCTTGCTATATAATGCGAAACAGTCACCACCAATTCCTGTGTCCGTTGGTTCTATCACGGCTAGTACAGCAGCTGCAGATATTGCGGCATCCATTGCATTCCCACCTTTTTTAAGAGTGTTAATGGCTGTCTCAGATGCTAGTGGTTGAGATGTTGCAACCATAGCATTGCTTGAATAAACTTGAGATCTACCTGGAAAATGAAAATTTCTCATTTTTAATCTTTGTTAGTTTGAATTAAATCTTATAATAACAAAAAGCTTAATTATATTATAATGACACCATTTAATATTGAAAATCATTTATTAAATACATCAGTTTTAGAATTTATTTTAATTATTTTAATTGGTTTTATTTTTTATTTAATTAGCATAATTTATACAAATCAATTAAAAGTTGCCAACAATGTAAGTTTTTCAAAGTTTATATGTTCAAGATGCTACTTTGAATATAACTTAAGTTCATTTTTTAATTTAATTATAATTTCTATAAAAGGTTATTCTTGTATTAACTGTAAAAGAAAATTTAGTGATTTTTCTTTATTTCAATTTGTTTGTTTTATTACTCTTATCTTATCTTATTTTATTTTTTTTAATAAAATTGAAGCGTTATTTTTTTCAATTTTACTAGTTTTTCTTTTTTCTATAATACTGATTGATTATGAAATTATGATTATAAATATTGAAAATATTATAGCAGTGTCATTACTTGGGTTTATTTATAAAATATTGATATTTAATTTCGGTTTATATCTCCTAATGGAAATGATTTTAGGATTTTTATTAGGTTGGGCAATAATTTTTACCATTTCATATGTATATAAATTTATTAGAGGAGAGGAGGGCTTTGGCTCGGGGGATAAATGGCTTTTAGGTGCTCTTGGTTTATGGTTTGGATATAGTGACATAATTCTTATCTTTTTTCAATCTTGTATCATTGCAACAATTTATATTGTAATCTTAGATAATAACTTTACTAAAAAAATACCTATTGGTTCTTTTTTCTGTGTGACTTCAATTTCTTATTTATTTCATTTTTAAAAAAAAAAGCCCAAATCGTAATCTGGGCCTTTAAAAATTATTTAGTTGGTATGTTTATTCAACTTCTACACCATGGTTGACAGATATTGTAGCTACAGATGGTCTGCCGCCCCAAACTGCCGTTGATGAAGAACGATCTTTTTCTTCTGGTATATTTAAAAAAGTAAATGCAGCTGGAACTGTTAATGAGCCACATCCACCTGATTTTTCACTAAACATTTTTCCAATGCCAAGCCCTTTAACAACATATCCTTGCGATGAATTATCAGCATTAACCATCTGAGTTCCGTCTTTAGGATTAATAAGTCTTAACCAGCTGTTTTCAGATCTCTTCTCTGGAAAACCATGGAGTTGTCCCTTGCCTTCATATTGCACAAAGAAACTTTTTCCATTAAAAGCAGCAGGATAGGTTGTTGTACCCGTTATGTTATCATAGCCGCCAGTATCATATTTATCCTTCTTCCAAGTAAACTCAAATGGAGAAGCATTAGTAAAATCAGTATTTAAATCATCAGCTGTTGCAAATGTATATGAAAGGGATATAGGCTGTTCAATTGTTACAACTGATCCATTGTCATATTTTGCGTAGTACATTTTATTCCATCTTTCAATTCCAGTTTCATATTGAAATACGCCATTTGTACAATTCCAAATATTATTTGTAGCTGATGGATCATTAGCAGCAGCACATGTTCCTCCAATATCAGAAGTAAAAATATATCTACCTCCACCTATATGGTAATTTCTACCTTGAGTAGCATCAGCTACTGTCATTGGAGCTGACAAGTCGTTTTTATAAACAACAACTGGATCTGAACCCTTATACATAGTCATTGGAGAAGTGCCATCTGACAATTTCTTAAATGTGTAAGTACAGCCACTAGATGACGGTCCATCTTTACCTGAGCTAAAAGGTGCTTCACAATATCCATCATACTGAAAATTCTCTCTATTGGCTTGTGTCGGCTTACCCTTAGGGCACCAACCAACACAAGTAAGTGCTAGATCATTGGCAATATTAGGTGAGGTTGTTGAAGGGATAATTGATGTTCTTTTGAACATTAATCCCTGAGTAGTACTTTGAACAACAATCGATGCTCTAGCCATTTCTGAGTGCATATAGTCACCCTTTTGGATTACTGCACCAGCACCGCGCCAATGCTGTGCGGGATATGTAAACTCAGAGCACGATCCTGTTGCTGTGCTAAAATTACTTGAACCACATCCAGTTCTAAAGAATACGTCCTGTTCTCCATTGCCCTTCCAAACTCTAAACTGCTCACCATCAGCAAAAGTAATGGTTGATTTAGTCAATTTTGTAAGTCTGCCAGGTGCAGAATGAAGGGTTAAGTTATCATCAGTGTCTTCATGAACCATAGCAACAGAAGATGTTCCAGATGGATAATCAGCATCACCACCTTCTAACCAAGCACCCCAATGCCCCATGTATCCTCTTTTTGTTCCACTTGAGTAATTGAAACCAAAAGATCCAGAAATATCTATTTCAGTACCAGTAACGTTATCGTATAATCCATAATCATAGACATTTTTCCATTCTTTAGTTCTATCATAGCATCTAGTGACTTGTAAAACTTCAGAAGCATTATATTTTTCTCTTTTATATTCAGTTTCAGAGGTAATACCTTTATAATAAACTTTATTACCATCTTCATTATCCATGTTGCTACCAACATAAGCAGTAACATTGTTATCAGGGCCATAAGTGACTGCAAATGCTCCGCTTCTAAATAATGGGTCTCCACCGCCAGCTGGTGAATATTCAGTATGAAGAATAATTGTATCCATATTACCATCTGAGTTATTATCTGCTACTGAAATATCTGAAAACCCATTTGACATTGTTGACTGGTTTACAGTTGTAGTATTATCAGGTGATTCATACCACCTAAAATCCATAGTCAATCCAAATGCGCTGTCACTACTAACATTCATTGTCATGTCGGTTATGTAGTTACTTCCGCTAGTCGATGAAAAGTAAGCTGTCATCTCTTGATCAGAAGTATCTGATGCTCTAGTTGATGTCACTGTAACATCTGCTAAAGATAAGGCGCCTGTTGCATCATCATCAGCTTGTTTCAAACCACATTTTAGCTCATCAATAAGAGCTCTCCATGTACCATTTGGCCTGTTATTTCCACCTGAATGACCAGCTATACACACAAAAGCATTAATCATTTTAAGACTATCAGCAGCATTATCCTGAGTCCAAGTTTCAGTTTTGGCTATAGAATAATCAGTGCTAGCAGCATTATATTGTGAATAAGCTGTGTTAAATGCAAATATAAAACAAACGCTAATACAAATTAAATGTTTAATTGACATTATTTTTTCTCCAAAAATTATAAATTATTAAATAGTAATTAAAGTTCCTACTTTTTTTAAGAAGGTGGTACGTACCCAATTTTTTTCCCTTTTAAATTTACTCCACCAGAAGCAGAACTATCTCCTCCGCATCCTGAAACAGAAGCAACTAGTAATAATGCGAAAATAACACAAATAAAATCTTTATATTTTTTCATTTAAAGTTCCTAAATAAATAAGTTGTATATTATATATGTAGACTTTAGTCATAGCATATTTATAATTTTTTACAAATTATTTAGAACTTCTCTAATTGAACAATAAATTTATCTTTATTTGTTTTTTGTTATTAAAAATTATTAAACTTTTTATTTCTACATTAGGTATTAAGAATAATTTATTGAGATATTTAGCAAGATCAAAGTTATTCATATAATTTAAGTTAATTGTCGCTTTATCATTCTCATAAAAATTTATTTCAGATTCTGATTTTCCTCCTTTATCTAACCATCCTTTAATTTTTAAGGTATCATCAAATGTAAATTCACTTTGATTTTTTGATGATATTAATAAAAGTCCTTCTGGAAATTTACTAAGATTGTCTTTAGCTATAATAGCACTTTGATTTTTTGAGGATAATGACAAACCAAAGGTAATACTTAGGTTTGTAAAAGTAATAATTAATCCAATAAAAATAATTGACATAAAAATATAAATATTCATCTTTGATCTTAAGATGTTAACAATATTATGCATTTATTTAAGTTCCTTGATTAAGAGTATATAACTTTCAAAATCTTCAATTTTTAAATTTAAATCTTTATTGTTATTTATAAAAAACAGAATGTCTGTCATTGTATTTGAAGCAAACTTTAATTTTATAGTCTTATTTTTGGAGAATTCGGCTTCAATTAAATTAGATAAAATTTCATCTGGAAGTAAATTTGTAAAGTCATTAAAAAAAATAAATTCTTGTGGTGGATTTTTTTTTAAATTGAGTTTTAATATATTTCCTAATTCTATAATTTCATCAGGATTTTTAACTTTTTTAATGTTCATTTCTGTTAAAAAATAGTTTATTTTTAGGCTATAAATAGGATTGTTATTCAAATAAATAATAAAAATATTAATTATTAAAAAAAATAGAAGTAATGTGATGTGAGCTAAGAACTTTATTTTTAGCTTCTCAGTTTTTAGATTTGGAGAATCTCTAGTTTCAATGTCTAGTAATAGACCATGTAAACATCTGTTATTAATATTTTGAACATTTTGGCCTATTGAGATTTCATTAAAACCTCTTTCATTTAATCTTAAGAGACTTAAGTTTTTTCCATCGAGTAATTTAATTACTTGATCTTGATTAATTATAAAGGATGATTTTTCAGAAATTATTGCTTCTAATTTTTTATTATATTTTTTTATGATAGGCTCTACTAATTTATTATACTCATCTTTATTTATCCATAATTGTCTTAGCTTACTCTTAAATACTTTTGGTTTGCTAAATACTAAATCTTTTTCATTAGAAATAATTTGGTGATTGAAATAAAATTGCTTATCAAAAACCTTAAATTGTTTTCCTTTTTCTTCAAAAGGTCTTTCACCTTCTATACAAAGGCTAGTAGACAAGACAATTCTTATAAAAAGGTTGTTTTGATCAATATGTAATAGATCATTAGATTCTTGAAGAAAAAAAACTTTATTATCCTTAACCTCATATAATTCATAAATAGGTTTATTTTTTTTTACTCTCAATAAATGTGTTATGTTTTTCATTTTTATTAAATTATGTTTTTAGAAAAGGCCCATAGCGATAAATAATTTTAACTTTATCATCTTGATCAACTTCGAATTTTGAAAAAGAGAAATATTGTTTTTCATGTAAATCTTTATGGATTATTGTTGCATTAACAGATTTAGAATTAAAACTTATATTTTTTAGAAATTTTTCTTCTGATGAGGTAAGCCCTCTTCCTAATACATATTCTATTTCTTTTTTTAAATTTTGAATATTATTTACAGTTTTTTTATCTTGATCACTATTTGTCCAAATATCTTTTTGAATTATAGAAAGTAAACTTTTAGAATTATCTATACTAAGAAAAGGTATAAATATAGATAATTTTTGTTCAGAAAGATTTTTAATATTTATTTTCGATGAAAAAATATTGGCACATAAAATGTTTTTAAGTTGATCATTATAATTTTGTACTCCAGGTATCATTAAAATCTCTTCGTTAGTGACAGCCAAATTATTTCTAGGTCTCCAATTTATATTATTTTCAATGTATACATTATGTTCATCTTCTTTTTTAAGGTTAATATTATTTTCGTCTAACCAATCTACAATGTTATTTAAAATTTGAATATTAATATTATTATTCTGAAAAATAATTTTCGCTCTTTTGTATTCAAGATCACTTACCACCAATTCATTATTAGAACTTTTGTATACTAAAGAGTTTATATTAAAACAGTTATCATTTATTTTTAGTTTTACTTTTACATTTCCATTACTCGGAGTTTGATATTCTTTTACAAAGTCAGAACTTAATGACAAATCTTTTGATGATATGAAAAGGCTATTTAAATAATCTAAAATTACAAGTTCAATGGCGTGAATTTCTTCTTCAACTATATTTTTATTTTTGTAGTTTTGAATTAATTCAATATTTGTTTTTTGTAACGAAACTGAAAAAGTTAATAAAGTTACAATCAAAGTTAGTACTACCACTACAGTAGGAAAAACATACCCTTCATTTTTTTTAAAAGTCATAGGCTATTTCCAATTTGAAAAGTCATTATTTTTGGATTTTTTTTTCCAATATAAATAGATATTGCTGATGGTGATAATTTCATATTATTTGAAAAAAACCTTAATTTATTTATTTTTTCCACTTTAAAATTAATTTCTTCGTCAAGTTCAATTATTAATTTTCTTTTTCCTTTTCTATTTTCACCAAAACTTAATTGTGTTCTATAAATTTTTCCATTTTGAATATGCCATTTAATTTTTATTAAATTCATTAAATTAGGATTTTTGTTATTTAATACCATTGAGTTTACGATTAACTCATTTTGGTTTTTTAAAAATATACTTTGTTCATTGTTAATTATGCCTGGTACAGCGTTAGATAGGTCATTTTTAATAAGATTATAAAAGTATACAATTTCAATATTATTATTACTTTTATTTTTGGTAAAGTTAGTCAGAATATTTATATTTGAAAGTAAAAAAAACAAACTGCTTATAACTACCGAAGAAATACTTATGGCAACAATTATTTCAATTAAAGTAAAGCCTTTCAGTGTTTTTAAAATCAAAATTTTCGCCTATATGTAACTAAAGTTTTACTCATTTGATTTTTAGGTATGAGATTTATTGAAAATATATTTGGATTAGGTGTCTTTTTGATTATAATATTAAAATTTTTTTTCCCATCAAATGAATAAACATTGTCATTAAAATTATTAGTAGAAAATTTTGTTATTTTAAATTTTTCCATATATGATCTATAAAAAATTTCTGAAATATACTCTTCGGTAACTACCTTATCTGATGAGATTAAAAATGAAGACATTAGATAAATAGAACTAGCGATTATAGAAAAGAATGTTATTGAAACTATAACTTCAATGATAGTAAAGCCATTGTGTTTATCTTTATTCATTTATTTTAACATTTCCTTGATTATCAATATGTAGTAAATAATTTGAATTCATGATAATGCAATTGATCAAAATTTCAGTTGTCCTTGCTGAAGGGTATATATAAATATAATCAATCTTTTCATCTGCACTATTACAATCCTTAAGCGCATTTTTGTTTAACTTTTTGACTTTGTTGCTATTAAACTGATTGTTAGTATCTAACTTGATAAATGAATTAATTGATAAAGCATAGCGTTGATAATAAGCTAGTTCTTTTTCAATTAATTTAATTTTTTCGTCTAAAGACTTAACATTTTTTTCTTTATTTATAAAAAATGGCGAAAGAGAAATAAAGTAAGACAAAACTGATATTAAAGAAATTACAACGACTATTTCAAATAAGGAAAAACCTGATTGTGGTTTTAATTTAGAAATCTTTAGCTGACCAATTACCGATATCAGCGTTTTCATTTTCACCACCCTCTATATTGTCTGCGCCAAATGTCCAAATATCTATTAAACTAAATTTTCCTGGATTTCTATATCTATATTTATTGCCCCAAGGATCATTAGGCACTCCATTAATATATTTTTTGTCTATATCAGTTAAAACTTCCAGACCATTTTTTTCGTTTGGATATTTTCCATTATCAAGTTTATAGAGATCAAGAGCAGTTTCTATAACTTTTATATCATTTATTATTTTTGCTTTCCTCGCATCATTTGGTCTGTTGATTACGTTGGGAACAATAAAACTTAAAATAATGCCAATAATTGCTAAAACAACTAGTAATTCTAAAAGAGAGAAGCCGGTAAGTTGTCCCTTTTTATTTTTTTTATTTTCATGATTTCTAGTCATATTATTACATTACCATGTTGGTAGATTCTAATACAGGTAGAATTATTCCTAAGGCAAGTATTAAAATAATGATACCAAAAATTATAAGTATTGTGGGCTCTATTATTTTAGAAATTGTTCTTAAGTAAAATGAGATTTTAGCTTCAAATTGATTTTTAAGTAAATGAAAGTTTTCTTTAAGATTGTCAGTTTCATCACCTATTTTTATAGAAGCAATTTGATATGAGTTTAAAATATTAGTCTTTTCGATAGCATGACTAAATCTCTCTCCACTTTCAATATTTTCTTTTAATAAAATTAAACTTTTTTTGATTTTATTATTTGAAATACTCTCAATAACAAGTGAAGTTGTTTCTTGAATTGTCAAACCACCATTTAAACCAATCGAATATACTTGTAGTATTGTTCGTCTAGATAAAATAAAAATTAAATTTTTTACAAGTGGTATTTTAATAAAAAAGATATCTAAAAAATTTTGTAAAAAAAGTAGTCTATTTCTTAAAACTATTAATATGGAAAAAATCAAAACTATGTAAAAACATCCAACTATTATTGAGGGTAATATTTCACCTGAAATTATTAAAATAGAGGTTGCAATGGGCATTTGATTATTTAAGTCCATAACACCAAGCATTTTTGGCAATGCATATTCTAAAATAAAAAAAATTAATGCAAACATAGTGATGAGAAGTATAAGAGGGTATGTTAATGATGAAATTAACTCGGATTTTTTAGTTTTATCTTCATCAATTAAATGAGAAACAGAATAGAGGGCTTCTTCGATGTTACCAGATTTTTCACCAGAAGAGATTAAAGATAAATGAAAATTTGACGCATTTGGAAAATAATCTCTTATAGATTTATGTAAAGCAATTCCATTTTTAACGTTTTCAAATATAATCACTCCAGCGTCTTGGATTGAACTACCAGCTTGACCAGATGAAATAAAATTTAAAGCATCAGTGAGTGGTATTCCAGTTGAAATTAAATTATGCAAACTTTTGACAAAAACCTCAAAACCATCGGAAAATATATTGAACTTTGTTAAATAATTACTTTTGGAAAATAATTTCTCAACTATAATTCCTTTTTTATTTAAGATAAAAAGAGCTTCTTTCTTATTTTTTGATAATAAATTTCCATTAATAGATTTGCCTTGACTATTAATTCCAATATAAGAAAAATTTTTCATTTTTAATCTGAACTTAAAGACATTCTTACAGCTTCAAATTTTGGAATAATATTACCTGCAACTAATTTTTCAGCTTCAATTTCTAGTAAATTTTTTTTGGAATCAAGGTCGATATTCAAAAATTCGTCATTTGAAATCTTGGACCTTAGTTTATTATCTATTTTTAAATAATCAAAAATAGGAATCCTACCTTGAAAGCCTGTTTGATCACAATTTGAACAGCCGGGAAATTTGATAATTTTATGTGAAGTTTGAGATCCGGACTTAATTGAGATATCTTTGCAATTAATACAATATTTTCTGAGTAATCTTTGAGCAATGATACTATTTAGTGATGAGCTTATTAAATATGGATCAATGCCTAAATCTTTTAGTCTTCCAATTGCTCCTAAAGAGGTGTTTGTATGAAGTGTTGAAAGAACTAAATGCCCAGTCATACTTGCTCTTAATGCTACTGAAGCAGTTTCTTTGTCTCTGATTTCGCCAATCATAATAACATCAGGGTCTTGCCTTAAAATAGCTTTTAATCCTTCAGCAAAGCTAAGACCTAATTTTGAATTAACTTGAGTTTGTGATATCCCTGGAAAGCGAATTTCAATAGGGTCCTCAATGGTCATTATATTTAAACCTAAATTAGAAATATCATTAATGGCAGAATATAAAGTAGTTGTTTTTCCTGATCCAGTTGGACCTGTAACCAAAATTAAGCCATAAGGTTTATTAATATCTTTCTGAAATGATTTAAAAATTTCATGGGGCATATTTAATTTCTGTAGTTCTATTATTTGGTTTTGCTTTCCTAGTAGTCGCAAAACCAACCTCTCTCCTGAACCTGTTGGAAGTGTTGAAATTCTTACATCAATTACTTGATTGCCCATTGTGAATGAGACTCTTCCATCCTGAGGTAGTCTTCTTTCGGAAATATTTATTTTTCCAAGTATTTTAATTCTAGAAATAATGCGAGGTGCAATGTCTAATTGAAGAGATAAAAGATTTACAATATTTCCATCTATTCTCATTTTAATATCTAAAGTTTCATCATTTGGCTCAAAATGAATATCTGATGCATTTTTAGCTAACGCTTGAGCTATAACAGAATTAAGTAATTGAATAGCAGGCGCGTCATCATCATTACTTTCTATCGAGGTTTTAGATAGCAAAGTCTCTTTAGCTTCACTAATTGGAATAATTTTTTCTAGAGATAGTATTTCGTCTTTGTTAACAAGCGTGTTTTTTTTAAAAATTCTTTGAACTACTTGATCAAATTCATCATTTGATAAAGGTTTAGAAATTTCAATATCACCATAAAGTCTTCTAACATCAGAAATTGTTTCTGGACTACAGTCTTTTCTAATATAAATTTTTTGAGTATGTTCATTATCATCTAAAATTTCTGGCGCTATACCTAATCTCATTGCTTTTTGCAAAGTTATCATTTTAAACTTTATAAACCTTCGATTAATGGAAGAGGGGGGTAATCAATATTAAAATAATTTTTAGAACGAGATTTATCTAGATCATTTTTTAATCTCATATATTTTTCAAATGTTATTTTACTTACCTCATTATTGGTAACTATTGATGGTTTAAGAAAAATAACTAAGTTTCTTTTGGATGTACTTACTCTTCTTTGATTGAAAATTTCTTTAAATCCTGGCAAATCACCTAAAATTGGTAATTTTGCACCTAAATATTGAGTTGATTCATTGATAAGCCCACCTATTGCTAAAGTTTTACCAGTTCTCACAACAGCCGAAGTTTCAATTGCTCTTTTTGTTGTTACAACATCAGCTGCTAATGCAGAAGAGGTATCCAGTTCAGAAACTTCTTGTAAAACATTGATTGTAATTAATCCATCGGATCCAATAATCGGTTTTATTTTAAAAATAATCCCTACGTCTTGTCTTGTAATTGTTTGAAATGGAGAATTAGCACTATCTGAAGAGTTTGAAGTGAATTTACCAGTAATAATGGGTATATTACTTCCAACAAGAATTTGTGCTTCACGATTATTCATAGCTAAAAGAGTAGGTGTTGCTAAAATTTCTGAATTACCATCATTTTCAATTATATTAATTAATGCACCAATACTGGTAATTTTTTTTGCTCCAGGCCCTAATGTTATACCAATTCCATCAGATATAAAACTTGTTGTCTGAGAGGAAATATTTGCGCCTAAACTGTTGTTATTTAAAATTGATAAACCAGCTTTGCCTGATGATCCAGAAAACTGTAGTCCAAGCTCTTTTGCTTTAGAGGAAGATAATTCAGCAACTATAGCTTCTACAAAAACTTGCTTGATTGGTTTATCTAAGTCTTGAATGAGACTAATTATTTTATTTCTAAATAGTGTATTCCCTGAAATTATTATCTTATTCCCTGGTACATAAGATTTAATTGAAAAACTGTTTGATGATCTCGATATGTTATCTTCAATATTTACATCTAAATTAGTAATATCAATTATTGTATTTTGAATTTCGTTTGCATCAGAGTGTTTAAGCGAAATAACATCAAAACCATGTTCATTTTTAAGATTTGAATTTGAAATGGTAGTTGTTTTTTCTTCAACTATTGTGATTTTGTCTTCTAAATCCAAAGCAGTATCAACTTTATCTAAGTCCTCAATAAACTTTTTAAGTTGATTAATAGAGTTTTGTGGGGCTGTAACATATACAGCGTTTAATTTTTTTATATTAACAATTGAAACTTCATTGTTAGGATTAATTAACCAATTTCCACCATCAATTAACGATTTTATAATAGCAAAAATTTCTTCTGATTTTGTATTTTTTAAATTGATTTGTAATCCCTTTTGGTTAGGTTTAGTATCAAATTTTTTAACTAAACTTATTAATCTTTGGTAATCACTTTTATTGCCAATAAAAGTGAGGCTTTTTCCATTTGGTGAAGGTTTTATCTTATTGGTTTCAGGAAAAAATTGACTTAAGAATGGGACCATGGAATTAGGATCAATATTTTTTAAATTAACTATAAATATTTGGAATCCAGAAAGACCTTTTTTTGATAGAGGAGCATCTATTATTACATTTTGATTTTTCTTTATGAGTAAATCACCATTCTCTTTTTCAAACAAAATAATATCTTTAAGCTTTAGTGAATTTTGAAGAGAAGATATTATTTTTTCTCTATCAATAGGGTGGTTTATTATCAATGAAATTTTTTCATCAATTCCATCTTCAATTGTAATGTTTCTTTTTATTTCAACTGAAAGGACATTCATCACAGATACTAAATTAACTTTATCAAAACTAAAGGCAATTTCAGATAATGCATTAGTTGCGTTAAATAATATTACTGATAATAATATCAAAAATTTAGCAAATAAACTTTTCAATTATTTGAACCATTCTAGCATTATTAATTTATCCATTCTTTTAATTTCTACAAAATAAGTTTCTATTGTTTCATCTTTGTATAAATTATATATATCATTAACATTGCCAATTGGAATATTATTTATTGTAAGTATCACATCATTTTCTCTAAGGCCAAACTGACTAACATTTTGCCCAACAATAAATGAGGGTATTTTTACACCTAACCTACCAGTTGTTGATCTTCCAATATCTTTAACTAATTCATCAACTATTTTTTTCTCAAAATTACTAAATTCTACTTTAGAAATTTTTTCAATTAATGCATTTTGATAACTCTCATTTTCATTTAAAATTATCGCATCATTTTCAAAATTATTAAAATTATCTTTAGGTTTAAGATTTGATTTAAAAACAGCTGTAACAACATTTATTAATATTGGTGAATTTCCTAATTTGAGAGTATATTGCTTATTATTTTTTTCAATAATTGCATTTGAACCATCTACTTCAACTAATTTATAGCCTTTTTTTTCTTCATTTATATTAATTTCAAATACAGATCCGTTAACTTCTAATAAAATTAATGAATTTTTAAGTGTTGATATTCCGATTAATTTAACACTATCAGTATTCTGTTTTTCTTTATCAGTACTCATTAAATCATTAAATTTAAAAATTAAACGATTAAAGCCATTAAGATCATTTGCTAAGGATATATTTGAATAACTAGAAACAATTGACAAAATTATTATTTGTAACATTCTGTTAAATAATTTTAACGTAACTTCTTTTTTGTTTTTTATGAAATTTACAATTTTAAAAACAAAGCTTAGGCTATTAAAATTTTTAATGTTAATCATTTTTACCAGTATTTTATCATCCTGTTCATATAGCAATTTAGATAATAATAAAGTTGGTGCAAGATTTATTGATATAAATAGTAATATTACTAGTTATGAAGGCAAAATAAAATTAAGCACCTCCTATTTTGAAAATAATAATCTAATATGCATTTATATAAAAAATGATACGAAAATTATAAAAGAGGTTTCCAAAAATGAAGATTGTTTGGATGAAATTTAATTTTTTGACTAATGAATAGTTTTTTCAGTTTAAAAAATAAATTAGCTTTGATTACAGGTTCTGGGAGAGGTATAGGTAAAAGTTTGTCATTGGCTTTAGCTCAATCAGGAAGTGATATTATCTTAACATCACGATCTGAAGAGGAATTAAGAAAAGTTCAATCTCAAATTAGAGAAATTGGAAGAAAATGTGATTACTTTTGTTTGGACGTATCTAAAATTAAAGATATTAAAAATTTTTATTCAAAACTAAATGAATTAAAATTATATCCTGATATTCTTATAAATAATGCTGGTACTGAAGAAGTAAGGTCTTCTGAAAAAGTTGATGAAAAATTATGGGACAAAATATTAGATACAAATTTAAAAGGGGCTTTCTTCAGTAGTCAGTGTTTTGCTTCTCAATTAAAAAAAAAGAATAAGTCTGGGAGTATAATTAATCTTGGATCTTTAAGTTCATCTATTGGTATACCAACTGCAGTTGCTTACACTTCATCTAAATCTGGTATATTAGGAATGACTAAAGCATTAAGTTCTGAGTGGGCTTCAGATAATATAAGAGTAAATGCAATTGCTCCTGGGTATTTTAGGACAGAATTAACTGAAGTTTTCTATAAAGATGATAATTGGCAAAAAAATATGTTAGCAAAGATTCCTATGAAAAGGTTTGGTAATATGGAAGATCTTCATGGAGTTGCTATATTATTAGCTAGTAACGCATCTTCTTATATAACAGGGCAAATTATATATATAGATGGTGGTTTTATTTCAAGCATATGACATAAATTGTAAGGATCATGAATGAAAAATATTAATGTTCATAAATATACAGCTCTAAAATCAGAGGATATAGAAAATCTTTGTAAAAGAGCTGAAAGTGACTTATCTGAATATAATGATGTTGTTGATGTCATTATAAAAAATGTAAGAAAAAATAAAGATAAAGCTCTTGAGGAATATTCTTTATCACTAGATAAAGTGGAGCTTGGCCTTAAAACATTTAAAGTTTCAGATAAAGAGTTTTCTGAAGCATTTGATTTTTTAGAACCAGATTTTAAAGAAACTCTTAAATTTTGCTCTGAAAACGTAAAGAAGTTTCATGAAAAGCAAATGCCAAAAAAAGAATGGATGATAGAGATGCATTCAGGTGTTTATGCAGGTGAAAAAATTGAACCCATAGAAACTGTTGCTTTATATGTTCCTAGAGGGAAGGGGTCATTTCCAAGCGTAGCAATGATGACCTCCATACCTGCAGTTGTTGCTGGTGTAAAAAAACCAATTATATTTTACTCCTCCTGAAGTCGATGGTTCAATTGATAGCGCAACATTAGTTGCTGCTGCAATTGCAGGTGTGGAGAATGTCTATAAAATTGGAGGTGCTCAAGCGGTTGCCGCAGCAGCTTTTGGAACTGAAAGCATACCCAAATGTATGAAAATAGTTGGTCCTGGAAGTCCTTGGGTTGCTTCAGCAAAAAATAAACTATCAAATCTTTTCGATACTGGAACACCTGCAGGTCCAAGTGAAGCAATAGTCTTTGCTGACAACACTGCTAATGGAAAATTAGCTGGACTAGATTTACTCATAGAAGCTGAACATGGTCCTGATAGTTCTGCTTATTTAATAACTAATTCTGAGGATGTTGCTAAGGATGCTGTTTCTTTTATACCACATTGTTTAGAAAAAATGTCTGAGGAAAGAGTTGATTATGCCACTACAGTTCTTTGTGGACCAAGGGGAGGCATAATTGTTGTTGATAATTTAGATCAAGCCACAGATTTTATCAATTTATATGCACCTGAGCATTTGCAAATTCATTCTAGTGATCCTGATAAGTATCTTAGTAAAATTAAAAATGCTGGTGAAATAATGTTGGGAGACTATGCTCCTATGAGTATAGCTAATTTTGCACTGGGCCCTAATAACGTAATTCCAACAAATGCTTGGTCAAGAACTAAGTCTCCCCTTGGTGTCCATGATTTTTTGAAGTCTACTTCAATAGGAAAAATTGATAAAAATGGTTATGAAACACTTTCACCATATGCAAATAAATTTGCAAAATATGAGGGATTTGATGCTCATGCAAACGCAGTCTCAAGCTTAAGAATAGATGCTATGAAAAAATAAAATGAAAGCTGTAAGACTATATAAAAAAAATGATATCAGGATAGAGGAAATTGAATTTAAAAATGATTTAAACCCTGATGAGGTTCTAATTGAAATTTGTTATGCGGGCATTTGTGGGTCAGATTTACACAATTTTAAAACTGGTGCTTGGATTTCAAGATCACCATCTACTCCAGGCCATGAATTTTCAGGAAAAGTTATAAAAGTTGGAAAAGATGTTATCAAACTAAATTTAGACGATCATGTTGTTGCAGATAGTCGAGTTATTTGTGGGGAATGTTTCTATTGTAATAAAAAAAAGTTTCATTTATGTCAGAACCTAGGTTTTGTAGGCGAATTAAATGATGGTGGTTTTGCTAAATTTTCTATTCAGAAGGAAGAGCAATTAATTAAAGTATCTAAGTCTCTTGATTTAAAGCATGCAGCATTACTTGAACCTTTGGCAGTTTCCATGCATGCTGTTTCGTCTTTTAAGAAATCTGAACATAATAATGTTCTTATTGTTGGTTTAGGTCCTATTGGCGTTCTTTCAGCATTATATTTAAGAGCTATTGGAGTAAAAAATATCAAAGTTTTTGACACTAATCATAAAAGATTAAATAGAGTTTCTAAGGATTTAAATTTTACTGTATTTAATGAGAATTCTTTAATTGATGAAAATAAACCTAATTATTGTTTAGACGCAACAAATTCAGCAAAAGCTATTACATATATTTTAAATAATATTTCAAAGGGTGGCACTGTCTCATTAGTTGGCTTATCTCATGAGTTATCAAGTATAGAAATGTATAAAATTGTTGAAAATGGGATTACACTGAAAGGTTGTGCAGCATTTGATGATGAATTAGAAAAATCAGAAATAGTTCTTAAGAACATTTCTAATGATATCAATAAAATAATATCTAATCCTATTAAATTAGATGAAGTTCCAAAATATTATAAAAAACTTTTAAATCATAAAGTAAATGATATTAAAGTTTTAATTCGCCTATAATTGTCTTGAAAAATAATAAAAACGAATATTTATTATGACTAAATTGTATTTAATCTAATTTTTAATACATGTAAATTTTGTAATATGGTTAATAAAATAAACTCAATAGAAATAAAAAACGTAACTAAAGTTTATGGTGAAGGGATAAATTCAATTAAGGCTTTAGATAATGCTATTTTAAATATATATGACAATGAATTTTTTACTTTACTAGGTCCTTCAGGATGTGGAAAAACAACACTTTTAAGATTAATTGCTGGCTTTGAGGATATAACTCTAGGTAATATTATTTTGTTCAATGACGAAATAGAAAGCTTACCACCAAATAAAAGACCTGTTAATACAGTTTTTCAACAATATGCATTATTTCCACATTTAAATGTTTTTGAAAATATTGCATTCGGATTGAGAAGGCTAAATAAAAGTAACTCATTTGTAGATAAAAGAACAAAAGAAGTTCTTAAACTTGTTCAAATGCAGGATTTTAGTAATAGAAAACCAAATCAATTATCAGGTGGACAACAGCAAAGAGTTGCTCTGGCAAGAGCTTTAGCCCCTGAACCCAAGTTATTACTTCTAGATGAGCCTCTTTCCGCCCTTGACCTAAAATTGAGACAAGCGATGCGTATAGAACTCAAAAACCTTCAAAGAGAAACAGGTATAACTTTTGTTTTTGTAACTCATGACCAAGAAGAAGCTCTAACAATGTCAGATAGAATTGCAGTCATAAATCTTGGAAAAGTTCAACAAATTGGTACACCAATAGAGATTTATGAGTATCCAAAAAATGAATTTGTTGCAAATTTCATAGGAGAAGCAAATTTATTTAATGCTATTTGTCAAGAACATGGAAGATTTGGAAAATGTAAATTAGAAACGGGTCATATATTGAAAATGCAAATTCCAAAAAAAATTTCTAAGGGAGAAAAAATAAGAATTTTCATCAGACCTGAGAGAATAAAAATAACTAAAACAAATAAAAAAAATATCAAATCATTCATTTATAAATTCACCTATTTAGGAAATGCTGCTCAGATTATAGTAAAATCGAATAATTTAGAAATAAATGTCAATCTCTCAATAGATAAAGTTAGAGACTTTAAAGAAGGAGAGAAAGTGCATTTGGAATTTGATAAAAATTATTTACAAATAATGTCCTAATGAACATTCAAGGTGAAAATAAATCTAAAAATATATTCTATGGTTTGTTGCCATTATGGGTTGTAATTGGTTTTTTTATGATTGGCCCTTTACTAATTATGGCTGTTGTATCTTTTTTAGAGCCAAATGTTTATGGAGGAGTTTATTTCAATTTTGATTTGAGTGGTTACAGACAAATATTATTTACAACAAACTTATTTGGCGTAATGGAATTTAACCCGGCATATGTGATCATTATTTTACGTTCCTTTTCTCTGGCAATATTAGCAACATTAATATCTTTGATTGTAGGTTTTCCAGCTGCTTATTATATTTCTAGACAACCTGACAATTACAAAAATATACTAATTTTTTTAGTAACAATTCCTTTTTGGACTAATTTACTTGTTAGAACCTTTGCATGGATTATTATTTTAGGTAAAGGTGGAGTTATAGAAAGTTCATTCAATATATTTGGTTTTATAACTGAAGATGAATCTTTAAATTTAATGTACACCAATTCAGCTATTTTAATAGGATTAGTATACTCTTACCTTCCATTAATGGTTTTGCCAATTTATTCTTCACTTGAAAAACTAGATGTTAGCTTGCTAGAAGCTGCGAGCGATTTATATTCTTCAAAAATCAATATTTTGAGAAAAATTATTATTCCTCTTACTTTGCCTGGAATAGTAGGGGGGTGTATTTTAGTTTTTGTTCCTTGTCTAGGTGCGTTTATTGCACCCGATTTGCTTGGAGGAGGAAAAAAACTTTTATTGGGCTCTCTCATACAATTTCAATTTTCAACTGCGAGAAACTGGCCTTTCGGTGCTGCCGTTGCTATGGTTTTATTGTCTTTGGTGGTTATTGTGTTGATGGTAAACGCAAGAGTTAATAAAAATCATAGAAATTTAAATAGCCATGCTTAAGAAAAAAAAGTTCAGATATGTTTGGCATTACCCTGGTTTTGGTGGGTGGACAGCAATTTTTTTTGGATTTCTTTATGTCCCAATTTTTGTATTGGTTTGTTACAGTTTTAATTCAAGTAAATTTGCAATGATTTGGACAGGGTTTTCTCTAAAGTGGTATGAAAAAGTTTTTTCAAATGATGATATTCTTCAAGCAACATTTAACTCTCTAATAGTTGCAAGTGCCTCAGCACCTATAGCTACAGCTATAGCAACAATATCAGCTATAGTTATTGTACGTGGTGGTAATTTCAAAAGTAAAGAGTTTAGTAGTGGGTTAATAACTTTACCACTCATGGTGCCAGAAATTGTTACTGCTGTTGCTACTTTAATCTTTTTTGCCACTTTGGGAATAAACTTAGGTTTAATTAATGTAATTATTGCACATACTGTTTTTTGTATACCTTTTGCTTACATGCCTATAAAAGCAGCCCTTGAAACTATGGATCCAAATTTAGAAATTGCTAGTCGTGATTTATATTCTGATAGAGTAGCTACTTTTAGATATATTACGTTACCTTTATTAATGCCAGGTATTCTGTCAGGTTTTATGTTAGCCTTTGTAATTTCTATTGATGATTTTATTATTACATTAATGGTCGCAGGTGGTGGTTCTACGACCCTGCCTGTATACATTTACAGTATGGTAAAAATGGGTGTAACCCCTGAAGTCAATGCAATTTCTAGTTTGTTACTTGCATTTTCAATATTTATTGTTTCTGTATATTGGATATTAAACAGAAAACCTAGTTAATTTAGTTCTTGATTAATATTTTATTTTGTACTATTGAGTTAATACATTAAGACATAAAATTAGTTTTTTTTATTTTAATTATGATATAATTGCAATTCATTTCTTAAAATAATAAAGTTAATAATAAAAAAAAAGGAGATTATATGATAAAAATGATGTCAAAATTTATAATTTCATCATCAATATTTTTATGGAGCTTTAGTGCTTTATCTGATGGTAAATTAAATTTATACAATTGGTCTGATTATACACCAGATGAACTAATAACAAAATTTGAGAAAGAAACAGGTATTAAAGTTACTATAGACACTTATGATTCTAATGAGACTTTATTAGCAAAATTACAAGCAGCTGGCGGCTCAACTGGTTATGATTTAGCTGTTCCTTCACAGCACTTTGTTGAAATTATGATCAAAGAAGGTTTGCTTGAGAAAGTAGACGGAATTAAAAATATGCCAAATTATAAATTTGTTGCAAAACAATTTCAAAATCCATCTTTTGATCCAAACCAAGATTATTCTACACCCTATCAGATGGGCTCAGCTGGATTTGCTTACAGATCAGGTTCTTATTCTGGTAATGGATCATCCATGATGGAATTTTTCAAGCCAAATGATGAAGTTTGTGGAAATTTAGCAGTATTTAAATCGCCTGAAGAAGTTATTAATATGGCGCATTTGGCCCTTGGTTCTGAATTCTGTTCTGAAGATCCAAATGAAATGCAAGCAGTTTTAGATCTAATGTTAGAACAAAAGAAATGTGTAAAAGTCTATTCTTCCGAAGGCATAAACGACAGACTAAAAAGTAAAGATGTAATTATGCACGCTCATTGGGATGGTTACAGCCAAATCGGTAAATGGGAATATATGGATGATTTAACATATGCTTATCCCAAAGAAGGTGTCGTTGGATGGTTTGATAGTCTTGTAATGCCAAAAGGAGCTAAAAACGTTAAAGAAGCAAAAGCATTTATGAATTTCTTAATGAATCCAGAAAATATGGCAATACTTTCAAATAATGCTGCTTATGCTAATGCAATTCCAGAATCTCAAAAATATCTTTCTGATAAAATGAAAAATGCAACTAACATTCAAGTGCCTGAAGGCGTTCCTGTTGTATTTGGAAAGGCTTGTAATGCAAATGCACAATCTTTAATCGATAAAGTTTGGACAAGAGTAATGCAATAAAATATATGAATATTTTACCCAGTAAATTTAATTATTTACTGGGTAATTTTTTTAAATAGACTATTAAAATATGAAAATTTCAATTGATACTGGAGGAACTTTTACTGATCTGGTTTTAGAAAATGATAATAAAAAATTATCAGTTTTTAAAGTTCAGACAACTCCAAAAGACCCTTCCATTGGAATATTAAACGGCATTAAAGAAATTGCCAAAACAAATAATTTATCTTTAATAAAGTTTTTAAAGAAAACTCAAAATATTATTCATGGAACGACACACGGCATAAATGCAATTTTAACAAATAAAACAGCAAAAACTGCATTTTTATGTACAGAAGGTCATCCTGATACATTATTATTCAGGGAAGGAGGTAGAGTTGAGATATTTAACTTTACCGTTGAATATCCTGACCCATATGTTCCAAGATCTCTTACTTTTGAAATTAAAGAAAGAATTAATTATGATGGAACCATTTCAAATAATATAGATGAAGAGCATTTATATAAAACTATTTTAAAGCTAAAAAAACTAAACATTGAGGCAGTTGCAATTTGCTTTTTATGGTCAACAATTAACCCTTCTCATGAGATCATAGCTGGTGAGATGCTAAGAAAATTTTTACCTGATATTCCATACTCTTTATCTCATAATGTAAATCCAACGCTGAGAGAATATCGAAGAGCATCATCTACTTGTATTAATGCATCTTTAAAACCAATCATTACAAAATACTTGTTAAATTTAACTGATAAACTAAAAGTTAACGGTTTTAATGGGGAATTATCAATTGTTACTTCTCAGGGTGGTATTAAAAACGTTGAAACTATTTCTGAGTATCCAATACATATTTTAAATTCTGGTCCATCTATGGCCCCAGTGGCTGGGAATTTTTATTTAAATAAATATAAAATTAATGAGGCTATAGTTACTGATTTGGGTGGTACTACATTTGATATTAGTCTTATTAAAGATAATGAAATACCAAGATCTAGAGAAACATGGATTGGTGAAAAGTATCGAGGGCATATGACAGGTTTTTCATCTATTGATATTAGAAGTATTGGAGCTGGGGGAGGAAGTATAGCATGGATTGATAATGGTGGTTTGCTTCATGTTGGTCCAAGAAGTGCTGGTGCTAATCCAGGGCCTGCATGTTATGGCTTGGGAGGAAGTAATACAACACTAACAGACGCAGCTCTTATAAATGGTATATTGAATGATGATTATTTCCTTGGAGGAAGAATTAAACTTAAAAAAGAATTATCAATTAAATCAATAAAAACTATTAGTAGTAAATTAAAAATGGACGAAAATAATTCTGCTTCATCAATTATAGATGTTGTTACGCAAAATATGTCTCAAGAAATAAAGAATTTAACAATTCGTCAAGGTATTAATCCTAACAAATCAGTAATAATTTCTGGAGGAGGAGCTTCTGGAATTAATATAATTGATTTAGCTAGAAATTTAGGTTGTAAAAAAGTTTTAATGCCAGATTTAGGACCTGTTTTATCGGCATCAGGGGGAATAATAGCAGATTTTTCAGATGAATATTCTATAACATATCCTTCAAAATTAAGTAATTTGAATATTTCAAAAGTTAATACAATAATCAAATCCTTATCAAAAAATTGTCAAAAATTTTTAAAAACTAATTGTAAAAACTACATTTCATTTGATGTCTTTTATTATATAGATGCAAAATTTACTGATCAAGTTTGGGAAATAGAAGTCCCTTTGAAACTAAGTAATAACAAAGTAGATCCAAAAAAGATAAAAATAGAATTTCAAAAAAAGTATCTTGATCTATTCGGTGTAACTGATAATGAAAGTGAAATAGAAATTATCCAATGGAATGCAAGAATCTATAGTAAAATGACAAATTCAAATTTGTTAATTGATTATGGAAATTTTAATCAAAAGGATGTAAAATATAGAGATGTTTTTTTTAAAAATATTGGTTTTCAAAAAACAAAAATTTTAAAATTTGAACAACTCGTTTACGGGAAATCATTTAATGGTCCTGCTGTACTAGAAACTCCTTTCACATCTGTTTTAGTAGACAAATACTCTAAAATAAAACTTAATAAAAACAATGTCTTAGAAATTGAAATAAAATTAAAAAATGAATCTTCTATAAATGAAGACTCAACTTATTATTGGTAGTTATTTTTTTTGATGGTAATAAATTATGAATGGTGCTGAATTAGCTGTTATTAGTAGTAAATTTCAAGGTATTTGCCAGCAAATGGCAAATACTCTTATGAGAACAGGTAGGTCTGGCGTACTTAATACAGCACATGATTTTTCTTGTTGTATTTTAACTTATGATAATAATTTTATAGCTGCAGATGAAAGTCTACCAGTTCACGTTTTGTCAGGTCCAGACTTAATGTGCAATACTATTGATAAATTTCATCCCAACAAAAAAAGAGGTGATGCTTTTTTAATCAATTCTCCATATCACGGATGTTCTCATGCTGCAGACCATACAATTGTTATTCCTGTCATAGATAATAATAATGTGCATAGGTTTAGTGTTTGTGTCAAAGCTCACCAAGCAGACATTG
>JBJLFF010000030.1:0-21870 GCA_045565515.1 Puniceispirillales bacterium (SeqCode)
TATCAAAGCTAGTTGAAAATGATGTTAGGAAACATTTTGAAAATAAGGTTTATAAAACCGTAATACCGAGAAACGTTAGAATATCAGAAGCCCCATCTCATGGTCTACCAGTATTGTTATATGACACGAACTGTTTTGGATCAAAGGCATATGCATCACTTTCTGCAGAATTAATTCTACAAGAGGAAAAAGCTTATGGTTGAAAGAAAAACAGGTTTAGGGAGAGGTTTAACATCATTACTTGCTGAAAATTTATCCGATATGGATTTCACACTAAATAATGATTCACAAATAAAAAAAATTCCAATAGAAAAAATACAACCTGGGCCATGGCAAGCGAGAAAGTTGTTTGATAATGAAGATCTAAAGGATCTCTCAAACTCTATTATATCAAAAGGTATTGTAAATCCAGTATTAGTTACACCTTCTGAAAAAAAAGATGATAGTGGCTTTTATTTAATCGCTGGAGAAAGAAGATGGAGAGCTGCCCAAATTGCAAAAATTCATGAAATACCATCAATAATTATAACAAACATAAACTCCACAGATGCATCAATAATTTCGTTAATTGAGAATGTTCAAAGGAAGAATTTAAATGCAATTGAAGAAGCAAAAGGGTTTAATGAAATTATAAATAAATATAAATATACTCAAGATAAAGTTTCTAAAACTATAGGAAAATCACGTGTTTACATTACAAACTCTTTAAGACTTTTAAAACTTCCACAAAAAATTATATCTTTTATTGAAAACCAAGAAATTTCTCCAGGACATGCAAGACTTTTAATAGGAAGAGAGGATGCATTAGAGCTAGCTTTAAAGATAATTAAAGAAAAACTAAGTGTACGTAATCTTGAAAAATTATTATCAAAAAAATCAATTAAAAATAATAAACTTAAAATCAATGATCCTAATCTTGATAGTGTTTCCAAAAACTTATCTAATTTACTCGGCCTTAAGGTTAACATTGAATTTAAGAAAAAAAATGAGAAAGCTAAAATTAATATTTATTGCAATAATTTGAATCAGCTTAATAACTTAATTAAAAAAATTGAAAAATTAGGTAAATGAATTATAATGAACAAAATCAATTGGTTAAAATAAAAAAACTTTTAAAAGATAATAAGGTTGAACAAGGAATAAGGTTAGCAGATCAATTAATAAATCAACATTATAAGATAAAAGAACTAAATGCCTTGATAAAAAAAATACTTATCAGAAAAAAAATACTAAGCAATAATCCAAACATATCAAAATTAGAAAATCTTATTAATCAGAAAAACTTTGCTTCTGCAAAATATTTTTTTAAACACCATTCAAGTGCATTATCAAAGAGCTCTAAATCACTATTTTTAGTGGGGAAAATATTTTTAGAACTTAATGAAATGGATGAAGCCCAAAAATATCTTGAAGAAGCAATAAAAATTGATTCTAAAAATTTAAATATAAGAAAAGAAATTTCTATATTTTATATGACTATTGGGAAGATAGAAAAGGCTATTGAAAACTTTAATTATATAAAAAAAACAAACCCTACAGATGGCGAAAACCACAGATTGTTATCGAGAACAAAAAAATATTATTCGAATGATGATATTCATATAAAGGAAATGGAGCATTTAATATTAAATACTGAATTAAATAAAGAACAGAGAATTAACATCAATTTTGCATTGGGGAACGCTTATGAACTTCTAAAGGAATATAGCGAAAGTGCTAAATTTTATAGAGATGCTAATTCAGAACAGCAAAGCAGATTGAATTATGATTATGATAAAGAAAAATATATTGTAAATTCCATAATCGAGGTTTATACCAAAAAAAAAATTAACCAAATACGAATAGTTAAAGAAAAAAATAGACAGATATTCATTTTGGGAATGCCGAGGTCTGGAACAAGTTTAGTAGAGCAAATTTTATCTTCACATTTAGAAGTATATGGTGGTGGCGAGTTATCTTTTATTGAAGATTATCTTTTAAAAAATAGAGGTTCTATAGGGTTAAGAATGCCAGATATACTTATTAACCCAAATCAAGAAAAAATTTTAAACTTTCATAATTATTATAATGAAAAAACTGAGTACTTGAACCAGGATAAATTGTTTATAACAGATAAAATGCCAGGAAACTTTAAGTGGATAGGTTTAATCAAGTCCGCTTTTCCAGAATCTAAAATTATTCATGTTATTAGAGATAAAAAAGATACGTGTTTTTCAATTTACAAAAGTTATTTTGCAAATGATGCTTGTGCATATGCTTACCATCCAAGCAACATTGTAGGATTTTACAATTTATATCAAGATGTTATGGAACATTGGAAATCTATTTTTCAAAAAGATATTTATGAATGTAAATATGAGGTTTTGGTAAATAATTTTGAGAATGAATCAAAAAATATTTTAGATTATTGTAACTTAACATGGGATAAAAATGTATTAAGATACTTTGAAAATAAAAGAAGAGTATTTACAGTTAGTTCTGCACAAGTTAGAGAAAAAATATACAAAAGTTCAATAAACTCATGGATAAATTATAAAGATGATCTTGGAAATTTTTTTAAAACTTTAAAATAAGAAAACCGTATTACTCAGAGATTATTATCTTTTTTAACAAACATCTCATAAATACCAACTGAAATAGTTGCTTAGGCAATAACCTTATTTCATAATAACCCCTTTTAATTTCTCTTATAAAATCAAAAAAACTTCTATAGGAAAACTCTCTTCTGTGCAGGTGTATATCTGAAGAAGAATCAGTTTGTTTACATATAGCCGGATAAATTTGAAGCGGTTTTAGTTTTTTGAAAATATTTGAATTATTTGGATTAAAAAGAAAATGATCAACAGAAACATTTACGTCAAAACTATTTTTTACTAAAAAATTAGCTCCTTCGGGAGTCAAAATATAACCACCTGTACCTGAATGTTTAGATAATAAAAAATGTAAACTGAAATTGTTAAACGAATTTATTACCGGACTTAAAAGAACCCTATGTTTCTCATTACCAAATTTTTCACATTTAATTATCTTGGCATCAGTAGGAATCCAATTTATATTTGAAAGAATTTTGAAACCAAGATTGGAAACATATGTATCATCTTCTAGAATTAAAACAGGTTTTTTTTCATTATTTGATATATGTTTCCATAATAAATAATGTGACTGAAAACACGCTAAATCACCTTTTGAGATTTCCCCTAATGGTCCATTTTGTGAAATATTCCTATTTAAGTTCGCGTCACTTTCAATCTCGGCATCAACTGCATTAAATCTTACAAAATTAAATTTATTTTTTTTAAGGTGCCTTGATATTTTTTGCAGACGATCTTTTCTTCTTTCCAGATTTATTATAAAGCACTTAATCACTATTCTTTACCAAATTTGCTATTCCTAAGACTGAATAAGAAAGAAGAGTGATATCGTTGTTGGTGTCAGATTTCATTTTCTTTTCTAATGATAAAAGCCTCTCTATTATATTATCTAAATTTATATCTCTACATAATTTTAAGCTTTTTTCAAAATTTGGTCTAATTTTCCAAAATATGTAAGGAGTGGTACTTTTTATTGCATTATCAATGCTTTCCCCTGATTTATATAAATCATTTGCAACTTTAATATTTACTGCCCATTTTATTAAAGATTTTAATATTTGAATAGAATTAATCCCTGAAGAGTAAAGAAAATCAAGATTTTTCACTGTGTGATTCGTATTGCCAGTAAAAATACTGAAAATAAGATTATCTACCTCTACCAATCTTGAATCACTGATTATTAGTTCAACGTCTCTGTAGGTTATTTCTTTTCTAGGATGTATATATGATAAAATATTATCAATTTTGTTTAATGTAATTAAATGATCATCTCCTAAGTTAGAAATAAGGAAACCTAAAACTTCACTAGATATATTTACTTTATTTTCTGAGATTAATAACCTAATTTCTTCTTTATAATTAGTATTGTTTTTTTGATAGCTTACAATTAACGCACAATTAGGATCTTCACTTATTATCTTAGCTAAAGAAGATGATAAAAGAAGATTTTTAGCTAAGATAACTATTTTAGTATCTTTAATAGGGAAGTTTACTAAAACATTCTTTATAGAATTTAGAACATTTAACGACTGTTTCTCACCATAGATTTTTACAATTACTAGTCTTCTACTCATATTTATGCCAAGTGTTAAAGACTCATCCATTAATCGTAAAGGATTTTTTTCTAAATCTTCTTGTTCTAATTTCGAGCAACTAAAGGGATCATTTGTATCAATTTCTAGTGAATTAATTAAAGTTTTATATCTTTTATTAGACAAACCGTAATCAGTTCCACCAAAAAGATATAAATTAAATTTAGAATCTTTTTGTAAAACTAAGTTTTCAATCAATGAATCTTTGATTTTCATTACTAATAGCTAAACTCTGCCCATTGTACTAATCTTATAATAATATCATTCGCAATTGAAATTCCTAACCTTTTTCTAGCATTCCTTTCTGATTGCTCTCTAGAAAAAAGAGAATCAATAGGTCCAAGAAGTGAGTATCTTGAAAAAGAGTCTTCGTAAATAACTATATTTTTATAAGTATCAAAAATTTTATAATCTGTAGTCATTTCTATCTTCCTAATAGAATTTGAAAGAATACTACCTTCAATTTTCTCACTAATACCTACTTCAACTTTGTAGTTTTTCTCAGATGAATTATTAACATTATATTTACTTAGAGAATTTTCAACTTTTGTCTTTATGAGGTTCGAAATGTATTCATCATTTGTAAAAATTTCAATCTGTGAAAGTTTTTTTAGATTACTTATTTCAGATTTATCAAAATTTGTGCATCCAATCAAAAACAGTCCAATTAAAAACAGTTTAAACAACAATATTAACGATCCTTTCAGGAACAACTATTACTTTTTTAGGTTTTCTTCCATCAAGATAATTTTTTACTGTATTTAATGAAAGCGCTAATTCTTCAACTTTATCTAGAGAAATATTTCTTTTATAATTGATTTTACCTCTAAGCTTTCCATTAACTTGTACCCCAACAATAACTTTTTCAGAATCAAGAAACGTTGAGTCAGCCTTTGGCCACTTAACTTCACAGATCAACTTTTTTTGCCCAAGTAAACTCCATATTTCTTCGGCATGGTGTGGAGCAAACGGAGAGATCAATTGTGCTAAAATTTTTAAACCAAAAAATCGTATATTTAATTCAAATGTATCTTTAACATCAAGTCTAGAAAGAGTATTAGTTAATTCATATAATTTTGCAATACAAACATTAAAACTAAACTTTTCAATTCCTATTGTAACGTCATTGATTGTTTGATGAATCTTTTTAAGTGGAAAATTATTTTTATTAACAGTTTCTAGATTAGTTATTTTATTTGGAGTTTTAGTTTCCTTTACTATCCTTATAAGCCTATTCAAAAATTTAAACGATCCCTCAACTCCTGAAATGCTCCATTCCATATCTCTTTTTGGAGGTGAATCTGAGACCATAAAAACTCTAGCTGTGTCAGAACCATATTTTTCAACTATGGATAGTGGATCAACAACATTTTTCTTAGATTTGCTCATTTTTTCTATTCTACCAGGTATAACCTCTTCACCAGTAATTTTTCTGTAATATTTACCTTTAATTTTTTCAACATCTTGAGGGAATAACCATTTTCCATCTTTTGATCTATATGTCTGATGACACACCATACCTTGAGTAATTAATCCTTTAAAGGGTTCTGCACAAGATAGATAACCACACTTTTTAAGTGCTTTAGTAAAAAATCTAGAATAAAGTAGATGCAAAACCGCATGCTCAACTCCCCCAATGTATTGGTCAACAGGCATCCAATAATCTGCTATATTTTTATTAAACTGAACATTTTTATCAGGGTCGGTAAATCTTACAAAATACCAAGATGACTCAAAAAAAGTATCAAAAGTATCTGTCTCTCTTTCAGCTATAGATTCACATTTTGGACATTTAACTATCTTCCAATCTGGGTGTTCATCTAATGGGTTACCTGGAGCATCTAAATTTATATCTTTAGGAAGTGTTACAGGTAATTGTTCTAAGGGAACTGTTACTACTCCACAGCTTTTACAATTAATTATTGGTATTGGACATCCCCAATATCTTTGTCTTGATACCCCCCAATCTCTAAGCCTCCAAGTAATACTAGAGGTCCCTTTTTTTAACTCTATTAATTTTTTAATAGAAAGAGTTTTTGCATCCTCAACACTTAAATTATTTAAAAATTCAGAATTAATCATTACTCCTTCATCAGTATAGGCATTTTTTATAATTTTAAAGTGTTCTACATCTAAATCTTTTGGTTTGACCACTGGTAATACGGGGAGGTTATATTTGTTTGCAAATTCTAAGTCTCTTTGATCATGTGCGGGGCAACCAAATATTGCTCCTGTTCCGTATTCCATTAAAACAAAGTTTGCAATAAAAACGGGTATTTTAATTCTTTTATTAAATGGATGAGTAACAAATATTTTTGTTTTAAAACCTTTTTATCACCTTTTTCAATATCTGCTTCAGATGTCGAGCTTTTATTACAATCATCAATGAATTCTCTAACTTCATTATTTTCTTTTGAGAGATTTATTGAAATAGGGTGTGATGGAGCCAATGCAATAAATGATGCTCCAAATAAAGTGTCTGGTCTAGTAGTAAAAACCTCTATTTTCTCAGTCTCTCCAATTATATCAAACTTTATTTTAGCTCCATAGGATTTTCCTATCCAATTCTTCTGCATAATTTTTACACGATCAGGCCACCCAACTAGATTATTTATATTTTCTAATAGATCGTCTGCATATTCAGTCATTTTTAGGAACCACTGACTCAACAATCTTTTTTCGACCGTTGCGTTAGATCGCCATCCTTTGCCATCAATTACTTGTTCGTTAGCAAGAACTGTTTTTTCAATAGGATCCCAATTTACCCAACTCTCTTTTTTGTAGGCAAGTCCGTTATTATAGAAATCAATGAACATTTTTTGTTCAAATTTATAATAGTCAGGTTGGCAAGTTGAAATTTCTCTATCCCAGTCATAAGATAAGCCCATACTCTTCAATTGGCTCCTCATAGTATCAATATTTTGATTAGTCCATTTTTCTGGATGAGTTTTATTTTCTATAGCTGCATTTTCTGCTGGCAATCCAAATGAATCCCAACCCATTGGATGAAGAACATTGTAACCTTTGGCCTTCTTATATCTTGCTACAACATCTCCCAAGGTATAATTTCTAACGTGACCCATATGTATGTTTCCACTAGGATAAGGAAACATTTCTAAAACATAATATTTTGGTTTAGTTTCGTTAGCTTTATTGGAAGCAGAAAAAGAAGAACTTTCTTCCCATTTTTTTTGCCATTTTTTTTCTAATTCTAACTTATTCTCCACAAGTTTCACCAAACCCAATCTTAATTATTATTTCTTATTTCTCTAGCCCTTGACAAAATTAAATCTTCAATCTTTCTAGCTAACCCATCGCTAAAACCATCAGAAACCCAATTTTCATTTTCATATATTTCTCTAATAACACTTACTTTAATGGAAGTAGCTTTTAGTTCAGAACTTGAAAAAGATATAGAAATTTTATTTCTCAAATTTTTAGAAGATTTATTTATAAACCAGTCACTAACAATAATACCACCAAAGGGATCTATTTTTTCAAAGGACATAAATTCCAATGTGTCTAAACTAGATCTCCATAACAATTCATTAATTGGTAAAGAAGAAAGCTGAGAATTATTTTTTGAATTAGTTAGACCTGAAAGAGAATTATCTCCAGTACTAAATGAACCTGTTTCAGTAGAAAATTTTAATGGGGCACCAAATATTGACTCTCTTTTAGTTTCTGGCGTGGGTTTTGATAGTTCAACCCCTGAACACGAAATAAAGGATAATGTTATAATAAAATAAACAAAACGTCTCATTGAAAAACCTGCATCTATAAATGACTCAGATTAATATTTATAATTATAATCAAAGAAACGCAAATATAAAAAAGCGGGGCAATAAGACCCCGCTTTTTAAAGTCTAACCAATTAAATTAGAACGTCATTTGTAGTTCAGCTGATGAAGTTGAAGTTGTTCCATTATCTAATGAACCAATTTCAAATTGCATACCTGGTACAATTGTATAAGTGGCTGAGTAAGATGAAGCATCATCATCATTACCTTGGAAACCAATAACGAGTCCACCAGTTGTGTAAGCAGCTGAATATGAAGTCACATCTTTGTCTACACCAGCAACAGCTTCGTTTTGAACACTATGAGCAACTACTACTAGTGCTCCCAATGTTGCCTTAACACCCATAGCAGTTTGGTCTAATGAAGATGTATTATCACTATATACATCACCACCAATTGTTACAGCCATTCCACCCATATCAGTTGTGAAAGAACCACCAAAAAGTGTGTCACCAGCATTATTCATAGCAGCACCAATGCTAACACCTGCAACAGTAGCACCTAATGAAATTGCACCATCACTATCGCTAGCGTTTCCAACACCATCGCCAGTTATGTCTGCAGCTGCTGCATTACCATTTAAGCCTGGAGCTTTTTCATTTTGGTCAATATCACCAAAAGTAACACTAATAGCATCTGACTTAATAGTAAGTTCACCAGCATTACCCATGTTGTTATTTGACAATGACAAAACCATACCGTTATCAAAAGTCTTTGATACACCGATAGCTGTAGAAACGTCTACAGATGTGTTTCCATCATCAGCAACTTTAACCTTTGCAGTACCTGAAAGAGTAAAGTCAGTAGCGTTAGCGCTTACTGCAAGAGCAGCAACACCAACAGATGTTAATAAAATTTTACGCATGAGATAATCTCCCTTATTAATTTAAATTTACGCGTTATTTGCAATATTGCATTATCGACAACTTATATATATATAAAAACAAACTATGAAACAATATCATTGTAAAAAACATTGTCACACTTACAAATATAACTGTTGCACAAAAGCAACAATTGATATTATGAGTAATAATATATTCAATTTATAAAAAATAGTTATGATAGACGAAATTAATAATAATTACCAAAAAATTTTAGATCGAATTAATATAGCTTGTAAAAAATCAAATAGAGACCCAACTAGTGTTAAATTAATTGCTATCTGCAAACGACAACCAGCTTTAAAAATTAACCAATCTATAAATTTAGGTATTCTTAATTTTGGTGAAAATCGTATTCAAGATGCCTATAATAGATGGTCTAGATGTTCAAGGCTCGAAATGAAAGGTTTTAATTTATCATTTGTTGGTCCATTACAAACAAATAAATCAGAAAATGCTATTAAATTATTTGACGAAATTCAGTCATTAGACAGAATTAAGCTTGCTAAAAGTTTAAGTAAGTCTCAGGAAAAGTTAAACAGAAGAATAAAATACATGATCCAAGTTAATACTGGTAAGGAAGAACAAAAATCCGGGATACCCCCAAATGAAGTAGAGAACTTTATTAAAACATGTAGAAATAATTATGGCTTAAATATAACTGGCCTTATGTGCATTCCTCCAGTTAATGAAAACCCTGCACTTCATTTTGCATTTATGCAAAGATTTTATAAAAGGAATGAACTAGAAAGTTTGTCTATGGGTATGAGTAATGACTATGATAAAGCCATTGAGTTTGGTGCGACACATATTAGATTAGGTTCAGCATTATTTGGATCTAGGCTAGAAAAAGAAGAGGAATATTAATTTATAAAATATGACCTGATTTTATTTTTTTAGTTTTCATGTAACCTTTTGCTTCATCTGCTACGATAACTTTTAACTGAATAGTTTTATTTACCTTGATGCCTTCTTTCTCAAGATTAAGTTTTTTATTAGGATTATTGGACAATAAATTGATGGTCTTAACACCTAAGGATTTAAGCATTGTTGATGCAGATATATAATCCCTTTGATCAGAATCAAATCCCAATGCGTGGTTTGCGTCAACTGTATCTAGACCATGAAATTGATATTCATAAGCCCTTATCTTATTTAGAAAACCAATATTTCTTCCTTCTTCGGGCATGTATAAAATAATACCGCCATTGGATGACATCATTTTTATTGCAGTTTTCAACTGTGATCCACAGTCACATTTCAAAGAATCTAATAAATCTCCAGTTATACATTGTGAGTGAATTCTTACCAGCGGTGTGTCTTGACAATCACCTTTCTTTAAAATTAAAGCAAAAAACTCTTTTTTTTCATTCACAGACCTAAAACTAACAATTTCTGTTTGCTTACACATTAGAATAGGTAAATTTGTACGCGAAATAATATTTAACTCATTAATTTTTGAAAATCGACTATTCAGTTCTCTATGGTCTAATAAGCTCAAATTTTTTAATTTGAAAAAGTTCTTATTTTCTTCAACATTAATTGTATTGATGTTACCAATAACAAGCGACGGCACTATATGATCTGCTTTCATAAGCTCTATAATATCTAGGACTTCTTGTCTTTTCTCAAAAGATACAATTGCTCTCTCCATAATTGAAAAACTTGTATCTTTTTTAAAATTGCAATCATATTGCATATATCTGAAGTTAAATCTTCTGAGAATGAAATTGAGCATAAATCCTCTTCAAAATCTTTTCCAGTTATGTAATTCATCCTTTCTTTATTAATTACTATTGATAGACTCGAGTCAGTGATATTATTCATCCAAATTAAATTTTCATTGTTTACACTCTCAGAAGAACAGATTAAAATATAACTCCCATCTTTTAGTTTTACAGAAATCGGGAAACCCATTTTTAAATCTAAGAGGCCATGATAGAGTTTGCGATCTTTATTTGTATACATATAATTTTAAATACTTTAAATTTAAGAAATTACAAAACATATAGTACAAATTTTACAACTATGAAAGTTGACAAAATAAAATTAGTAATTTTTGAGGAAAATAAAGATATAATAAAAGTTTGGGAAGATTTTTTTCATAATAAATACAAATTATGTTTTATAAATATAAAATCTGATCAAAATCTATTCAAATTGGACTTTGATAAAAAAACAATATTCATATTAAATTCAGATCTCAAAACAAATTTTATAGATAAATTAAAAGACAACAAGGTTCTGTTTTTAACAAATAACAAAGAAAAATTAAAAAGAAAATTATATAAAAAATTAAAAGAAAAAGAAGTTTTTTTTAAACCAGTACGTTTAAAAGATATAGATTCTGCGATTAAAGAAACCCAACTTACTAATAAATTTTTTGTTCAAGAGAAGATAATTATCAAAAATCACCTGCTAATGCCACTTGATAAAAAACTAGTTTTCACTCGTAATAAAGAAACCATTTCATTGACTGAAAAAGAAGTTTCTATTTTGATAGAGCTAAGTCAAAGCAAAAAAGTTATTTCTAAAGAAAAACTATTAACTGAAGTTTGGGGTTATAAATCTCAAATGAACACAACCACTGTGGAAACACATATACACAGATTAAGACAAAAGCTTAAAAAATTCTCAAATTCTAGAATTATAATTAAAACAAAAAGTGGTGGTTATTCCATATTATAAAGAAATTCTGGCTGGGGCGGTAGGATTCGAACCTACGGTACACAGGATCAAAACCTGCTGCCTTACCACTTGGCCACGCCCCATTAAGTAAAATTAACTTATATAAAACTATTAATTGGTTCAAGAAGAAATCTTTTAATTTATTTTAAAAATCCTATAAAATGGATACTCGTCCTTAATTAGAGAAAAAAACTCATTTTCTGGAAGATTTAAAAGAAACAATTTTGAAAAAGTAGAATCTAGAGTTTCAGGACTTACTACATAAAAAGATCTATTTTTCTTTACTATATCAATTAACAGTGAAACCTCACCTCTTTTATTTTTATAATCATATCTTCTTATTTGACTTCCATTACGAGTGATTACTAAACTATCTAGTTGATTTCCATTACTTATAGAACCTGAGTTTATATTTAAAATTGCATTCCCACATAACATTTCAACCGATGATTTTGGTTTGCAATCTATTCTTTCAAATATTGTTTTATCTTTTTCTTTCCCATTAACTATATCCCAATTTCCTAAATATGTTATTGTAGACCACCACCCAATCATCTCCTTTGATAAAAATAGGTAAACAGGACGGTTTATATTTTTTGAGTTTGAGATTTGTTTATTAAAAAATTCATAACTTTTATTGCTGTCAGTTATAATTTTTTGTGAATCTGAAGATACCAAATAGTTAATCATATTATATGATTTCTGCTGTTCTGTAGAGGTTAATGATTTTGCGACAAGATATGTTTTAGGGGATCTCTGTGATCCACCATCATGAACAGAACTCAGTCCAGAAAAATAATTCAACCAGTAACCAAAATCCCACCAAGTTACAACAATAGATGAATTGTCAAAGTTATCATTGTTAAAAGAAGAAAAGGCTTCAGTTATTTTAGTGGAAAATGATGGCATAGGTGTATATTTAGGCTTACAATTAAAAAAACCATCATTTTCACAATAAGAAATGGAGGTTGTTACTATAAAAAAAATGAAAGCTAAAGTAGATAATGAGATCACAAAATTATTTAATAACCTATCTTTTATATTGATGTAGTTTGATAATTTAAACATTTTGTTTGTTAAAATAGCTAAACTAAAAATTAGATATGCAACACCAAACCAATATAAAGGAATAGCATATATAGCAAAACGTTTACCTAAAAATATGCTCATCAAAAGAAAAATAAAAGCTGGAAGAATTGCAACAGAAACCTTTAAGTTAAATAATAAAAATATTACTAGGCCTAAAATACCCAAAAACATTATCAATTCTCTACTCGGTCCAAAAATCAATTTTGAATATTCAGAAAATTTTAAATTTTGTAATTCTGTTATAGTATTGAAAGTATCAGGAAAAATTAAACTAGTTTTTGGCATGCTATCAGAAAAAAAACTGATATATGCACTACTAGATTGGACAATGTTTTGAAAACTTTCAAAAACAAAAAAAGGTCCACTGAACAGTGAAAATAAGATTATTTGAATTATTGAAACCTTAAATTTTGTCTTATATAAAAATTGTAATAAAATTAAAGTAATTAAAAAAGGTATAAAAAAACCAGGCATTTGATACCACCAAACAAAACAAAAATTACTAAAGCCTGTAAGGATAATTAGTAAAATTTTATCCCGAAATTTATTAGTTATTACGCTTGCTGATAAAAAAGCCAAAACTGAATAAAAAAATCCTATATTCAATAGATCAGTATCTACTCTTCCAATAGATGTTCTTACATATATCGATTGAGAAAGCGAAGCCCCTAAACCTGCAATTACCCCTTCATAACCAAAACCCAAAACTAAAAAGAAAAAAGATATAAGAACAGCTGTAATAAATGCTGAAATAGGTATCAACAAATTTGATGTAAGAAGCAAATCGTTATTATAAAACTTTGAAAAATAACTAATTATTCTTGGAAGAAGAGAAATATCAAAAAAACCAGGTTCTTCAAAATCATTTAATTTTTTTTGGACACCAAGTTCCTTATTAAAATTTGGGAAATAACGTCTTTCGTTAAAAGATGAAACAGACTTATTTTCACTTAAAGATTGAGCAATACCAACAAAGTAAGGACCATCAGCAGTAGAAAGAAGAGGACTTCCATTATAAAATGTTAAATCAGGATTTGCTTTCCAAACATTCCACTGGTCATTCCTTGCTTTAAAAGCTAGCATGCCAACAAAAAGAATAAATATCAAAATAGATATGTATCCTTCAAATCCTAAGTCTCTCCTTTTAAAAGATTCTAACATTTTAAACCGTGATATTAGTTATTAAAAAAATATTTTTATTTTATTTGAGAGGTAAAATCAAACCTCTTTTCGAATTCGATAATATACCTCCTGCCCACACCCAAAAGTTTTTTAAATTTTTTGACAATATAACATTCTTTTTAAACTTAGCAGCAATTTTCCTATCATTAAAAATACCATAACAAGTTGGACCAGAACCAGACATTCCAAATTCTAAACAATCATCGTCAATTTCAAAAAATTTTAACATCAATTTTATTTCAGGAATAATTTTAATTGCTGTTTTTTCCAAATCATTTCCAATACTTAAAATTTGAATAAGATCTTGTAAACTATCAACTTTTAGTGATTTTTCTCTTGTTGATTTTTGATTTTCAGGTAGCCATTGACTGAAAACATTTTTTGTAGAAAGTTCTTTTTTGGGGTTCATTAATACAATTCCAATATCAAGGCTTTTATTTATATCAATAAAATTTATTTTTTCGCCTATTCCCTCAATAAACACGGGTTTTGAGTATACACATGCAGGAACATCTGCACCTAATGATTTTGAATGTTTAATAATATTTTCGGCAGCATCAATTTTTTTTGTATTCAAAAAATATCTAATAATACTAGCGCTATTAGCAGAACCACCACCCAATCCACCTGAAACAGGTATATTTTTTTCTAATGTTACATTAAACCTATTACTTGTAAGTTTATTATTTCTACAAAACTCAAGAGTTTTGGTAATTAAATTATCATCATTTTGAAAATTTAATAAATTTCTAAACGGGCCTATAATTTTCAAAGAATCGTTTGAAGATTTTTCAATAAAAATTTTATCAAACAAATCAAGAAAAATCATATGTGAAGAAAGTGAATGGTAGCCATTTTTTAATTGTGACTTAATTCTTAAAGACAAGTTAATTTTTGCTGGAGACAAGATCATTGTTTTTAAAAATTGTTATTAAGTTTTACCTTAATGCTTTCAAGTATTTCAGTTTTCCCTTTTAAAGTTAATGCCCTTTTCCAAACCAATCTTGCTTCTTTTTTTCTTCCAACTTTAAAGTATGCGTCACCCAAATGGTCAGTAATTTCTATTTCTTGAGGCTCAATTTCTAGTGCTCTTTCAAGATAAGTAATTGCTTTTGAGAATTCTCCTAATTGATAATATGCCCATCCCAGAGAATCTATATAGAAACCATTTTGAGGCTCTTTATTAACAGCAAACTTAATTAAATTTATACCCTCTTCAAGTTTAATATTTCTATCAACTAAAGAGTAACCTACAAAATTAGATATTTCTGCGTTATTAGGGTAAACTTCTAATAAAGCATCAAATGATTCAATAGCCCTTTCCCATTCTTTAAGAAGCACTAGATTTAAACTTTTATAATAATAGATTTCTGGTAAACTTTTTGATGTGTCAATTTCTTCAATAATTTTTAAAGATTTTCTATAATCTCCATTTCTTCTATATATATTAGAAATTCTTAACAAAGATTTCACTGAAAAACGCTTATTTTTTTTTAAATTCTCAATTATAGATATTGCTAAACTAATGTTGCCTTTTTGCTCATAAAGAAAAGACTTTTCAAATTCAGTGATTGCCCATGAGGGAGATTTAACTATAACCCCATTAAGAATATCAAGTGCTATATCAATTTGGTTTATATTAGAAAAAAATGATGAAAGAACTAACCTCGATTGATTATTATTTTTGTCTATGTGCAAAGAATACCAAAAGTAAGGAATAGAATTAAGGTATCCTTTTGATCTTGCGACAATGTAACCTGCCTCATAAAATATTTTGGATAAATAATAACTAAACTCGTGCCCCTTCTCATTTTTTAGATTGTTTATCGAAAAATCTAAATCAAGATTATTTGGAAGGTAAGTTATTAAAAATTGCTTGGCCTCCTTTTGATTGATTTTTTCATAAATAACATTTGAAATATCTAAGTAATGTCTATCTGGTATTTTTTTAATTTTATCTTTAATATCATTGTACCTATTTATAATTTCTTCAGTATCATCAAAATATGATGCAATTATCAAACCCTGGACTTTTAAATAATAATATTCTTCAGTATTAAATTTACTTTCATTTATAAACATATCTAAATGCAATAAGGCGCTGGCCTTTTGATTCATAGTTACATAGTTCCAAACATTTATCATTTTACTAATTAAAATATCATGCTTTTCAAAACCTAAATCATTTGATATTTCTAAAGCACTTGATAAATCATTGCGTTTCAATTGTTCTGATACTGTAGGATACAAAAACTTTTGATCTAATTTGTCAGATAGCAACTCCATATTTGCAATTATTTCTAATGCAGTTTCAACATTTCCAAGATAAACATTAGAATTGAAAGCATTTTCCATTAGCTCTATACTCTCAATATTATTTTCTAATGATAATTTAGAAAAAAGTAATGAGTTAGTATAATCACTATTTTTTAATGCAAATAAACTTGATAAGTAATTACCAATATATAGGCTTTTATAATTATTTTCTTTAAAGTTTTTATCATTATCAAAATTTTTATTTTTAGAAAAAATATAATCTTGGGAGTATAAATTAAATGAGTAAAAAAAGACTAAGAAAATCAGAAATAATTTTTCAATTGTTTTACCCAAAATAATAATTCCAATTACATGTTTGGATAATTTGGACCACTACCACCTTCAGGAGTAACCCAGTTAATATTCTGTGACGGATCTTTTATATCGCAAGTTTTACAATGCACACAATTTTGAGCATTAATCTGAAGTGATTTATCAATTCCTTCACTAACTATTTCATAAACTCCAGCTGGACAGTATCTCTGCTCAGGAGAATCATATTCTTTTAAATTTAATTCTATAGGAGTTTTTTCACTATTTAAAACTAAATGAACAGGTTGATTATCGTCATGTTGAGTTCCAGCTAAATAGACAGAGTCAGTTCGATTAAAAGATATCTTATTATCATGCTTTGGGTATTCAATTTTTTTAGAATCTTTAGCTTTATTTAAAGACAAGTGATCAGGTTTACCGTGTTTAAGAGTATAGGGTAGCAGAAAGCCTAACCCCAAATCATTAAGCCACATATTTATACCAGCATGAACGTTACCTAAAAATAACCCCCATTTTAAACCAGGTTTAACGTTTCGAACTTTCCATAAATCCTTCCATACAGAACTTTTTCTCCAAGAATTTTCATATTCATTCATTATAAGAGAAGGGTTTTCTTTATCAATTGTAATTTCTCTAAAAGCTGCTTCAGCAGCTAGCATTCCAGTTTTCATAGCATTGTGTGTTCCCTTAATTCTTGGAACATTTACAAATCCAGCAGAGCACCCTATAAGGCATCCACCTGGGAATGTAAGTTTTGGTATTGATTGTAACCCACCTTCGTTTATAGCGCGAGCACCATAAGACACTCTTTTACCATTTTCAAAAAACTTTTTAATAGAAGGGTGAAGTTTAAATCTTTGAAATTCTTCAAATGGTGACAAATAAGGATTTTTATAATCTAAGTTTAAAACAAAACCAACAGATACCTGATTATTTTCTAAGTGGTACATCCATGAACCACCAGCTGAACCTTTTGAAAGTGGCCAGCCTTGTGTATGTAAAACCAAACCAGGATTATGGTTTTTAGGATCTATTTCCCAAAGCTCTTTGATTCCAATAGCATATTTTTGTGGACAACTTTCCTTATCTAATGAAAACTTTTTAATAATTTTTTTTGATAAACTTCCCCTTACCCCTTCAGCAAAAAAGGTATATTTTCCTCTAAGTTCCATTCCCTGCATATATCTATCAGTCGGTTTACCGTCTTTTCCAACACCCATATCTCCAGTAATCACACCCTTGACTGACCCTTGATCGTCATAGAGAATGTCTGAGGCTGAAAAACCAGGATAAATTTCAACCCCTAAATTTTCAGCTTGTGTAGCTAACCATCTACAAAGGTTGCCTAAGCTAATAGCATAATTGCCATGATTATTCATTAATGGAGGTAGAAAAAAAGATGGTATGGAAAATGATTTATTTTTTGTTAGGACTAAAAACTTATCTTCTTTAACTTGGACATTCAATGGAGCTCCAAGATCTTTCCAATTTGGAAATAATTCATTAATTGCAGATGGGTCCAGTACATTACCAGATAAAATATGCGATCCTACTTCTGTTCCTTTTTCAAGAACACAAACAGAGATTTCAGAATTATTTTCTTTTGCATGCTGTTTTAATTTTATTGCTGAACTAAGTCCTGCAGGCCCTGCACCTACAATAACTACATCATACTCCATGAATTCTCGATCCATTATATCTCCACACTCTTTTACAACTGTAAAATAATATTTAATTTATTTTTACAAATATGCAATTATAAATCTAAATCATAATTATAAACCTATACTGTTTGCATGGAAAAAAATAATAATGAATTGTATCTACTTATTGCAAAATTAGATTGGCAACTTAATATGGGTGTAGAGGCTATGGTAGAAGAAAAACATAATAACTATTCCAATATTGGAAACGTTAAAACCAATGATGAGGGTTTTTTAAAATTAGATACCACTCAAAAAATAGAAAACTCATATTTGCAAGAAAAAAAAGCGAATCAGAATAATACACTTCAACAAGGTATTGATAAATGTTTAACTTTAGAAGACCTAAAAAATTATATGTTAGACTTCAACGGATGTGATTTAAAAAAAACTGCAACACAAATGGTTTTTTCAGATGGGAATCCAAAATCTAAAGTAATGATAATCGGTGAAGCGCCTGGAGCGGAAGAAGATCGACAGGGAAAACCATTTTGTGGAGTAAGTGGTACATTATTAGATAAAATGCTCGCTTCGATAAACTTAGATAGAACATCTGTTTACATTACAAATGTAATTCCTTGGAGACCTCCAGGAAACAGAACCCCAACTGAAAATGAAATAAATCTTATGAAACCATTCTTAATGAGACATATTGAAATAGTTACTCCAAAAATCTTAGTTGCTGTTGGTGGATCTGCCTCAAAAGCTATTTTAGATATTGAAGGAGGAATTTTAAGACACAGAGGCGTTTGGAAAGAGATCAGGTTTTCGAACTTATTGGCAATTCCTATTATTGCAACCCTTCATCCAGCTTATTTATTAAGAGCACCTAATCAAAAAAAATTAGCTTGGGAAGACTTGAAGTCTATTCGATCAAAGCTTGAACAATTAAATGATTAATCTGTCTTATAAAATCAAATCAATTCTAATTACGTTTCTATTTCTTTCTTCAATTAATGTTTATTCATCAGAAATAGTTCCCGAGCTTTTAAATGAAAAAGATAAAAGACTTTATATTAAAATTTTTTCTCTTCAAGAGGACGGTGACTTTCAAAAAACTCATGAATTAATAAAAAAACTAGAAAATAATATTTTGCTTGGAAGGGTTAAAGCCCAAAAATATTTACATCCAACTGGATATATATCAAAGTTCTCAGAACTAAAAAAATGGTTAATCGAATATAGTGACCATCCATCGGCAACAAGAATATATTGGCTTTCAAATAGAAAAAAACCAAAATCAGCTAAATCAGCCAAGAAGCCAGATGGTGGATACCTAAGTGGATTTGGAAATTCAGATGCCATATCCTTAAGACCAAGAATACCTTCATCTTATTCAGGAAGATCTGCACCATCAACCACAAGGCAAGTAGCTTATACAATAAGAAAATATATCAGAAGGTCTTGGCCATCAGGAGCTTTAGAATTATTAAATAAAAACTCTTCTAGAAAAGTTTTAACAGACAAAGAAGAAAGCCAACTTCATTGGGAAATAGCAAATGCATATTTTATTTTTAATAAGGATTATGAAGCTGTAAGGGAAGCTTCAAAAGCACTTGTTATTTCCAAAGGTCAAAATGATACTGCATGGCTAACTGCAGGTTTAGCAAGTTGGAGAAGAGGGGACTTTAAAAGGTCAAAAATATTTTTTTCTAATCTAGCCAATTTAAAAAATTCTAGGAACTCAATTCGATCAATGGGTGCTTACTGGGCATCAAGGGCTGAATTTAAGAATAATAATGTAAAAGAAGCAATTAAATACTTAAAAATATCTTCTGAATATCCTGATACGTTTTATGGAAAGATTGCAATTAATGCTCTGGGTTATCAACATAAATTTGATTTTGTATTACCAAATATTTCCGATGGATTCATTAGTTGGATGTTATCTAAGGAAGGCGGTAAAAGAACATTTGCTCTTCTTCAAACCTCAGAGTTTTGGCATGCAGACAGGGAACTTAGAAAACTATATTCATTCGTTCCAGAAAAATATCATCTAGAATATATGTCCTTTGCTAGTAAATATGGAATGCCTTCAGTGTCCTACAGATTGGCTGACATTCAAAGAGTTAAAACTGGAATTAGATGGTACGGAGCATTATATCCAGACTTTCCGTTTGATGAAAGAATTGAAATTGAAGATAAAGCACTTGTAATGTCAATAATTAGGCAAGAATCTAGATTTGATCAAAGAGGTAAATCACCAGCTACAGCTCAAGGTCTTATGCAAATATTACCATCAACTGCAGCATTTATAATGAAAAACAAAAATTATAGAGGTAAATTAAGACATGACTTATTGGTACCAGAAAAAAATATTTTTATTGGTGAAAAATACATCAATCACTTACTTAATGAATCCGTTATAAGTGGTGATTTAATAAAATTACTTGCAGCTTATAATGGAGGCCCTGGGAATTTAAATAAATGGCTAAAGAACACAAATTTTAATGATGATCCATTATTGCTAATTGAGACCACACCCTCAAGAGAAACTAGAAATTATATAAAAGAGGTTTTGAATAATATATATATTTATAATAAAAAATATAAATATAATAATAAAAAATTTGAGGAACTAGCTTCAGGTTACTGGAAAATTCAAAAAAGAAAATAGGTTTTAAATGGAAAGAAGTTTTATACCCGTATCAATAGCATTGCTCACTATTTCTGATACAAGAAGAATAGAAGACGACAAATCAGGAGATTTATTAGAAAAAAAAATTTTAGAAAGTGGACATATTTTATTCGACAGAAAAATTGTAAGTGATGAGATTTTTGAAATACAAGAAGTTTCTAATAAATGGACAAAAAACCCTAAAGTTGAAATTATAATTTCTACAGGCGGGACAGGTCTTACTGGTAGAGACGTTTCTCCAGAGGCTTTTAGAGAAATCTTTGACAAAGAAATAGAAGGCTTTGGTGAGTTGTTTCGCTATTTATCTTTTAAAAAAATTGGGACCTCAACAATTCAATCAAGGGCCTTAGCAGGTGTGTCAAATGGCACTTACATTTTTGTTCTTCCAGGAAGTCCGTCTGCTTGTAAAGACGCTTGGGATGATATTTTGTCACATCAACTAGACTATAGGCATAAACCTTGTAACTTTGTAGAAATAATGCCTCGTTTGTTAGAGAATAATAAAGGCAGATCAGGAAAAAAATAATTGGTAGATTTCAATTTTGATAAAAGATTTGAAAACCCAATTGTTGGAATTGATGAAGTTGGTCGAGGTTCATGGGCAGGACCAGTTACGGCTAGTGCAGTTCTACTAAATTTTGATAAACCAATTCCTAAAAACTTAGATGATTCAAAAAAAACTTCATCCAAAATGAGACTCGATATATATAAAAGTTTAAAAAAATACACATATTATGGAATTGGTGAAGCATCAAATGATGAGATAGATACACATGGTATCGTAAAAGCAACATTTTCTGCAATGGAGAGGTCTTTACAAAACTTAATGAGTAAAATTCATAATAAAAAACTATCAACTTTATTAATTGATGGGACTCAAAAACCTAATTTTAAAGATACGTTTGGTGCTGATACTAAATTAATAAAAAAAGGTGATGCCCTTTCACCAAGTATTGCTGCCGCTTCTATTTTTGCAAAATGTAATAGAGATGCTTTAATGATTAAAATGGCTGATGTTTATGAAGGGTATGGGTTTTGTAAAAACATGGGTTATGGAACCAAGTTACATAAAGCAAAGTTACATATTTCAGGTCCAACACAGTTTCATAGAATG
>JBJLFF010000031.1:0-80250 GCA_045565515.1 Puniceispirillales bacterium (SeqCode)
TTAATTTATTTTTTGGGTCATGTATGGATATATCGTCGAAAAAAATATCACCAGAAGAAGGACTTACAAGACTACTTATAATTTTAGCAATCGTAGATTTACCTGATCCTGATTCACCTACTAATCCAAAAGACTCTCCCTCATAAATTTCAAATGACACGTTGTCTAAAGCTCTGACTTTATTCTCACTGCTTTTTGAAGAAATAATTGACCCTTCATCAAAAACCTCTTTTGTCACATTTATAAAATCTAATAACTTTTTATCACTTAACTCTCTACTTCCCCAGTTTTTGATAATACTATTAGTTAACTTTATTGAGCTATTTTGTATTTGACCGCCTTCTGGGCTTAATAATTTAAATCTTTTGATTTTTTTGTTGGTTGGTGGAACTGACATAACAAGACTTTTGCATTCAATAGATTCAGGGTTGGATAAAATCTTAGATGTCTTACCTTGTTCAACTATATTGCCAAATCTCATTACAATTACACGATCAGTTGTCTCTGCTATTACACCCATATCGTGAGTAATAATTATGACACCTAAATTTCTTTCAACGGTAAGTTTTTTTAATAAGTTTAAAATTTTGAATTGTATGCTTACATCTAAAGCCGTTGTTGGTTCATCAGCAATGATTAAATCTGGTTCACAACTGATAGCAAGAGCTATTACAACTCTTTGACGCATGCCACCACTAAATTGATGAGGATAATCATTTATTCTTTTTTCTGGCTTTTCTATACCAACTTCCCTCAGCAAGTTAATAGACTTTTGCTCAGCCTCTTTATAATTAAGGGTTGAATGAGTTTGAATTGTTTCAACCAGTTGCTCTTTAATTTTAAAAAGTGGGTTTAGTGAGGTTTGTGGATCTTGAAATATAAAACCAATCTTTTTTCCTCTGATTGTTTGGATAATTTTCTCATTATTACATAATTCAATGCCATCCAGTTTTATCGATCCGCCAGTAACTTTGCCAGGTTTGTCTATAAGGTTAATTATGCCATTTGCTACTGTTGATTTTCCAGAACCAGATTCACCAACTATACCAATAATTTCACCTCTTTCTAGGCTAAAGCATACTTTCTGACTTGCTTTAATTGTCTCTTTTCTGGTTTGATATTCAATATCAAGATTATTTATTTTAAAGAAACTCATCTTGATTTTAACTTTGGGTTTAAAGCGTCTCTCATCCAATCACCCAATAAGTTAATTGATAATGCTAGAACAACTAGAAAAATTGCTGGAAAGAATGTTATCCACCACTCACCAGAAAATAAAAAATTATTACCAAACCTAATAAGAGTACCTAATGAAGGATTTGTAGGAGGAAACCCAACTCCTAAAAAACTTAGTGTCGATTCAGTGATAATGGCTTGAGACAACCCTATTGTAGATATAACTAAGATAGGTCTCAGAATATTTGGAAGAATATGCTTAAACATTATTACAACTTCAGATAGGCCAATTATTTTTGAGGCCAGAATATATTCTTTATTCTTCTCAACAAGTGTAGCTGCCCTTGTAATCCTCGCAAATTGTGGCCACTCAGATATTCCAATTGCAAGAATCAATACATAAATTGCCATATCATTATGCAATGATTTTGAAATAAAACCTCTTGCAATGCCATCAACTAACAAAGCCATTAAAATACTTGGAATTGTTAACTGAACATCAGTAAATCTCATTACAATTATTTCATATCGACCGCCCAAATAACCCGATGTAATTCCGAGTGATACTCCCAATACCAATGCAAAAATTATAGAAGCAAAACCAACTGTAAGGGATATCCGTGAACCATAAATCATGGTCGAAAACATATCCCTACCCTGCTGGTCAGTTCCAAGAATAAAACTTGAACTTCCTCCCTCTGACCAAGCTGGTGGTGTAAAAGCATCCATTAATGATATGCTTGCTGGATCAAAAGGATTGTAAGGTGCTACAATAGAAGCAAACATTGACGTCAAGACAATTATTAAAAATACAACTGTTGATAAAATTGCAATTTTTGATTTGCGAAAACTATATCCAATGTCTGTATCGAACATATTATTAATTATTCTTGAAATCATTCAGTCATCATTTCTTCTTTAAATCTTATTCTTGGGTCAATAAAATAATAAGCAATGTCTACTATAAAATTTATCATCACAAAAATAAAAGCAACCATTATAAGGTATGCAGACATTATGGGAATATCAACAAATTGAACTGCGTTAATAAATAATAACCCCATTCCAGGCCATTGAAATACAGTTTCTGTAATTATTGAGAAAGCAATTAAAGTTCCAACATTAATTCCTGTAATTGTAATCACAGGAATAAGACCATTCTTTAGTGCATGGCTGTAATTAATTATATTTTGATTAATTCCTCTTGCTTTTGCAAACTTTATATAATCTGTTTGTAAAATTTCCATCATTTCAGCTCTAACCAATCTAATTATATAGGTCATTTGAAAGAGGCTTAATGTTATGGAAGGCAAAATTAGAGCTTTCAAACCAGTCAAAGTAAGAAAACCAGTTGACCAAAACCCAACATGAATTACTTCACCTCTTCCAAAAGATGGAAGTACACCTAATATAACTGCAAATAAATATATAAATAAAATTCCAATTACAAAGGTTGGAAGAGAAACTCCAAAAAGAGAAATTATTAAAATAAAATTACTTACGTATCCTTCTCTGTTTATCCCAGTATATACACCAAATAAAACTCCAATCGCTATAGCAATTACAGCTGAAACAAAAACCAACTCTAATGTGGCAGGTAATCTTTCAGCAATTAAATCTGAAACTGGGCGCCTTAATTGGTAAGATAATCCAAATTCGCCTTGAGAAGCATTACTTACAAACTTATAAAACTGAGTATAAACAGGGTCATTTAAACCTAGTTTTTCTCTTATCTCTTCCCTTTTCTCCGCTGAGGCTTCTTGACCAACCATGTTATGTACAGGATCCCCAACAAAATTAAAAAGTGAAAAAGATACAAAAGCTACTATCAGCATAACCAAGACTGACTGAAGGAGTCTTTTTAAGAAGTAATTAATCATTTAAAGCTTTATATTGGTGTTGACATTAAAATACCGGCTAATTTTAAATTAGCCGGTATTTTATTTTTTTTAATTTACTTTAGCAAAGCGGAAAAGAGGCTCATTATTTGTTCTAATTGGAACATCAACATTGCTCTTAGTTGCCCAAGAAATTACTTGATGATGAAGAGGTAAATATGGCATATTATCTTGAACAATTGCCCAAGCTTCTGCAATATTTGCATTTCTCTTATCAAGATTAGTTTCAGTTAACATAGTGCCAACAAGCTCGTCAACTCTATCACTTTTAAAGCCAACTTTATTCCAACTACCGTCAGACTTTAAAAGAAAAGAATAAACATAATGACTGTCAAATGTTGGTACACCCCATCCTAACATGTAAAAATCACTAAGGCCGTTTTGTAAATCCTTAAAGTGGATACTTTTTGGTTGAGCATCTAAATTAACTTTAATACCTACTTTAGCTAACATGCCAACAGCTGCCACACATATTGCTTCATCATTAATATATCTATTATTAGGGCAATCTAGAGTGATCTCAAAACCGTCAGGATAGCCAGCTTCTGCAAGGAGCTTTTTTGATTGATTCGGATCATAAGGTAACCTAGCGTCTAATTCCTTAGTATAACCTTGAACACCAGGAAATGTAATCATACCTGCTGGTTCACTAAGTCCTCTCATCACTTTATCTTGAATTGCGTCCATGTCTAGAGCATGATACATAGCAAGTCGAACTCTTTTGTCCTTTAGAGGATTTTTACCTTTAATATTTGATGATCTCAATTCATCAATCCCTTGATCCATGCCAAAGAAAATTGTTCTTGCTTGTGGAGTACTTTCAACTTTATGCATTGCAGAACCATTAATTCTCTTTATGTCTTGGGCCGGTGTAAAATTTGTAAAGTCTATATCACCAGAGAGAAGTGCTGCTACTCTAGTAGCATCATTTTTAATAGGTAATAGTTCTAATGTATCAATATTATGTTGTGATTGATCACCCCACCAGTTGCCATTTCTCTCAAAAACTGTTCTTGAGTTTTGTTCTCTTAAAGTTATTTTGAAAGGACCTGTACCCATTGCATTAATTGAGCAAAATGTTTCCTGTGATGCATCATAGTCCTGTGATTCTTCACAATTATTTTTCTTTGACCATGCCTCTGACATGATAAATATCTGGCTTAACTGGTTTAATAAAATTGGATTTGGACCATCAGTTTTAATTTCTATAGTGCTTCCATCTAAAGCTTTAACTGAAGTTATACTATCAATAAGTTCTTTAACATCAGAAGCGCCTGAAAGAGCTCTATTTATACTAAATTCAACATCACTTGCACTAAGAGAACTTCCATCTTCAAATTTTACACCATTTCTAAGAGTAAATACCCAAGTTTCTGGATCAGAAGTTTTCCAAGAAGTAGCTAATTGAGGTTGAATAGACATATCAAGTGTTCTTGTAACCAAACTTTCATAAACTTGCCTTGAGACCATATGTGTAGGCCCCTCATTTTGAGCATGTGGATCTAATGTAAGAGAATCTCCAGGCATAGACCATTTAAGAGTTGCTGCATTTATAGGGGCTATAACCCCAATCATGAGCAATGGCGTAATAAGTTTTGCCAATTTTTTCATTTTTTTTCCTTCCTAATTTTTCATAAACATCATCTTCATTTATTAAATAAACGAAGTAATTTTATAGTCAAAAATGATATGGAATTTATTCATAGATGACATTTTTTAAATTATAGATAATTTTACCTTGATATGTAAATGATTTTTTATATACCGCTCATACAAAGATATTTTATTTCAAGAAAATCATCAATACCATATTTTGAGCCTTCTCTGCCAAGGCCAGACTGCTTAATTCCTCCAAATGGAGCAACTTCAGTAGAAATTAAGCCTGTATTGATTCCAACAATGCCGTATTCTAATGCCTCAGCAACTTTCCACACCTTTGATAGATCTTTAGCATAAAAGTATGCTGCTAATCCAAATTCAGTATCATTCGCAGCTTCAATAACATTTTCAACAGAATCAAATTTAAATAAAGGTGCGATTGGACCAAAGGTTTCTTCTTTTGCTACTTTCATTGAAGAAGTTACATCTGTCAAAACTGTTGGATTATAAAAAGTACCTCCAAGATTTGATCTTGTTCCTCCAGATAAGATAGAAGCACCCTTTGATACTGCGTCCTCAATATGCTCTTCTACTTTTTCCAATGCCTGTTGATCAATTAATGGTCCAGTAGTAACACCGTCATCAAAACCATTCCCAACTTTCATAGCTCTGGTTGCTTCAGCTAATTTTTTTGAAAATTCTTCATATATATTTTCTTGAACGTAAATTCTATTAGCACAAACACATGTTTGGCCGGCATTTCTATATTTACTTATCATCGCACCAGCAACTGCTTCATCAATATCTGCATCATCAAAAACTATAAAAGGTGCATTCCCTCCTAATTCAAGACTCACCTTTTTAATTTGATCTGAGCATTGACGCATTAAAATTCTTCCAACTTCTGTTGATCCTGTAAAAGTGATCTTTCTAACTAATTCATTGCTACATAGCTCTTTACCCATTCCTGAAGAATCAGTTCCCATTACAATATTGAAAACCCCAGCAGGTATTCCAGCCTCTTGTGCTAAATAAGCAAGAGCTAATGCTGAAAGAGGGGTTAAAGTTGGTGGTCTTAGAACTACTGAGCAACCTACAGCTAATGCAGGAGCAACCTTTCTTGTAATCATTGCATTAGGAAAATTCCATGGAGTAATGGCTCCTACAACCCCAATAGGTTGCTTTATAACAACGATGCGTTTATCTTCTTGATGTCCCGGAATAGTGTCTCCATAAACCCGTTTTGCTTCTTCAGCAAACCATTCAACAAAGCTGGCTCCATATGTAATTTCACCAAGAGCTTCAGCAAGAGGTTTCCCCATTTCAGCTGTAAGTATTTTTGCTAGATCATCTTTATTTGCCATCATTAAATTAAACCAATTTCTGAGAATTGTTGATCTTTCTTTGCCAGTTTTTGCTGCCCAACTTTTTTGAGCTTTATGTGCTGCATTAATAGCATCTTTGGTTTCAGAAATCCCCATATCAGGAAGTTTAACTATAAGTTCACCTGTTGATGGATCATTTACATCAAATGTTTTATTAGAGTTTCCAGAAGTGAAAATTCCATTTATATATCCTTTTGAAACTATCAATTCTTTATTAGCTAATTTTGAAAAAATATCTGATTGTGAACTCACTGCTGGACTCCTAAATTTTTAACATAGAATATAATTTATAAATTATAAAATCAAACCTTAGAAAGATTAGATATTATTCTTGCCCAACTTCTAGTCCCTTTTTGATAACTTGATAGGTTATACTTTTCGTTTGGAGAATGAATTTTATCATCGTCTAATCCAAATCCAACAAGAAGAGAATCAGTCCCAAGAATATTTTTAAAATGATCTCCAATTGGAATGGATCCACCACAGCCAACCATTTTTGGTTGTATCTTCCATTCATCAAATAGAGCGCTTTCTGCTGCTTTAATCTCTGGAGAATCTATAGGTAATGATGAAGCACTTGAACCAGCTTTTGCATTAAATTCAGCTTTACAATCACTAGGCAAATGACTTAATACATGATTTCTAAAACTTTCTAAAATTTTTGTGGGATCTTGATTACCCACTAAGCGAAAACTAACTTTTGCAGATGCTTCAGAAGGTAAAACAGTTTTGAAACCAGGCTCTGTATAACCACCCCAAATACCATTTACTTCACAAGTTGGTTGGGACCAAATTTTTTCTAAAGGAGAATACTTTTTTTCCCCAATAATATTTGATAATCCAACATCAGATAAAAATTCTGCTGAATTAAAATTTAAACTATCCCATTGATCTTTTTGTTGTTTTGACAACTCTGGAACTTCATCATAGAAACCCTCCAAAGTTATTCTTCCATTTTCGTCATGTAAATAGGACAAAATTTTTGATAAAATATGAATTGGATTAGCTGCTAACCCACCATACATTCCTGAGTGAAGATCTCTGTTGGCGGCAATAATTTTTACCTCGTCTCCAACCATGCCTCTGAGCATAGTTGTTATACAAGGGGTCTTGTGATCCCACATTCCAGTATCACAAACGAGGCAATAATCCGAAGATAACTCTTTCGAATTATCTTTAAGAAACTTTGTCATTGAAGGGGAACCAATTTCCTCTTCCCCTTCTAATAAAATAGTAATTTTACAAGGTAGGGTTCCCGAGGTTTTGATATGAGCTCTGCAAGCTTCAATAAAAGTCATAACCTGACCTTTGTCATCACTAGCTCCACGAGCTCTTATTACTTTACCTTTATCAGTTTCTTCTATTGAGGGTTTAAAAGGCCCCTGGTTCCAAAGTTCAATTGGATCGACAGGCTGTACATCATAATGTCCATAAAAAAGAAAATGTGGACCTTTTGTTTCAAAATGAGCAACTACCATAGGATGTCCGTTAGTTTCTCTTGTAGAAGCTTCAAAACCTATGTCAGTCAATTGTTTTACAAACCAATTTGCAGCTTTCAAACAATCCTTTTTATATTTCTTTTGAGTTGAGATGGATGGGATTGATAAAATTTCAAAAAGTCGATCTATGCTATGTTTTTGATTTATATCAAGAAAATTAAGAGCTAATTCAAGTTCATTGTTAACTTCTGACATTTATTTTAAACCTTGGCTAACAGCTAATTCTGCTATCTGAACTGCGTTAAGAGCAGCACCTTTTCTCAAGTTGTCTGATACGCACCAGAATACTAAGCCACTAGGCACAGAATTATCAACTCTTATTCTAGAAAGATAAACACCATCCTCACCTGCGGCTTCTTTAGGAGTAATGTATCCCTCATCAACTCTATGATCTATGATAATCACCCCTTCTGTATCACTTAAAACATCTCTTGCAAGCTCTTCATCCATAGGATTTTCACATTCAATAAAAACTGCTTCGCTATGCCCAACAAAAACTGGAACTCTTACACAGTGGGCAACTACGTCAATGTTTTCATCTAGAATCTTTTTTGTTTCGTCTCTCATCTTAACTTCTTCTTTAGTGAACCCATCTTCTAAAAATACATCAATATGAGGAATTACATTAAAAGAGATTTCTTTGGTAAAAACATTTTTCTCAAGAGGGTCATTTACATAGACTTTTTTTGTTTGATTAAACAACTCATCCATTGCCTCTTTACCAGCCCCTGAAACAGCTTGGTAGGTAGAAACCACTACTCTTTTAATATTAAACTCTCTATGCAAGGGAGATAATGCCATAACAAGTTGGGCTGTTGAACAATTAGGATTAGCAATTATACTCATGCCCCCATTATCAAATAAGCACCCTTTCAAATCATAATGATTAACTTCAGGAACAATAAGAGGAACATTTTCTTTCATTCTAAAAGCTGAAGAATTATCAATTACTAAAGCACCACATTTTCCTGCAATTGGAGCATATTTTTCAGAAACAGAACCACCTGCACTAAAAAAAGCAAAATCAACTTTAGAAAAATCAAACTTTTCAATTGGCTCTACATCAATAGTTACATCATCACCAAATGAAACTTGTCTACCTGGTGATTTAGATGAGGCTAATGCATAAACTTTATCAATGGGAAATTTTCTTTCATACAAAGTTTGGAGCATTTCTCTGCCAACGGCACCTGTAGCGCCTACAACTGCAATTTTATAGGTCATAATTTAAACCTTAACTATCTATTCTTTGGTTCATTGAATTTATAACTAAATCCATCATTTCTGTAGTTGAAACCTTTTTACTCCCACCTCCTAGGTCAGGTGTTCTCGCACCTGAAGAAAGCGCATCAGAAACTGCACTTTCTATTAAGTCAGCTTCTTCAGAATGATCAAAAGAATATCTTAACATCATTGTAAAGCTAAGAACTTGCGCAAGTGGGTTAGCTACCCCTTTTCCTGTAATATCTGGTGCTGATCCATGTACAGGTTCGTACATAGCTTTTCTAATTCCATCCTTGTTAGGTGCCCCAAGAGATGCTGAAGGAAGCATCCCAAGAGAGCCAGTTAGCATAGCCGCACTATCTGAAAGCATATCACCAAATAGATTGTCGCAAACTATAACATCGAATTGTTTGGGGGCTCTTACTAATTGCATTGCACAATTATCAGCAAACATATGTTGAAGATCAATACCTTGACCTTCATTTATATGCAGCTCAGTCATAACTTCTTTCCATAAAACTCCTGATAACATAACATTTGATTTTTCAACAGACGTAACCTTGCTATTGCGTTTCTTCGCTAGATCGAAAGCAACTCTTCCGATTCTTTGAATTTCAGGAGTTGTGTAGAGATTTGTATCATAACCTTTTTTATTGCCATCAGGTAGAACGTCTATTCCTCTGGGTTCAGCAAAATATACACCACCTGTTAATTCACGAAGTATCATTATATCTAGACCTCTTACAACATCTGGTTTTAGCGTTGATGAGTCAACTAGAGGAGGAAAAACTATTGCAGGTCTTAAATTTGCAAATAAATCTAATTCTTTTCTTAATGTAAGAAGTCCTCTTTCAGGTTTAAGTTCAAAAGATAAATCATCGTATTTTGGCCCACCAACAGCACCAAATAAAATAGCATCACATTCAAGAGAATCACTTAAAGCTTCATCAGTAAGTGGAGTTCCGTGGAGATCATATGATTTTCCACCCACATCTCTTTCAATAGTATCAAAATTTAAAGTTTTATTTTTGGCCAACCAATCAATCAGTCGTAATGTTTCTTTCATTACTTCTGGACCAATACCATCACCTGGCATTATCATTAATTTTCTATTTGAAGTCATGCTAAATCCTAATAACTAGTTATCTATAACCAAGGGAAACTTTTATTTCTAACATTTTCATATTCTTGTATTTTATCTTTTTTAGCTAATGTAAGTGAAATATCATCCAGGCCTTCTAACAAACACTCTTTTCTAAATGGATCTAAATCAAATTTAATTGAAACACCATTGGGCCTTTTAATAATTTGATTAGGTAGATCAATTTCTAAAACAGGATTTTCTTCATCTTTCGCATCAGCTAGTAAAGCCTGTCTCTGATCTTCTGTAACTTTTAAAGGCAAGATACCATTTTTAAAGCAATTATTATAAAAAATATCAGCAAAATTAGTTGAAATTACACATTTTATCCCAAAATCTAGTAATGCCCAAGGAGCATGTTCACGACTTGAGCCACAACCAAAATTATCACCTGCAATTATAATTTTTGCTTCATTCCAAGGCTTTTTATTTAAAACAAAATCTTTTATTTCTTTTCCATCTGTAGAATATCTCATTTCATCAAACAAATTCTTACCCAAGCCAGATCTTTTTATTGTTTTTAAAAACTGTTTAGGAATTATCATATCTGTATCGATATTTAGAATATCTAAAGGTGCAGCAATTCCATTTAATTTGTAAAATTTTTCCATTATTTATCCTTATCGCGAGCCATTGGGATTAAAATTAAACGTCTCTAACATCTGTTAAAAATCCTGAAATTGCAGCAGCAGCAGCCATTTCAGGGCTAACTAAGTGAGTTCTTCCTAATCTTCCTTGTCTGCCTTCAAAGTTTCTGTTGGATGTTGAAGCAGCTCTTTCACCAGGCGAAAGTCTATCTGCATTCATTGCTAAACACATTGAGCATCCTGGCTCTCTCCAATCAAAACCAGCATCTTTAAAAATACTATCTAAACCCTCTTTTTCTGCTTGCTCCTTAACTAAGCCTGAACCGGGTACAATCATTGCCCGAATTTCTTTGGAAACTTTTTTCCCAGCAACAATTTTTGATGCCGCTCTCAAATCTTCAATCCTTGAATTTGTACAAGAGCCAATAAAAACAGTATCAATTTTTATGTCGGTAATTTTCTGTCCGGGTTTAAGGTCCATATAAGCAATGGATCTCTCAATTTTTGATCTTAAAGCTTCATCTTTAAAGTTTTTAGGATCTGGTACTTTTCCATTAATTGGAGCAGTATCTTCAGGGCTAGTACCCCAAGTTACTGTTGGAACCAGTTCTTCTGCATCTAATGAAATCTTTTTATCATAAACAGCATCTTTATCAGAAGGTAGACTTTTCCACCATTCTAGTGCTTTGTCCCAATTATCTCCTGATGGTGACATAGGCCTTCCTTTAAGGTATTCGTATGTTTTTTCATCTGGAGCTATCATACCAGCTCTTGCTCCAGCTTCTATTGACATATTGCAAATAGTCATTCGGCCTTCCATTGATAGGTTACGAATAGCTGAACCAGCATACTCAATTACATACCCAGTACCCCCAGCTGTTCCAATTCTTCCAATAATTTCTAATATTATATCTTTTGCAGTTACTCCCCTAGGAAGATCACCATTTACCTCAACAAGCATATTTTTTGCAGGTTTTTGAATTAGTGTTTGTGTGGCAAGAACATGCTCAACTTCTGATGTACCTATTCCAAATGCAAGTGCACCGAATGCACCATGAGTTGCAGTGTGCGAGTCTCCACAAACTATTGTCATACCTGGTTGAGTAAAACCTTGTTCTGGTCCAATAACATGAACAATACCTTGTCTAATGTCTTCCATCTTAAAGTAAGGAACAGAAAAATCGCTTGCATTTTTGCCTAAAGTTTCAACTTGGATTCTAGATTCATTGTCAGTAATCCCTTTATCTCTATCAGATGTAGGAATATTATGATCAGCAACAGCAAGGGTTCTTTCTGGTGACCTTACTGTTCTATTTGAATTTCTCAGCCCCTCAAAAGCTTGAGGGCTTGTAACTTCATGAACTAAGTGTCTATCAATATAAATTATACTAGCTGCATCTGGATCTGAATGAACAAGATGTGCTTCCCAAATCTTATCAAATAAAGTACGAGGTTTTGACATTAAAAACTCCATGTAAAGTCAAACGATAATTTATGAGAATATTTAAAAAAAAATGTATGTCTAATAATTTTTTTTTAGAATCTTATTAATCGCTCTTTTTCTCGCTTGCGTCTTCTGATTTTTGTTTCTTAGAAGGAGATGTTTTTATAGACTGTTTATTATTTTCACTCTCAATTGAACGCCCAGTTGAACGTTCAGCAATTCTTGCAGACTTTCCTTGTCTGTCTCTTAAATAATATAACTTAGCTCTTCTAACTTTCCCCCTTCTAACGACTTCAATTTCTGAAATCCGTGGAGAATACAAAGGAAAAACTCTTTCAACACCCTCTCCATATGAGATTTTTCTTACAGTGAAAGCGGACCTTACCCCTGCATTTTTCCTTGCTATGCAAACACCCTCAAAAGCCTGAATTCTTTCTCTAGTTCCTTCTATAACTTTTACTTTTACTATAAGTGTATCTCCAGCACTAAAGTCAGGTATTGATCTTTCTGCTAATACTTTTTCAATTTGTTGTTTTTCAATTTTATCAATAATATTCATAATTGTCTCCAGACAAGATTATAATCTATCTTTTATTAAGTGTCGAGTTTTCTTATTTTAGTTATTTTAACTCTTTCTTTATTTCTCCAATTTTTAATTTTTCCATGATCTCCAGAAATCAAAACTTCCGGAACATTTATACCATTCCATTCTTTAGGCTTAGTATATTGGGGGTATTCAATTAGGGAAGTGTCCGAAAAACTTTCCTCTTTTAAAGTCTCATTACCGCCTAAGACATTTGGCAACAACCTTAAAACACTCTCCAATAATACAATTGCAGCACTTTCACCACCAGTAACTACATAATCACCTATGCTAATTTCATCAAAATTATAATAATCTATTACGCGCTGATCAATACCCTCATATCTTCCGCAGAGCAAGACTAAACCATCTTCAAGTGAAAGTTTTTTTACTTTTTGTTGACTTAATCTTTTCCCTCTGGGAGTTAAGCATACTCTTTGTCCTGGAAAATCTGAAATAGAATTTAAAGCCATCTCTATTACATCTGGTTTCATTACCATACCAGCACCACCACCATAGGGTGTATCGTCAACACTTTTATGTCTATCTTTTGCAAAGTCTCTGATGTTAATCAAATTTAATTCCCACAATTTATTTTGCAGTGCGTTTCCAAGTAAAGACACTCCAAGAGGGCCAGGAAAAATTTCTGGAAATAAGGTTAATATTGAAACTTTGAAAATTTTATTATTTTCCAATTTATCATCCAAAAGCTTAATCGTTAATATTTATCCATTTATCTATATTGGATAAACGGATAAATTTTTTATCTAAATTAATATTTTGAATATCATTTGATAGTAAAGGAACTAAGTATTCAGTTCTATCATTTGAAATTTCTAAAATATCACCAGCTCCAAAGTTTGAAATATTATTAATTCTACCTAAAATGATATTTTCCTCTAAATTCATCACATTAAGTCCGATAATATCAACATGATAAACATCACCATTTGTTAACCTTGGAAGCGACTGTCTTTCAACAAATAATTTTTGGCCTTTAAGTTGACTCGCATCATCTCGATTATTAATTTTTTCAACTTTGAAAATACCTAGGTTTTTCGAGATGCCTTTGTATTTTAGATTTAATTTATCGCCATTTTCATTATAGACATCACCATAAGAAATAACTCCTTTTGGATGTTCAGAATAATTTTTAATTTTAATATAACCTTGAACACCATGGGGTGATCCTATTACACCTATACAAATTAAGTCTTTAGTAGGCATTGTTAATTAAGGTTTATTATTCTTTCTTTTCGTCTGCCGGTGCCTCTGCTTCTGCTGGAGCCTCAGCTAGTGCCTCTGCTTCTGCTGGAGCTTCTGTCGGTGCCTCAGCTGGTGCCTCTGCTTCTGCTGGAGCCTCAGCTGGTGCTTCTGCTGGAGCTTCTGTCGGTGCCTCAGCTTCTGCTGGAGCTTCTGTCGGTGCCTCAGCTGGTGCCTCTGCTTCTGCTGGAGCCTCTGCTTCTGCTGGAGCCTCAGCTGGTGCTTCTGTCGGTGCCTCAGCTGGTGCCTCTGCTTCTACCGGTGCTTCTGCTTCTACCGGTGCCTCTGCTTCTGCTGGAGCTTCTGTCGGTGCCTCAGCTGGTGCCTCTGCTTCTGCCGGTGCCTCTGCTTCTGCAGCTATAGCGGCTTCTGCGGCCTCTTTAGCTTCATTCTCCCTTTCCACGCGCTTTTTGCCAGGTGCTGATTTGATGGGCTGGTCTCTAATAATTGGAGCATCTAAAATTCCAGCTCCAGCAAGAATTTTGTGAACCCTTAATGTTGGCTTTGCACCTTTACTCATCCAATATGTAATTCTTTCATTATTAAGAGTTACTCGGTTTTGATGATCTTTAGCTACCATAGGATCATAGCTTCCTAGTCTCTCTACAAACCTTCCATCTCTTGGACTTGAGGCTTCAGCTACAACTATTCTATAAAATGGATGTTTTTTTGATCCACCACGTGCAAGTCTTATCTTAAGTGCCATTTATTCATTCCTTTCAAAATTAATTACCTTACTTTTTTTTCCCAAATGGAAAATTGGGTGGTAAATTACCTAAATTTCCAAGTCCAGGTATCTTACCTGGAAACATTCCTTTATTTGAGTTGAGCATATTTGCCATAGAAGACAAATCAACATCGCCTTGAGGTGAGCCACCAGGCAATCCCCCTCCCATTAGGCTTTTTAAAAGACCTCCAGCCCCTTGCTTACCCATTTTTTTCATGACTTTTGCCATTTCCATATATTGTTTAACTAGACGGTTAACATCTTGTACAGATGTGCCTGAACCAGTAGCAATTCTTTTTCTTCTACTGGCGTTTAGTAAGTTAATATTTTGTTTTTCTTTTGATGTCATGGATAGAATAATAGCCTCTTGATGTGATATAACTTTATCATCCATTTGTGCTGATGCCATTTGCTTTTGTAACTTCCCAAATCCAGGCAACATTCCCATCAAACTGCTCATTCCACCCATTTTCTTTATTTGTCTTAGTTGTTTAAGAAGATCATTAATAGAAAACTGACCAGAGCTCAGTTTTTTCATCATTTCTTCAGCATCCTCGCGCTCTATAGTTTCTTCAGCTTTTTCAACTAAACCAACTACGTCTCCCATGCCAAGAATTCTTCTAGCGAATCTATCAGCGCTAAATAATTCTATTTCTTCTTGCTTTTCTCCTACACCTAAAAATTTAATTGGGCACTTTGTTATATATCTCATCGAAATGGCTGCACCACCCCTTGCGTCTCCATCTGCCCTTGATAGAATTAAACCTGATATGTCAACCGCTTCTTTAAATGCTTTAGCAGTTATAACAGCGTCTTGACCTGTCATAGCGTCAGCTACCAAAAGAATTTCTGATGGATTGCTTATAGAGCTAATTTCTTTAAGTTCACTCATCAAAACTGTATCTATGGATTGTCTACCCGCTGTATCAAGTATTAAGATATCAGTTCCTTGAATTTTAGCTGCGGCTTTTGCCCTTTTTGCTATATTAGCTGGTGTTTCACCATCAATTTCAGGTAAAACTGCAACTCCAGCCTGCTCACCTAAAATTCTTAATTGATCACGAGCTGCTGGTCTATAGGTATCTAATGAGGCCAATAGCACCTTTTTATTTTTTTTGTTTTTAATCCAAAGTGCTAATTTACCAGCTGTAGTGGTTTTACCGCTGCCTTGTAATCCAGCTAAAAGTATTGTTGCAGGAGGTGAGTGGTCTATATTTAATGTTGCATCTTCATCATTCCCAAGGAGAACAACTAATTCATCATGGACAACCTTGATGACCATTTGACCAGGTGTAACTGATCTTAGTACTTCGGTTCCAACAGCTCTTTTGCGAGTGTTTTCCAAAAAAGCTTTTACTGCCTCTATAGCTACATCAGCTTCTAGAAGAGCCTTTCTAACTTCATTTAGGGCACCATCAACGTCTTTTTCACTTAAAGCTCCACGGCCCCTAATTTTATCAAAAACTGAACCAAGTTTTTGTGTAATGCTCTCTAACAAATATAATTCCTTTTCAAAACAATTTCTAAAAAATTATAACGATAATTAAACCAAAAAAACGCCCGTGCCTGAAACTCAGGGACGTGCGCGGCCCGTTAAGACCAAATTTTATATTACTATAAGATTGGTCTTTCTTTAGTCTATAATTTACAATTAGTCAATAATAGTATCGTTTAAACTTAACTCAATACTTAACTTTATCAACAAAATGCAGTATATGGCTCGTATGGTTAACTTTATTAAAATGCATGGAATTGGAAATGATTTCGTAATACTTGATTGCAGAGACGGCAAAAAGATTAGTCAGATTGCTGCTAAAGAAATTGCTGATAGAAAATTTGGTATTGGGTGTGATCAAATAATCATTATCAAAAATCCAATTTATAACAATGATGTTTATTTAGAATTCAGAAATAGCGATGGATCGATTTCTTCTTCTTGTGGTAATGGAACTAGATGTGCGGCTAGGCTTATTTTTGATGAAAAATTAAAGGAAAAAATAACAATTGAAACAAAAGCTGGTGTTTTAGACGCCTGGATAGACAAAAAATCAAATTTAATATCAGTTGATATGGGAAAACCTAATTTTCAATGGAATGAAATACCAATTTCTAAAAATTTGGATCATGAAAAAGTTAATTTAGGAGAAAATGCACCAGGTAAAGCTTTCTGTTTGTCAATGGGAAATCCACACGCAGTTTTTTTTGTTGAAAACCTTGATAGTATTGATCTTTCTAAATTAGGTCCTATTTTTGAAAATCATCCTCTTTTCCCTGAAAGAGCCAATATATCATTTGCTCATGTTTTAACTAAATCAAAAATTATAATGAAAGTTTGGGAGAGAGGTGTAGGAATAACAAAAGCATGTGGAAGTGGAGCTTGTGCAGTTGCAGTGGCAGCAAATAAACTCTCTAAAATAGATACTTTTTGCGAAGTTATTCTTGATGGTGGGATATTAAATGTTAATTTGTCTAATAATGGTAATGTCCATTTAAAAGGGCCAATTGAAAGTTCCTTTCAAGGCACACTTGGACAGAGACTTGCAAATTTAATTCAATAATAGACAATTTATCTTTTTATGACCAAAAAAATTACAAAAAGTTTGGTAAAAACATTTGGTTGCAGACTAAATTTATTAGAGAGTGAATTAATTGAACAAAATATTAATTCATCTCAAAATAAGACTTTAGTTGTAAATACTTGTGCTGTTACAAATGAGGCAGTAAAGCAAGCTAAACAATTTGTAAGAAAAACTTCTAGAGAAAACCCTGGTCTAAAAATAATAGCTACAGGATGTGCTGTTCAAACTAATTTTGAAGAATGGTCAAAAATGCCTGAAATTTTTAAGACAATAGGGAATACGGAGAAATTAAAAAAAGAAACATGGCAAAATCTAGGTAATAATAACTCTTTGGTTTCAGATATAATGATAGAAACAAAAGCCAATCCTTTTTTTGTTTCTGGGTTTAAAGAAAGGACAAGGGCTTTTCTTCAAATTCAACAAGGATGTGATCATAGGTGTACATTTTGTATTATACCATTTGGAAGGGGAAATAGTAGAAGTGTTCCCGTTAATGAAGTAATAGATAATGCCCAAAAACTTATTGATTTTGGCCATAATGAAATAGTTTTAACAGGTGTTGATATTACCAGTTGGGGTAAAGACCTTGAAAATCGTCCAAGTCTTGGTTCTTTAGTAAAATTAATTTTAAAAAAAGTTATAGGCCTCAAACGCCTAAGATTATCTAGTATAGACCCTGCAGAAATAGACTTTGATTTAATGGATGCTCTTTCCACACAAGAAAAATTAATGCCACATTTACATCTCTCTATCCAACATGGTAATGATTTGATTTTGAAAAGGATGAAGCGTAGACATTTAGCAAGAGATGTAGTGAGGTTTGTTGAACAGGCGAGAAAGAATAGACCTGGTATTGTTCTAGGTGCAGATTTTATTTCTGGATTTCCGACTGAAAATTGTGAAGCTCACTTGTCATCATTAAAACTTATAAATGATCTTGAAATTTGTTGGGGTCACATCTTTCCTTATAGCCCAAGAAATGGTTCTCCAGCTGCTAAAATGCCACAAATTGAGTCTAAATTAAGAAAAGATAGAGCTAAAGAGCTTAGAATTGCGTGTAACAAAAACTCCAAATCATGGATGAAAAGCCAAGTTGGTAGTATTGCAAATGTTTTAATGGAAAGTGGTAATTCTGGACGTTGTGAGTATTTTTCAACAGTCAAAACAAACAGTATATTTCAAAGAGGAACAATCCAAAAGCTTAAAATTAATAAGATGAATAATGATTCCCTTCAAGGTGTATCAATTGAAAATCATCAAAAGGAAATTTATGAATTGGTTTAAAAGACTTACAGGTGGGCTCAATAAAACAGCATCTGGGATTAAAAATAGTATTGGGAGTATTTTTAAAGGAAATAAACTTGATGTAAGTAAGTTAGAAGATCTGGAGGATCAATTAATCTCTTGTGACATAGGCATCGATGTATCAGAGAAGCTTGTTAGTCAACTGAAGTCTGAAAAACTTAATTCTGATGCATCTGAAGATGAAATTTTACTCAAATTATCTTCAGGTATTAATAAAATTTTGTCACCAGTTTCAAAACCTCTTGAAATTAATGAAAATTTTAAACCGCACGTAATTGTTTTGGTAGGTGTAAACGGAACAGGTAAAACAACAACGGCAGGAAAAATGGCAGCTCAATTTAAAGACCAAGGTAAAACTGTTTTACTTGCTGCTTGTGATACATTTAGAGCAGCTGCAATTGAACAATTAGAGGTTTGGGCGAGTAGGGCAGAGGTTGAAATTATTTCTGGAGAACAAGGGAGTGATCCTGCTTCTTTAGCATATAAATCGTTAGTTAAAGCAATAGATGAAAGAATTGATGTATTAATCATTGATACTGCTGGTAGATTACAAGTTAAAAATGAACTCATGGAAGAGTTGAAGAAAATAACAAGAGTTTTAGGTAAAAAACTTGAAGGAAGTCCTCATGAAAGAATAATTGTATTGGATGGTGCAACTGGTCAAAATGCTCATTCCCAAGTTGCTGAATTTAGTAAAGCAGTGGATATTTCTGGTTTAATTATTACAAAATTAGACGGTTCTGCAAAAGGTGGCATTGTAGTGTCACTTGCCGACAAATTTACAATTCCAATACACTATGTTGGTGTTGGTGAGAGTTTAGAGGATCTTGACCAATTTGACGCACAGGAGTACTCAAGAGCAATTGTTGGATTAGAAAAAAATTAAAAAAATTTAATCCTTTAAATCAATTTCAATTACAATTGGAACATGGTCTGATGGTTTTCCCCACCCTCTTGCATCTTTAATAATTTTGATATTTTTAACATTATTAAAAAGTCTATTAGTTGCCCAAATATGATCTAACCTTCTCCCTCGATTTCCTAACTGCCAATCTTTTGATCGATAAGACCACCAAGAAAAAACTTTTTCAGGTACTGGAAAATAACTTCTAATTACATCATAAAAATTTCCAGAAACCATTACATCTTCTAATAATTCAACTTCTTCAGGAGTATGGCTAACTACATTCAACAGTTGCTTATGAGACCATACATCATCAGGTAAGGGAGCTATGTTTAAGTCTCCTAAAAGTATTTCTTTTCTTTCATTTGGTTTGTTTTTTAGCCATTTCTTGATTTCCAATAAAAATAATATTTTGTGTAAAAATTTTTTATTAGTTTTTGTGTTTGGAATGTCTCCACCAGCTGGTACATAAAAATTATGTATCTCTAAATCATTTAATTTGATAAAAATATGTCTGCAGTCTTCACTTTGAACCCAATTTCTATACCCACAATTGTCAAATTTAATTTTTGATATGCAAGCAACTCCATTATAAGATTTTTCACCCCTAAAAAATAAATATTTATATCCAAGATCATGAAAAGATTGTGATGGAAAAATTTTATCTTCAATTTTTGTCTCTTGCAAAAATATAATATCTGGTTCTTCATCATTTATTAGTTTCTTTATTAAATCAAACCTTGCCCTTATTCCATTGCAATTCCAAGTTACTATTTTCATTTCTAAATTATCTCTATTTTAAAATAAGTTATTAATTTAGTACTAGTTGGTATTAATGGGTACACCACGAAATGTGCTTGCAGGAAGGTCAACACCAAATTTATGATTTTGTAAAGTAACAACTATTTCTGTGCCAATTTGATCAATAATAATCCATCTTCTTAATTGAAAGGGGTTAGTAGAAAAATCTAATTGAAGAAATCCCCCATTCTCTTCATTAGAAACTATTTTTATTTCTAAAATACCGTTTTTTGTTCTTGATAAGGTCTGAAACCCTTCAGGACTTAATGAAACATTATCGGACAAAAATCTTGAAAATGGTGTTTGATACAAGGGGTAATTATTACTTGTATTTTCAATTAAATCTTGAACAATAACCCAGTTGCCTCTTCCTACAATAAGAAGTGGAGAAGGGGGAGAATATTCAAATCTAAAGCCGTGATTTTTCTTTATAAATATTTTACCCTCTGCTGAACCTCCATCTGATGAAACCTGTATAAAATCTGCTGTCATTGAAGTAATATTATTTAACCATTTTTCAGCTTTGAATATTTCCTCATTCGAAAAACTATTTATTGGGTTTATTAAAATTAGAAAAAGAAAAACTATTATTTTAAGTTTAACGCTCATCAATTAATACTTCTCTTTTTCCAACGTGGTTTGAGCTGCTAACCACTCCTTCAGATTCCATTTTTTCAATTATTGTAGCAGCTCTATTATAACCAATTTTGAGATGTCTTTGAATAAAACTCGTGCTTGCTTTTCTTTCTCTCGCAACTAAAGCAACGGCTTGATCATACAAATCGTCACCGCTATTGGCTTTAAACTCACCTAGATCAGTATTATTTTCTTCTCGTTCAACAACAACTTCATCGTCATACTCTGGGTCACCTTGTTGTTTCAAGAAGTTGACAACACTTTCTACTTCCTCATCTGACACGAATGGTCCATGGATACGTGTAATTCTTCCCCCACCCTCCATGAAAAGCATATCACCTTTTCCTAAAAGCTGTTCACCGCCTTGCTCCCCTAAAATTGTGCGGCTATCAATTTTTGATGAAACTTGGAATGATATTCTGGTTGGGAAATTAGCTTTTATTGTTCCAGTTATAACATCAACTGATGGTCTTTGAGTTGCCATAATTACATGTATTCCAGCAGCTCTTGCCATTTGAGCAAGTCTTTGAACTGCAGCCTCAATATCTTTTCCAGCTACAAGCATAAGGTCTGCAACTTCATCGATTACAACAACTATCATTGGAAGAGGAATTAAACTTATATCTTGATCTTCATAAACAGGTTTACCTGTTTCTGAATCAAATCCAGTTTGAACTCTGTGAGACAATGTTTCTCCACTCGCTTTAGCCTGAGATAGTCTTTTGTTATAACCAGTTATATTTCTTACACCTAGTTTTGACATTAATTTGTAACGTTCTTCCATTTCTCTGACTGCCCATTTAAGAGCCATAACTGCTTTAGGTGGTTCAGTAACTACTGGAGTTAGCAAATGAGGTATTCCATCGTAAACAGATAACTCTAACATTTTAGGGTCTACTAGTATTAGTCTACATGTTTCAGGTGTGTGCTTGTAAAGAATAGATAAAATCATACCGTTAACAGCAACAGACTTTCCAGATCCTGTTGTTCCTGCAACTAGTAAATGTGGCATTGCAGATAAATCCCTAACAATAGGCTGACCTGCAATATCTTTTCCTAAAGCAACTGGTATATTAGATTTAGTTTCATGCCATTTATCACTCTCAAATATCTCTCTTAACAAAACAGTTTCTCTATCTAAATTTGGTAATTCAACACCTATAACATTTTGCCCAGGTACCACTGCTACTCTTACAGAAATAGCACTCATAGATCTCGCGATATCATCTGCTAAACTAACAACTCTAGATGTTTTCGTTCCAGGCGAGGGATTTAGATCATATCTTGTAACAACTGGCCCAGTTAAGGCTGTAGCAATATCTCCTTTAATTCCAAAATCATCTAATACGTTTTCTAGCATTCTGGAATTTGAATTAAGAACATCATCTGAGGGGCCAGCCAACCCCTCAACGGGAGGATATAATAAATCTACAGAAGGTAAATTATATCCATTTGAAGTTTCTAAATTTAAAGAAGTTTGCCTTGGTTTTTTTCTATCAGTAGATCTAATGTTATTTATACTCTTCCTTTTATTTCCAATTGAAGGTTCAATTCTTCTTGAACGTTTAGCTGAGTTTTTTTGCTTGGGCATTTTGTTTTAAAGACTTAAATAAAAAACCAATAAGGTACTTTATAAATTTAATTATTGGTAAAATTATAAATTTTAGAAATCCTATTTCTTTTTTAGAAGCAGTACAAGACCATAAGAAAATTGGTAAACTTATAAAAAGTGCAAGAATTAAAAATGGCCAATTACCACCTCGTAAATAACCAAATGCCCAACCATCATACAGTTTTGGTATAAATAAACTTATTAAGTGACCAACTGCTCCACCCATTCCCTCTGGTAAAATTACTGCTTTTTGTGGAAAAATTGATAAAAATAAAGACAAGAGAATTATTGATGGAATCAATAAAATAATTCTTATTCGCTTCTTATGTATATGTTCATTTCGTAAAAACTTAAAGCCCCAGAAATATCCAAAAATACATATAAATACACTTCCAGCACCAAATAAATGAAGCAATACTCCCGATATATTAGAGCCATAATTCCCTAATATATTTACTGTTTCTTTAGTGGAAGATTTAAAATAGTATATAGGGTCACTAGGATCAAAACTCCAAAATGAAACTATAATTGAAGTTATAAAGATTATTATTGTCAGTCCAAAAATTTCATTTAAGCGCGATTTAAAGAATTCTCTAAACCCTTTTGGTAAAAAAGTAGAACCATTTCTTGTATTAGCATCATTCATTGTAATTCTTGAAGTCCTTTAGAAATTTTTTGCAGACCCTTTTTAGTAATAGTTTCATCATTAACTAATGCAATTCTTAAATAGTTTCTACCAGGATTAATGCCGTTATCTGTATGTGCCATAAAGCGTCCTGGCATAACTTTAACTCCGTGATTTTCCCACAAATGTTTCGTAGCTATTAGGTCATCATTTACAGGTATAAAGTTAAAAAACCCACCCTGAGGTTTTTTAGTATTAAGTATTTTTTCTGAAAGTTGAAAGTTAACATCATAAAAGCTTCTAATTTGTTCAACATGTTTATCATCATTATAAAGTGCTTGAGCCACTCTCAATTGCGGTTCAGAAATTGCAACCCCTCCATTAGATGTTAACTGTCTGTATTTTGATATCACTTCTTTATCACCGGCTATAAATCCTGCTCTTAAACCAGCAGCTGATGACCGCTTAGAAAGTGAATGAAAAATAATAACACCCTTGCTGCCTTCCCCTATCTTATCTAAAGCCTCTACAGTTCCTGAAGGAGGCATGCCATCTTCTCTGTAAATATCTGCATAACATTCATCTACACATAACAATATGTCATATTTTCGACATTGATTGATTGTTTTTATCAGCCAATCAATAGACGCACAGCTTCCATGAGGGTTTGATGGAGAAGCTACGTACATAATAGAGCTTCTTCTTAAAATACTACTTTCTATATTTTGTGTTTCTGGAAGCCAATTTGTTTCAGAAGTTGCATTCATCCATACAATTTTTTTATTGGCAGCAACACCGCCAGCCCGCCATGCGTGATAGAACGGATTAGTGACCAAGCTAATGTCTTTGTTTTTGTTACCATCCTTTAAAAGTAAACCTATTTGAAATAGTGGTGTCCTTGTGCCGGGGACAGGATTTATCTCATCATCTACGTCAAAAAATTCTGGTGCGTTAGGATACCTTTTTGAAAGATACTCAGCAACACTTTCTCTAAAGTATCTTGTACCATTACTAGGTGTATATTTTCTCCAGTCTTTGTAATATTCATTAAATACATCTTTAAGAATTTCTGGAGGAGGTGTTTTTGGTTCACCAATTGTTAAAAGTATTGGATCTAAATTTTTTGGTGGATTAGATCCAGACAATAAATTTGATAACTTTCCAAACATCCAGTCATCAAAAATTGAAAATTTGGGATTAAACATTTTTTTCCTACATGCTGAGGTTACTTTTTTATAATATAACTCTTTAAAAAGTAGTACTAGTTTAAATGGTATTAAGTATATTTAAAAACAATATTTTATAACTAACTTACTATTATATGATAAAAGAAAATAAAATTTATAATATAGTAATTTACGGTAATGGTCTATCAGCGAAAACAGCGGTAGCATCTTTTTCGCATCAAGGTTTCAAACCCATTTGGGTAAATAGTATTAAAAAAGAAAAGTATGAAGATGACAGAACCACAATGTTATCACCTAAGTCTATTGAATTTTATCGTAAGCTAAATTTAGATAAACTTTCTAAAGATATTTTTCCAACTAATAAAATTCTAATAAAAACTAAAAACCAAAAAGTTTATACAACTTTTGAAGACAATCAACTTCAAAAACCGCTTTGTTATTTAGTAGAAAATAAAATATTACATAAAGATTTGGACGCGTTAATTGCAACACAAAAAAAAGAAAAAATAGTTTTAGAATTCAACGACGAGATTGATAAACTTCAAAATAATCAAAACTATAATGAAATTTTCCTTAAATCAGGAGTTACTTTACGTTCTTCTTTAGTTGTTGGTTTAGATGGAGCAAATTCTTTAATAAGAGAGTTATCAGGTATCAAATCAAAAAATTATGGTATAAAAAAATATGGTTTGGTAGGACTAATAGAGCATGAAATGAGGCATCCGTTCACTTCATGGCAAGTATTTTCCAAAAATGGAATTTTAGCATTATTGGCAAAAGAGAATAAATCAAAAAACCGAAGTGTTTCTTCAATGATATGGTCATTAGATAAAGAACAAATGAATTATCTTTTAAATTTAGAAACTAAAGACTTTGAAAAACAAATTGAAAATGAAATTGGGTCAGATCTGGGGAAATTAAATTTGGTATCAAAATTAAGTAAATGGCCAATAAATAGAATGGATGTCTCAGATCCTACAAGCTTAAGAACTGTTGTTTTGGGAGACGCATCTCATTCTATTTACCCTTTGGCAGGTCAAGGTTTTAACCTTGGAGTAGGTGATATTATTCAACTACTAGAAACTCTTGATTGGGCAAGATGCCATGGTATGGATTTTGGGACTAGTATTGTTCTTAATAAATATAAAGATAAAAGAAAATTCTGGGTTAATTCAGTAACGAGATTAACCGATGGTCTTGACTGGTTCTTTTCAAATACAACTCCTCAAATGCAAAATAAATTTGGAATGTCTTTAGAGATATTAGAAAAGTTAGAACCTTTAAAACAAAAATTAATAAACTTAATGAGAGAAAACTAACTATCTTTCTAATTTTAGTTTCTTAATACGTTCTAAATAATCTTTCCATATTCTGTCTTTTCCCACAGAAAGTTTTTTTAAATACTCCCAAGAGAAGATACCTGTACTGTGACCATCATCGAATTTTATGGCAATGGCATAGTTGCCAACGGGCTCTATCGTTTCAATTTTTATATTTAATTTTCCAGAAGGGGTTTGCTTTTGATTAGGAGAGTGACCTTGAACTTCAGCTGATGGGCTTTCTACTCTTAATAATTCAGAAGAAAGAATGTCTGAAAGACCATCCTCAAATGAAACTTTTAATTCTGACTTATCTTTATTTAAACGTATTTCAGTAACTTTAGTCATCAAGTTGAATTATGTATCAGAAATTTTTCTAGCTTCTTCTTCAAGCATAATAGGGATACCATCACGAATTGGATATGCAAGACCAGCTTGTTTGCTAATTAATTCATTTTTAACACTGTCATATTCCAAATCGCTTTTAGTAACAGGGCACACAAGAATTTCTAGAAGCTTTGGATCAACTTTGTCTTCGTTAGTGTTTTTTGGCATTTTGTTCACCTTCTTCAAATGCACTCATTTCTAAAATAACCTTCATGATTTGAGCTCTATCATTTAAGCAATTTGCTTCTAATAATGATTGCTTTTCTGCATCACTAAAAGGGCACAGCATTGCTAAAGTTGTAATTAGTTTTTCATCCTCACATTTTTCAATTGCTTTCCAATCAGCTGAAAGACCTTTTATGTCAAAATATGATCTAAGAGTTCTAAAAAAACCGTCTCTTTCAATTTCAATGTCATTTGGTTTCATATCACTTAAAAACTCGGTGAAATCCACAGTCATTCTTTTATATCCACCTTTTTCTTGAATATCATCCTTCAATCTGCATCTCATAATTCCAGATAAAGAAATCAAAAATCTGCCATCAAGTGTTTCTTCAAATGAAATTAATTTACCTGCACAAGCAAGCTTGTATACATTAGAGCCATTTGAACCTTCAATCATTGGCAATGTCATTACTATCATTCTATGATTTGTTGCCATAGTATCTTTAACCATCTGAACATATCTTGGTTCAAAAATATTTAGAGGTAAAATACCACCAGGAAGAAGTAAGGCCCCTTGTAAAGGAAACACAGGAAGATCTGATGGTAGTTCTTTAATATTAATTGTGAATCTAGAAATTTTTTCCTCCAAATTTAAAATTATTTAAACAATATAGATGAAAGACGTTTTCTTGCACTTACCACTAAAGGGTCTTGTAAACCTATTGCAGAGAAAAACTCAACTAATTGTTTTCTTGCTGCTTCTTCATTCCAACTTCTATCAACCGAAATAGATTCTAAAAGACAGTCTAAAGCTGCCTCAGTCTCACCTGATCCATAAAGAGCAACAGCTAGCTCTTGTCTAGCTCCCATGTCTTTTGGATTTTTGTCTATTTTCATTTTTAATTCCGATGTTTGCGAAGAAGCATTTTCAGCTTTCATAGATAAATCAAGTGCAGCTATAGCCTCTTTAACTAAATTATCTTCTTTAAGTTTATCTTCAATAGAGTTAATAAAATCAGATGCAGCATCATATTTTTTTAATAAAACTAAAGATCTTATATAACCTGAAATAGCCTCTTTTTTCTCTGCGTCAATGGAAAGGATAGTTTCAAACATTTCTCCAGCATCTGAAAAGTTTTTTTCTTGATATAGAGAATTTGCTGTCTCAAGCATCTCATCAATATTAGGACCACTCTTATTAAGATCAGAAACTTTTTTTACAAATTCATTTATCGTTGATTCAGGCTGTGCCCCCATAAAACCATCAACTGGTTGACCATCTACAAAAGCATATACAGTTGGAATCGATTGAACTCTTAACTGTGCTGCAATAGCTTGATTTTCGTCAATATTAACTTTAGCTAATACTACTTTTCCATTAGCATTATTAACTGCTTTTTCAATATTTGGACCCAACTCCTTACATGGTCCGCACCATGGTGCCCAAAAATCAACAATTACAGGTGTAGATTTTGATAACTCAACAACTTCTTCCATAAAGTTTTCTGACGTGACATCTTTGACACTATTTAAATTTGTATTTTCTTTATTTTCAGAATTACCAATAAGCATAATTATCTCGCATACTATTTATAACTAATTGGTCCTAATATTAACCTTTACAAGGATAAATTTGAACTTTTATTTTTTTATTTAAAAGAAACTTCATTATAAGCTCTTTTTATACTTTGTAAAAACTTTTCAAAGTCTTTTGTTTTTAAAGAAATAGTAAGGTTATTTGTTAAAGGGTGAAAATTTAATATTGTTTCGTTAAGTAAATTTTTATCGATGTAAAATGATACTCTTTTTTTGTGGTCATTTATTAAAGCAAATGGTGACACTGATCCAGGTTTTACTCCTAAAAACTCATATAACCTATCTGGGCTTCCAAAAGAGAGCCTGCTAGTACCAAGTTTTTTTTCCAAATTTTTTAAATCAATTTTTTGATCTTCATTGGTAGTTATTAAAAAATTATTTTTCTTTTTGTCACGAAGAAATAAATTTTTTGAATGTCCACCTTCCATTATACCTCTTAAAATTTTTGAATCTTCAACAGTTTTAAGTGCTGGATGTTCATGAATAAAATAATCACATTTTAGTTTGTTCAAGGAATTGAAGATTTTAAATTCAATACTGGATTTTAATGTATTTTTACCTTTAAGAAATTCTGTAAAAGTTTTCATAGACTTAATTTAAAACTGAAGAAATTATAATTAAATTTTTTTAACTATTTTTTATCATTTACATATGTATGAGTAAATATAAGTTGAAAATGACTAACATTTTTATTTGATTAACAAAAAAAAAGTTATATAAGTAACTCTTATGAAGCGGGCGTAGCTCAGGGGTAGAGCATAACCTTGCCAAGGTTAGGGTCGAGAGTTCGAATCTCTTCGCCCGCTCCAAATCAGAAAAAGATCAAAATGTAGAAATAATTTTTATTAAAGTTATTTTAATTAAACCTTCAATACCTAATACTCATCTATTACATTTATAAAACAAGTATACTATATGAATAAGAAATAATTTTAACTAAGTTACAAATAGTGAATAATACCTTTAAAAATATTGTGATTACAGGTGTAGGTGGGGCTATAGGGCAAGCTTTTGTAAATAGAATAGCTACAATTGATAGTGTTGAAAATATAAATGTTTTTTCTAGGTCAAAACAAAACTTTCATTCAAAAAAGGTTTTTGATCACGTAATTAATTATAAAATTGAAGATGAAATAAAAGAGGCTGCTGATTTTTCATCTAAGAACAATACATTAGATTTAGTTATTGTGGCTAATGGAATTTTACATAATAATAATATATTTCCGGAAAAAAAAATTAGTGATATAACTGAAGAAAAATTTAAAGAAGTTTTTTTTGTTAATACTATTTTACCCTCTATTATTGCTAAACATTTTATCCCAAAATTATCTAAAAATAATCAAAGCATTTTAGCTTTTATGTCAGCACGTGTAGGGAGTATATCAGATAACAAACTTGGAGGCTGGTATGCATATAGAGCATCAAAATCAGCCTTGAATATGATGATTAAAAATTTATCTATTGAAGTTGGACGCAAAAATAAAAATGCTATTTTAGTTGGCTTACATCCGGGAACAGTAAATAGTAAATTATCCAAACCATTTCAGAGCAACGTTCCTGAAAAAAAACTTTTTACACCCGATCAATCAGTTAATTACTTATTACAAGTTTTGTCAAAACTTAAAAATGAGGATTCTGGAAAAATTTTTGCATGGGATGGATCTGAGATTCTACCTTAATTAAAAGTACGAAATGTTATGAATAAATAAATATGATTAATATAGGTGTAATTGGCGCAGGAATGGCTGGTATAACATGTGCCAACTATTTATTTTCAAAAGGATTTAAAGTTACTGTTTATGAAAAAAGCCGCGGTTTAGGTGGTAGGATGGCGACAAAGAGAATAAATAGTGAACTTTCCGTTGACCATGGAGTTCAGTATGTTAACGCTAATACTCCTACTTTTAAAAAATATTTAGATGAATGTATTTCTAATGGATACGCTGAATGTTGGACCCCATCAGGAATGGATGCTCAGTATTTAAATCAAAATAATATTTTTGTTGGTGTTCCAGGGATGAGCAGCTTGTTAAAAATGAATTCTAAAGAGTTAAATATAAAATTTTCTCTTAAGGTTGAAAATATAAAGAAAATTAAAGAGAAATGGATTGTTAGTTTTGAAGACTCAGAATTAAGGGAGCAATTTGATCTACTTGTTTTTGCAATTCCACCAATTCAGGTCAATCAAATAATACAAGGTGAAGATGTTTTATTAAAGGAATTATCAACTGTTGAAATTGATCCATGCTGGTCATTAATTTTGATTACTAGGAATAAACTGAACTGTAACGATTACAATAAATTTTATAGTAATAATATTGCCTCTATTGTCTATAATTCCTCAAAACCAAAAAGAAATAAGCTATCAAACTCTTATATTATTCATTCTAGTCCTGATTGGAGTAATAAAAACCTTTTATCAGAACGCAATGAAATTGAATTAAAAATTATTAATTTTTTGGAAAATCAATTAAATCAGAAAATAGAAATTGAATATATAAAAGCACATAGATGGCTTTATGCTCAAACAAAAGTTCCTTTGGGAAAGTCATTTTTAAAAAATAAAGATAATACTTTGTTTATTGGAGGGGATTGGTGTTTGGGAGCAAATGTTCAGGCTGCTTTTGACAGTGGACTAAAAATTGCTGAATTTATTAACTTAAAATTTGATAAATAAATTTAATCCTACTTATATCTTTCTGCGACATTTTCTTTAGTATTTCTAGCTAAAGCATTTATAGCAGAATCAAGATTAACACTTCCCAATACATTGTTATCATCATCCACTATAGAAAAAGAGTTACTTTTAGATGTGTTTAGAATTGGAAGAGCTTCATCAATTGTCATGTTCAATTTAAGGCCTTTTCCAGATCCTTTTACTTTACTATTCATAATAGAACGTAATTCTATTACCTTGCTTCTATTAATGTCTTTGATAAAATCTTTTATGTAAGCATCTGCAGGTTTCATAATAATTTCTTGAGGGTCACCCTCTTGAACAACTTTACCGTCTCGTAAAATAGCAATATTATCTCCAATCCTTAGCGCTTCATCTAAGTCATGGGTTATAAATATAATTGTTTTATGTAACTCTTGTTGCAATTCTAAGAGGATATTCTGCATATCAGTTCTAATCAGTGGATCTAAAGCTGAGAAAGCTTCATCCATCAATAGAATAGGAGCATCTGTAGCTAATGCTCGTGCTAAACCCACTCTTTGTTGCATACCCCCTGATAATTGTGCAGGATATCTCTCCTCAAATCCAGCTAGTCCCACACGGTGAATCCATCTGTGGCTTTTATCTTTAGCAACACTCTCCTTAACCCCTTGAATTGTTAGACCATAGGCAACATTCTGTGATACTGTTTTGTGAGGCAAAAGAGCAAACTTTTGAAAGACCATTGAAGTAGATTTTCTTCTGAACTCTCTCAGCTGGCTTTGAGACATTGTTAATACATTTACACCATCAACGTATAACCCTCCTGAGGTAGGCTCTATTAATCTATTAATATGGCGAATTAATGTAGATTTACCAGAACCTGAAAGACCCATAATGACCTGAATTTTTTTTTCAGGTATAGCTAAATTAATATTATCTAAACCAAGAACATGATTGTGTTGATCAAGTAGCTCTTGTTTGCTCATTCCATTTTTAATTGAATCAACAAAAGATTTGTCTTTTGCTCCAAAAATTTTGTAGAGATTTTTAATTTCAATCTTTGTATTATTCATGTTCTTTACCATATCTATGAGCTTGAAGGCGTTTTCCATACCTTTGTGACACTCTGTCAAAGATAATCGCAAGTGCAACTATGGCTAAACCATTCATTAGACCTAAAGTTAGATATTGATTTTGTATAGATTGTAAAACAGGCATTCCAAGACCTTTAACTCCAATCATAGAAGCTATGACAACCATAGCTAAAGCCATCATTATTGTTTGGTTAACACCTGCAAAAATATTTGGAAGTGCCAAAGGTATTTGTACTGAAAATAATTTTTGTCGGTAATCTGATCCAAAAGCATCAGCAGCTTCTAGAACATCTTTATCAACTAATCTTATACCTAGATTTGTAAGTCGAATAATTGGTGGTAATGCGTAAACTATTACAGCAATGAGTCCAGGTACTCTTCCAATGCCTAAAAGCATAACAACTGGCAATAAATACACAAAAATAGGAATTGTTTGCATAAGATCAAGAACTGGGGTTATAGCTGCCTGAACTCTGTCATACCTAGACATTAAAATACCAATTGGAATACCTATTGCAATACATATAACCGTCGCAACTGATATAAGTGATATTGTAGCCATCATATCTTTCCACATTCCAAAGTAACCTATTATTATAAAGGAAAGAACTGATCCTAAAGCAAGTTTCCAACTCCTTGAACCCAAGTAAGCCAATCCAGCAACAATAACGAGAATTATTGGCCAAGGTGCTGCAATTAAGATTTTTTCAAGTTTAACTAAAAAGAAATATAGTGGATCAAAAAAAGCTTCTATATCTGCTCCATATTTTCTTGAAAAACTTCGAAAAGAGGCATCTATTCCTTTTTTTAAATCTCTTAAGTCGCTTCTTCCTAGACTAGGTATTTCTGTCCAAAAATCCATTTAACTTATCCAAAGAATAATAATCACCGCGACTACAAATAGCCGCGGTGAAATTTATTTTTAAAATCTTATAAAGAAGATTTAACTTTTGAAGCTACTTCTGAGCTAACCCATGTAGTCCAAACATCTTCATATTTTTCTAAGAATTCAATGGCTGCATCAATCCCTTGTGCTTGATTGTCATCCATATAAACAAGCATTTTACCCATAACATCTCCAGGGTAAATACGCTTCGAAAAATAGTCCATTGCTGTTGAAGCTTGGTCTTTAAAGTTAGTCGTTACAACTGTATGAACTTCAGATTGTGTCCATGAAGAAGGCTTTGGATCAGCACAGTCTTGCTCAGCTTTTGCAATACAACCATCCCAGTTATCTGCCCCAGCGAATGGAACACCAAAATCCATCATCTTCATTCCAAATCTTCCCACAGGTGCAGTAGGTGCCCAATAATAACCAAACCAGTTGTCACCTCTTTCTACTGCTTTTGCCATAGAAGCATCTAGGCCAGCTTGTGAACCTGGATCAATTAATATCCACCCTTTTTTCTCCATTTCAAAAGCTCTGAATAGATTTATGTTCGATAACTGGCATCCCCATCCTGCAGGACAACCAATAAACTCTCCTTTTGATGGATCTTCCTTTGCGGGGAAAAGATCTGGTCTTTCAAGTATATCTAGAACAGTTTTAATCCCAGGATTTTTTTCTAAAGTATAAGATGGTACCCACCATCCTTCCCCTAAATCAGTAATAGGCATTTTCCTTGCTGAGTGAAGCCTTCCTTCATCCATAGCAGCAAAAAGAGGCTCTCTTACAGCGTTAATCCATAATTCTGCGGCAACATCAGGTTGCCCCTTTTCATTCATTGAAGCAAATGTAGTAGTGGTTGCACCAGCAACTAGTTCAATTTCACATCCGTATCCTTCTTCAAGAATGATCTTATCAACATTAGCCATTAGGGTTGCAGATGGCCAATTCATATCTGCCATAGTAATAGAACCACAACTTGCTACTGCTAGATTTGAAGTTAAAGCCAAAGTAATAGCAGATATTGCGGTAGTTAGAATTTTTTTCATACTCTTCTCCCAAAGAAATTTCATTTTATGATATGTATTTATAGAATCGCTCATATAGCATAGATTCATATCATAACTATTTTACTATTAAAGAAAAATCGATTAATAAAAAAAGTATAATGCTAAGTATCTGTTTTAATATAATATTTTAGATAATATTTGCAAGCAAACAAACAGAGATGGGAAATTTTTTTCATTTTAAAGATATGTATTTATAGAATCACTTATATCTAATTTTTTCATATCATAGGAACTTTTAATTATAGTAATTCTCTAATTAAAATTTATAATTATCGGTAACTTTTTTACCATTATTCCAGTTAATCATTATCATCATTCTCAGCTCCAGCTCCATTATCTCTTGATTCTTTGCTCTTTGGAACAAGTGCGTTAACAGATATGCTTTGTAATTCGTTCCAGATTTTTCTTTCTATTTTTATTTCGTTAGATGAAAAATTATAAAACGGAGGTAAGAATTTTTTCTTTTGAATAGTTATTTTCACATTATTTCGATTAAAACTATTGTTCCAATAAAATTTATTATCATTTACATAACTGATTACTTCTGATGAAAATAATATTTGGAAATTTATAACTTTATTGATAAGAGCAAGGCCTAATAACAATATAGGTGAATCTAATTTTTCAAATGTAATTTTGTCATACAGGCCACATCTAAAATTGTCTATAGCTGAAATGCCGTTGTAAACAACCTGGCTATCTCCAAATCCAATAGAATTTTTTGAAACATGTATTTTAGTTTTCCTGTATGTTGGATTTTTAAAGCAATTAAGAGCCTCCTGTGAAGCGTTAATATTAAAACTTTCTAGTTTTGCAACAGCTTGTGAAATTTCTTCACAAATACCAACGTCTATGTTTGAACCTATTCCAGAATTATATATTAAATTTTTGAGTTCACTTTGAGAACATATCATTAATTACAGCTCAATGCGGGTAACCACCAGTCATCATTTTTGCCTAATGGCAGTTCTTCTGCTAATGGAGCTCCCTGGAATAAGTTTACCCTTGTCCATTTATCTGACTTTGGATCAAATTTTGAGGCACCAAAAAATGATAACTTAAATCTTAACATATCAATAGGAAGGCAATTATTTCCTATTAAATTACTTTGAATTTCAGAGTAAGGTGCCCACATATTTGTTTGCACTCTTTTGACAATATATCTATGAGAGGGATATTTCATGAGAAATTCTGCTATGCACAAGTCTCTTGAAAAATCTTTTAAGTCATTATTTAAAGCTTGAACTTTTTTAGCAATATCTAAAGGTTGCTCTAATTCTGATCCATTTTCAGAAAATCTATTACCTAGGCGCGGTTCTAATTTCTCTTCTGAAACATACCAAAATTTAGAGTTAGCCTCCTCAAGGTCAAAATTAATTTTAAGCGCCCAGTCATAATTTTTATTTATAAAGTCAGTTAATTCAAATATCTTCATATCAGGTTTTAAAGAAACATCTTTGCTGCTTTCAAGGCAATGCTCCAAATCATCAATATCCTTGCCCCCTATCTCAAGAATTAGAGAGACCATCAATTCATGACATTCTGTAGAATAATTTCTGGTGGTGTTAAAAAGATAATTAAGTGGGTATGATTTAGATAATAATTTATTAGAAATCTCAATTTTAATTTTTTTCCATTCATTTCTTAAATTATTAATTCTATTTTGTTGTCTTTTGTCATCAGTTGACCATTCTTTTAAGTGGTAAAATGCTCTATCTATTAATTTCAAAACTCTCCTTTTTTGAAAATCTGTAAGCTTTTCTTTATCTAGCATTCTGGTGAGAGCACTTTCCTTAACCATTAACCAATTATTAATGAGTATTGGATGCTTAACTAAAAAAGGAGCCATACCAAGACCAGTTGAATTACCTATTCCAATATGACGTTGAATATTTTTATCAAGAAAAACAAAATTTGTTTTATTTAAATTTTTAGCTACGTGATGGACAAGTTTGATTGAAAAGTGTCGGACTAAATAAACAGTCAACATTTCAACTTGGAAAGGAGGTGACATATAGGCATCTAATTTTACCTCTTCACGATCTCTTATTCCAAATTTACCATTTCCATAAACAGCAGTTGTTCTCATGAAATATCCAATTTCATTTATTAAATTTTTAGATGGTTGCACACCTTTAGAAAGCATCTCTGTAACCGTTTTAAATAAACGTACAGATTTATTCGCTCTGCTGATAACTAGTTCTTTTTTTGAAAACCTACCTGCTTCTTGAAGGGGTAATTGTTTTCTTAATCTCTCTATATCTTTATTCTCTGGAATGCCGTCAAAAAGTGCAAAAGAAGTATCCCAAGCAGAAGCTATAACTCTATCAGTCCTCATCGAATCATCTAAATAATTAGAAAAAGCGATTAATGAATAATGTTTCTTATCTATATTAATTGTGAAAACAGCATGACCAAAACCTTTATTATCCATTTGCCATTCTTGCGTTTTGACATGAGATTTATTTTTTATTAGTTTTCTAATAAGAATACGCATAAAAGAAAGTCTTGTTGGGAAACAGCTACCCATTTTTTCAAGTGTCATAACTTCTGAAGGTGGCCTTCGAAACTTTAAGTCAAAACTTTTTTTTATGTCTAACAAATTCATAATACTATCTTCTAAAAGGATTTTTTGAAAAAATTCAACCAATTTCTTCCCATAACGTCTTTAATATTATCCTCTGAAAACCCAAATTTTTCTAATCCTAACTGAATATTTTGGAAGTTACTATTATTTTCAAACCATTTTGGTTGTTTAGGAAATCCTGGATTGTCAACACTACCTTCGCCAAAATCTTTTTGTTTAGTCCACCTTCCATTCCTCATCCACTCAACTATACTGTCAGGTTGGTCTTGGCAAAGATCACTTCCAATACCAATGTTTTTTACACCCATTATATCAGCAGTTTTTGCTATCATCTCACAGAAATCATGTAATTTACATTCTGAGCCATTTTTAAGATGATGCGGATACAATGAAAAGCCAATCATACCATCACTTTCTGATAGACTTTTTAAAATTAAGTCAGATTTATTTCTTTTCGCAGAATGCCAAAAACTTGGGTTTGCATGAGTTATTGATATTGGTCGAGAAGAGAATTCAATGGCTTCAAGAGTGGACTTTTCAGAGGAATGGCTCATATCAATCACCATTCCAACTCTATTCATTTCTTTAATAACTTCTTTCCCCATCCTGGTTATGCCAGTATCATTAAGTTCATAACAACCTGTAGCTAGTAGAGATTGATTGTTATAAGTGAGTTGCATGAATTTAATTCCAAGTTTTTGCCAGACTTCTACTAGACCAATGTCATCTTCAATAGGAGATGGGTTTTGAAATCCAAAAATTATAGCTGTTCTACCTTTAGCTTTGGCTTTAATAATATCTTCAACATTGTGAGCATGCGTAATTAAATGTGAATATTCTAAAAAATAAGAATTCCAATTTTCTATATTTGATATGGTTTCTCTAAAATTCTCATGGTAAGCGATTGTAACATGAACACAATCCAATCTACCTTCACGCATTTGTTCAAAAATTTTTTTAGACCAATTTGCATATTGTAGACAGTCAATATAAACATTTTCATTAGGATTTTCAGTAAGCATATCAAAAATTAATTTATTAGAAAATAATGTTCAAGTTTTACAAACTTAAAATACTTAATAATTTGAGATCTTTTAAGTTTTAAATAAATCTCTACAATTTTTTAGTTTCTCTATATTAAAAAGTTTATCATAGAGTTTTTTTGGTTCTTTATCAAATTTTGAAAATTTTAGGCACGATTGAAATTTATCAAAGAGCATATTATTTGTTAGAGGATTTGACGCTGATCCTATAGGTGCACCAACAAATTTTTCAAAATAATTCCCATCATTTGTATATAATTGAACATTTGACCATTCAGGACAAATATTATCTTTTGAATTTATTTTTTTTGGTAATTTTTCGACATTCATAAAAATTTTTTTCATCAAAATTTGAATGCTTGTATCAAAAATGTATTCATTGTTTAAATGTTCTAATTTTATTGAACCAAACTTAATAATCATAGCAATTGCAAATTGAATGCTAAATTGGGCCTCTTTTGCATTTTTAGGATCGTCGTAGGTTAAATTCGATTCTATTATAGGAGGAACTCCACAAACTATTTTTTTTACATCATTAATCTTAATTTTTTCTGATTTTACAATTGAATTGATGCCGTCAACCGCCGCATGGCTTGCATAGCATACGGGATATTTTTTAATATCTACGCCCGGAGTTATTATACTAAAATCTTTACCAATTCTTTCTATGTAATCATAATTGAAATCTTTATCATTAATAACATTTATAATGCCATTTCTATCCTCAAAAACCTCTAAAGGGCCTGTTGCTCCTTTTATGGCTAAAGAAGATATAATTATTCCACTTTCTGCAGCCTTTCCACAATAGTAATGTTTGCCATTAGTTCCACGTACTGCACGAATTGCTCCTACTCCAGAAATTGCTAGTGAAAGAGCATTCTCGACCTCTTTAGTTTTAAGCTTAGCTAAAGAAGCAACCCCTGCAGTACTCCCAGCTGATCCTAGAACAGATGTTGTCCACCATCCTTTATCATAAATTTTATTGGATAGAGATCTTGCAATAGCAAATTCGATTTCTAGACCAATGATAAAACTTTTTAATAAAGCATTTCCACTTAAAGAATTTTCTTGAGCAAAAGCTAATACTGCTGGGAATACAACTGCTGAAGCGTGAACAACTCCCGCATAACAATTATCATCAAAATCTAAGGAGTGCGCCGATGCACCATTAACAAATGCAGCTCCAGATGAATTTAATGTTTTATTTTTTCCAATTATGGTGCATTTGCCAGATGAATAAATTTCTAAAGAAGAATCAAAAATCAAATTTGTAGAGCTTGTATTGCTTCCTGCTAAAGTAACTCCACAAATATCAATAATTAATTTTTTAGCAACATTTGTAACGTCGTCTGGGAGTTTAATTGAATTTAAATAGTTTACTCCCTCTGCGAGTTTTTTGATTATCAACGTTTTAGATTTCATTAATAATCCCTTATTAAAAAATATATCATCCTATCGACTTTAAGAGTTCTTATTTTTTATTAAAGTAGCCCGCTCTTACAGCAGAGCCAATTAAATTACATATAAATCTTCCTGCAGTTATTGCGGTTATACCATTCACATCTTTGCTTGGAGTTATTTCAACAATATCCATTCCTAAAACCTTTCCTTTTTTAACAAGGCCTTGTATGAGAGTTCTCATCTGTGAGTAGTTAACCCCACCTGGTGCAGGGCCAGCAACAGCAGGCATTATAGTTGGATCCACACCGTCTGCATCGATAGTAAGGTAATAATTGTGACCATCTGGGATTCTATCCAAAATAGACTTCATACCAACTTCCTGCAGCTCTATATCAGTAATTAAGTTTGATCCATAATCTAGAGCAGCCTGGGCTTCTTCTGGCCGTGCGCTTCCAGCGGCACGCAGGCCGATTTGAAAAATTTCACTAATATGATCCATTTCCGAAGCTCTTCTTATGACGCTTGACAAGCCATCACTAACGCCATGAAAAACATCCCTCCAGTCAATATGTGCATCAACCTGAATTAATGTTATTGGCCCATGATTTTCTAATGCTCTAAATACAGGAATAGGAATAGCATGGTCACCTCCCAAAATAATTGGCATTGCGCCTGTTGATAAAATTTTTCTAACAGCTTCTTCAGATCTTTTATGGTTACCTGCCACGTCCTTAGCTTCACCGACAACATCACCACAATCGACAACTTTTATATCTTCACCATTTAAAAGTGTTCCACCAATATCAAAATCATATCTATCTAAACCCCTAAGGGCTCGTTCACAGTATCTTCTAATATGAGTTGGAGCTGTACACTGATCATTACTTGCTTCGCCCATAGAATAAGGATCCCCAAAAGGAATACCTAAAAATGCTATATCAGCTTCAAAATCATCCAAGTCGGTAACTATTGGAAAATCATGGAAACTCTGAAATTCTTTTTTGGGTGGTGTGGTAATCTTGTTTGACATTTTCTTTCTTTCTTATTTTTGTTTAGAAATTTATTTGAGAATTTTTTATTGTTTAAAAGAAGTAATATTTAGTTTTTCTAAAAACATTTTTAATCTTTCAGTTTCAGGGTTTCTAAGAATTTTTTTTGGTGCTCCTTCTTCAATAATTTCACCTTTGTCCATAAAAACTATTCTATCGCCAAATTTTGATGCAAACCCTAATTCGTGGGTTACTATCAACATTGTCATACCATTATTAACTAAATTTCTTAGAACAGATAAGACTTCACCTACTAGTTCTGGATCTAGTGCAGATGTGGGTTCATCAAGTAACATTAAAACTGGGTCCATTGCCAAGGATCTCGCAATTGCAAGTCTTTGTTTTTGTCCTCCAGAGAGATTATCAGGCCACTCTCCAATTTTATCCTTTAAGCCTACTTCACTTAAAATTTTTATTGCCTTAGATTCAGCGCTGTCTTTAGATCTTTTTGCGACAACAATTTGTGCTTTGATTACGTTATCAAGAACAGTTAGATGAGGCCAAACATTAAATTGTTGAAATACCATACCCATCTTTGCACGAATATCATTTAATAATTTAGTTTGTTTTACGTTCAGCTTTCCGTTTTCTGATCCAATTATATTATTTTCTAATTTAATTTCACCGCTGTCAGGTGGAGTGAGCCAGTTGATTGCTCTCAATAAAGTGCTTTTTCCACAACCACTAGGACCAATAATACAAATAACCTCACCTTTAGAAACATTTAAAGAAACATTCTTTAAGGCATTAATATTTCCAAATTTTTTATTTAGGTTATTAATTTCTAAAAAATTTGAAGTCATCTTTAAAATCCACTTCTTTCAAAATTTTTAGTTAAAGTCTTTGGAGTTTGAACTTGTTTTCTATGTTTAGAAAAATTTTTTTCAAACCTTCGCATAATAGTGGCAATAGTTTCATTTAGAGCCCAATAAAGTAAAGCAACCATTATAAAAACTTCAAATGGCCTAAATGTTTCTCCTTGGACCATCAGCCCAGTCATTGTTAATTCGTGAACTGTAATAGTTGAGAGTATAGCTGATTCTTTTATAAGGGTAAGTGTTTGATTAGTTAAGGGTGGAATAACAATTGACAAAGTTTGCGGCAAAATAATATTTTTCATAGCCTGCCAATCGGTCATGCCTATGGCTTTTGCACTTTCAAGTTGACCTTTAGGAACAGCATCTATACCTGCTCTAATTATTTCAGCAAAATAGGCACTGCTAAAAGCAGCTAGTGCAAGTATTCCAACATATTCAGCAGAAAGCCTAAGCCCATAAAATGGTAAAACATAATAAAATAAAAAAACTTGTATTATAAATGGAGTATTTCGAAATACTTCAATAAAACTTGTAGATAAAAAACTTATAATAAAAAATTTAGATCTTCTTCCAAGGGCCAAAAACAAGCCTAATGGTACGCCTAAAATGATTGCGCAAGTAACAATTTTGAGTGTTAACCAAAAACCTAATAATAGCATTGGTCCATAATTAATGAAAATATCGAATTCTAGGTTCATTTATGCTTCATGCCCTTTTAACTTTAAGTTTATTTTCTAAAATTACTGAGCTTCTGCTAACAACAAAGCACATGATAAAATAAATAACAAAGGTAGCACTTAAAACCTCAACAGGGTGGTAATTAGCGCTATATATTTGTTGAGAAACTCTCATTAATTCAACAACAGTTATTACTGAAAGAAGTGCAGTGGCTTTCAGTACCATTGTAAATTCATTAACTAATGGTGGTATTGACGTTATAAAAGTTTGAGGAAGTATGATTTTGCGCCAAAGTGCAAACCCCGAAATTCCTAATGATTTTGCAGCTTCAAATTGACCAATTGGAACGGAAGCCAGTCCACCTCTCAAAATTTCAGTTACAAAAGCAGCGCTGTTAAGAGTTATAGCAACAATTCCTGCAGTAAACGGTCCCAAATTAAGTCCAAAAACAGGTAAGACATAATATATAAGAAATATTTGTACTAAAAGAGGTGTCCCCCTTATGAAACTTATATAAAAAGCTATTATTAAATTTAATATTTTTGATTTAAGTGAAGTACGAGCGATTGTAATTGCGGTTGCAAGAATGATACTCAGAAAAAAGCCTAAAATTGCAACCTGTAACGTAATAAATGCTCCTTCCAAGAGTCTAGGAATTGCATCAATAGTATAACTAATATCAAACTTCATGTGATTTTCAAAATTTAATCATAGGGCTGTCATATAAACTATAAAGCAGCCCTATAATTGTTATGCTAAAGAGCTCCTTCAGGAAGATGTCCGTCACTAGGAATAGGCATTCTAAACCCAAACCACTTATCTTGAATTGCATCAATTTTTCCACTATCTCGCATCTCAAGTATTTTAGAACTTATATAGTCTCTTAAGTCTGTATCTTCAGGCCTTGTTACCCAAGCCATATAAGTTTTATCAGTAATTGGACCAACTAGCTCGAAAACTCCTTTTTGTTTTTTAGCAACCACTGCTAAATTAGGTACAGTTTGTGTTTGCGCATCACATGTCCCATTGGCAAGTGCTAAAGTAGCTTCTGGATGTGCTGTAAATAATTTTAACTCTTTAAAGCCCTTTAATCCTCTAGACTTCATGTCAGCTTCAAATTCTTGAGTAGCTTTTTCGCTACCTGAAGCTAACTGAGTACAAACTACCTTGCCTGAAAGGTCATCAGGGCTCATAATTGAACCGTCACCATTTCTCTTCATTACCCAGTTTGTACCTTCAGCAATAGGTACAGTAAAAGCATACTTTTTTGCTCTTTCGGCTCTTATACTTACACTTGTCGCAACAAAATCAAATTTACCAGCTAATACACCTGGAAGAATTCCCTGCCAAGGAAGATCAAGCTGGTTCAATTCAACCCCTAAATCAGCTATTATGTAATCTAAAATATCTTTACCGTAGCCAACAATTTTTCCGTCTTCAACAAATTCAAAAGGTGGAAAAGCAGCCTCAGTGCCAACTGTAACCTTGCCAGTTCTTTTTATCTTTTCAAATGTTGTCTCAGCATGAACATTTATACCAGCAAATATGATCGATAAAGATAAAGCTAAACTTATAAAAGATAATAATTTATTATTTTTTTTCATCCTATTAAATCCCCTTTAATTTAAATTTTATACTAAATATGGCATTGAAATGGATAGTTAACTCAATTGTAATTATGCCATTTAATGCAACTCACATTAAAATGATTTTGCCTAACTATTTACCTAGCTAGACTGAAATTCATTCTAAACAGAATGATTCTAAAAGATAAAAACTTAAATTTTAATTCCTACATATTTTTTTAATTTATAAGACACTAAATCTGGATATAGTATTTGAAAGCACAGTATATTTTGCTTTAATTTAGCACTCTTTTCATGACTGATAATGTCATTAAATTTTAGAAATTTTTTGCTATGTTGATATCTATTTTCTTCACTCATAATTAAATGCTACCATGCAAAAAAGAGTAAAAATACTATTTTTTTTATAGTTTGATACTCAGTATACTCTAGGATGTATACTGACTATCCACGAATTTTAAATTTTTCTTTAGCATCTGGAACATTATTTATTGCATGTAATTGTGTAACTAATTTAGTTAATTTTGGGATATAAGTTTTTGCCACTAATCGAGTATAACTCAGAAAATATTCTATGTATCTATCTGTAGCACGAAATTCTTTTTCAGAATAATATTCAATTATTCCTAATTCTATTGCGCTATCAACCATATCGCTTGCAGCTTTTCTTGTTATCATAATTTGATTACTCACTATACTTTTTGTAGTTACTAAACCGCTAAAATAATTGTAAAAAATTAGATTCATAAAATAAACGCGTGCATTGCTTTTATTACACCAAGTTCCTATATCTTCAAATTCCTTTATTTGACTTGGTTTTCCAATAAATCTATGTGCCCACATTTCTAACTCACCTAATGCCAGTCCAGCCATAATTTCATTGTTTTTAATAAAAGATTCATCTTGAAATGGATGAAATCTTAAATCTTTACTCTTTTCACCATTCCTCAAATGTGGGTCTCTTCTTTCTTGATTAGAAGTTGTCCGAGCATTAATATTATTTGCTTGAGGCAATAACTTTCTCCTTTTTTAATGTCACAAAAATTTTAGAATACTTGAAAAAATAAATATATATTTTGTAATCATAACTAATGAATTAGTGTATAATAAACCATTTTAGTCAAGTTATTTGAGCTATGAATAAATTACAAAAAAGATTAATTCATTTGTTAAGGTCAAAAATTACTTAATTTAAATTCTTTATAGAAAAGAGGAAATATAATTTGAAAAATATAAAAGAACTATTTACACCTTGCCTTATAGTTGAGGAAAGTAAGCTTTCAAAAAATATTCAACGTATAAAGTCGTTAGTTTCTAAAAGGAATGTTAATTTTCGCCCTCATTTAAAGACTGTTAAATGTAAAGAAATAACCAAAATGTTAATCGATGAATTTGGCTCTTCAGCAATGGTCTCAACTATTGAAGAAATTGAACAACTTAAAGACTGTGGAATAACTGATTTTCTTTATTCAGTTGCAATTGTACCAAATAAACTTGATCGAATAGCAAAAAGCTTATCAAAAAATTGTAATATTACTGTTTCTGTTGATCATATTTTAATGGCAAAAGATTTAGTGAATTTTTATAAAAAACTGGTGTAAAAATTACTGCAGTTATAGAGCTAGACTTTGATGGACATAGATCAGGTATAAGACCTGATGCAGAAGAGAAACTCTATGAAATTGGAAAATGTTTGAATGATGCTGGATTGTTTAGGGGGGTGATGTCTCATGCTGGAGAAAGTTATGGATTATCAAATAATGAAGACCTTTTAAAATGTGCAAAAAATGAAGCAGATCAGACGCTAAAAGCTGTATCGATTCTTGAAAAAGCATCTATTAACTGTGAACTAGTCACAATTGGTTCAACGCCAACTGTCCTATCTAATTATAAAAATGATAAAATTACTGAATTAAGAGCGGGTGTTTTTGTTTTTTTTTGATTTAGTTCAAACAGGTGTTGGTATATGTAAAGTTGAAGAAATAGCACTTTCTGTTTTAACATCTGTGATAAGCGTAAATAAAGAAATCAATGGAATTATTGTAGATGCTGGGTGGATGGCAATGTCAAGAGACAGGGGAACTTCATCTCAAAAAATTGACTATGGGTATGGTCAGGTTTGTTATGAGAATGGAGAATTAATTAAAGATTTACTTCTTACAAACGTGCAACAGGAACACGGTATTATTCAAATGCGTAACGGAAGTAATGCTAAACTTCCTGATATTAAGACAGGAGATATGCTAAGAATACTTCCTAATCACGCATGTGCAACTGCTGCAGCTCACAATTGTTATAATGTTGTAAACAATAAAAACGAAGTTACTAATCTTTGGGATCGTTTTAACGGGTGGTAGAACAAATTTAAAATATAGATTTATATTTTTGAGATGAATCAAATATTAATAAATAATAGATAGTTAATATAAGGGTGGAAAAATGACAGAAAGATTATCTTTAACTGAACTTCCAAAAGGCAATTCAAATGGGTTTCTTGGTTTCCCAGTAAACCTGGATTTAGACAACTTGAATGCTCAAATTGCTATATTAGGAGTGCCATATGGCTTGCCATACTATCCGAATGAATTAGCAAATGACCAGAGTACAGCGCCTGATATTCTTAGGCAAAATGCGCAAGATGCTGCATGGGATGAACCCAGGACATTGAATCATTTTGATTGGGATCTAGGAGGGCCTCTTCTTAATAATCAGAATATTAATATTATTGATCTTGGGAATGTTACAGCTGATTTCAGGGATCCTAGGGAGCATTATAAAAGAGCTGAAGAAGTTGCTAGAAAGGTATTTTCTTCAGATATTACATTAATATCTATTGGTGGAGATCATGGAATTCCTATTCCAATTATGAGAGCATTACCTGAAGAAAATCCAATTGTTTTGATACAAATTGATGCTCATATGGATTGGCGTGACGAAGTTAATGGAGAAAGAGAAGGCTATTCAAGTCCTATAAAAAGAGCTTCAGAATTAAAATCAATAAAATCTATATTCCAAATTGGTTTAAGGGGTGTAGGCAGTGGAAGACAACAAGAGTTTGAGGATGCAAAAGTATACGGTTCAAATTTAATAAGTGCATACGAAGTTCATGAAATAGGAATAAAAAATGTTCTAAAAAAAATTCCAGATGGAGCCAATTTTTATATTACTGTTGACGCTGATGGGATGGACCCAACAATAATGCCAGCTGTCAACGCTCCTACTCCTGGAGGATTGAATTGGGTGCAAATTAGAGAGCTTATTCACGGAATAGTAAAAAAGGGGAAAGTTATCGGTTTTGACCTTGTAGAGATCTCTCCATCATTTGAAAAGGGAAATATAACTCTCGTTCACGCTGAAAGACTTATTTGTAATTTTATTGGTGCAATGGTTAGGGCTGGGTACTATGATAAATAATTTATCATTAAATGACTTTTAAATATAAATAATTGAAAATTTTGACCTTAGAAAAAAATATTAAAAATATAGAAAAATATGAGGGTTTTGTTAAATCATTTGTTCAAGAAACTTTCCATAAAGATCTAATATTAAAAGCTTTTACCAAAAATAAGTCAAAGAATATAGAGTCACCTTCACTCAGCAATATTTCTTTTGCTGTGAAAGACATCATAAATGTTGATGGGTATCCAACAAGGTGTGGTTCAGAACTCCCCTCAGAGCTTTTTTTAGGAAAGCAATCCAGCGTTGTAACAAGTTTATTAAATTCAGGTGCAATATTTATTGCTAAAACTGTGACTGCAGAATTTGCAATTTCTGACCCAGGTGAAACAAGAAACCCAAGAAATTTAAAACATACACCTGGAGGGTCCTCTAGCGGTTCAGGTGCGTCAGTTGCTGCTGGGTTTTGTGATTTTGCCTTAGGAACCCAAACATGTGGGTCAGTCATAAGACCAGCTGGTTATTGCGGTGTAATAGGATACAAGCCTAGTTTTGGACGTATAAGTAGAGACGGAGTTTTATTATTTTCAAAATCAATGGATCACGTTGGTGTCATTGCTAAAAATTTAAATTTGTTGGATACAATATTACCAATAATAGTTAAAAATTGGAAAACAAAACAAAAGATACTAAATGAACAAATAGTTTTGGGAATACCTGAGGGGTCTTATTTAGATCTAGCAAAATCAAATATTTTAAAACAGTTCCTAGGTGTAAGTAAAAATTTAGAAACTCAATTTGAGATTAAAAAAACACATCTATTAAATAATATTTCAGAATATAATGATGATCTTGATAAGATAACATTTTCAGAACTTTATTCAGTTCACTCAAAATGGTTTGAAAAGTATAGAAATCTATATAAACCAATTAGCAAAGAAACTATTGAACTAGGAAAATCAATATCCCTTGATAATTTAGGAGTTCTTCTTAAAAAAGCTCGAATAGCCCAAAAATATATTCAGTCATTGATGTTAGCTAATGGAATTGATGCATGGATTGCTCCTGTTGCGCCTGATTTTGCACCTTTAGGAATAAAAACTACTGGTGATTACAGAATGAATTCCATTTGGAGCTATACAGGTTTACCAGTTATATCAATACCAACTGGATCCAATAATAAAAATTTACCTTACTCAATTCAGATTATTGGAAGATTTGGTGAAGATGAAAAACTACTAGAAATTTCAAAAATGGTTGAGGCTGAGTTAAATATTAAAAGTTTAAAAAACGAATGGGAATTAGGTTAAATTTATATCAATGAGTTTGACTTAGAAATAATTTATCATGGCTTATAAAGTATTTAAAATATCTGATGGTATTTCCTTAATCCAAGAAACCTATGTTGCTAATTTTATGAGGTGTAATATTTGGCATGTTCATGGAAAAAAATTCGATTTAATTATTGATACGGGAATGGGGCTAAGTCCTTTGAAGGAATGGGTAATACAGCAAACTGATAATCCTGTTAAGGCAATTATTACACATTCCCACTTTGACCATTGCGGTTCTTTGCATGAATTTGATTGTAGGCTTGGTCATAGGGAAGAGTCTGATATAATGAGCAATGCATTAAATGAACAGATAGTATATTCAGGCGCATGGAAAGAAATTGAAATAATAGATAAAAAGCAATTTCCTAATTATTCTGGAAAATCATTTTACGTAACACCTGCTCCATTGACTGGTTTTTTAGATGATGGCGATGTAATTGATCTAGGAGACAAAGCTTTTCAAATATTACATTTACCAGGACATTCGCCTGGTTCTATTGGATTGTTAAACATTAAATCAAAAGAGATTTTTAGTGGCGATGCATTATACGATGGAGAGCTTTTAGATAATTTCTATCATTCTGATAAAAATGAATATAAAAAAACATTATTAAGGTTAAAAGCGCTTGATGTAAAAATATTCCATGGTGGTCATTTCCCTTCTTTTGGAAAACGAAGAGCAAACGAGATTATAGACAACTATTTTGCTGGCTCAAACAAAATAAAAGATGTTCATTCATGGTTTGAAAGTATTAACAAAATAAAAACTAATAATTTTTCAGATCAGGACTGGAGCTTATCAAAAAATTTAATTTCTCAAAATGGGAATAGATGTTCATGACCATATTGCATTTGGAAATAAATATGGTATAAGAAAAATGCAGGTCGGTCACAGCCCTGCTTAAAAAAAGGCCTTATACAATTCAAATATTGGATATTTAAATGGTTTTTTTTACAAATTTAATTAAAAATAATTTTATAAATAAAAATCAAGTTAACTTTTCAGTTGGCCAAAAAGTTTACAGTAAGAAGAATGGTTCTGTTTGTTCAATAATTAAAGAAATAGAGCTAAACAACATTAAACATTTTGAACTAAGTATTGAAAATGACGTTTATAAAAGAGAAGTTATTTTAAGCGAACATGCATTAAGGTTGGATTATAAACTATAATTATACTATATTTCCAACTTTTGCTTCCAACCGCTTAGCCTCAGACTTATAACTATTTAAACTTATAATTCTTCTACTATACTTATCTTGAAGCTCCAATAAATCTATTTCTATCTCTAATAGTTGAGTACGCTTTGACTTTGTTTTACTATTAGTCCTTATTTTATTTTTAATGTCTTTTTTATTTGTTCTATTAGTTTGTGGACGATAAAAAATTATAAAAACTAAAATAACTAAAACCACTAAAATGATTGAAGCTGTAATTTTGCCATTAGTACTTAATGAGTTAGAAAATGAATTAAAAATAATTTTTATGTCTGTTAATTCTAAATCTATTCTATTAAATATGATTTCAAAAATTGATGTTAAATATTCTGTTAATTGTGACCAAATTACTTTTAATTCATAGCCGAAGTTAACCTCATTTATAGCTGAATTGAATAAATTTTTTAACAATTCCCAAAAAATAAAAAAATAGTCAGTTACTGAGTTTATAAACTTACTAAATTGGTTGTTTAACTCTGACATCAAGAAGTCTCTGGTTATAAGTTTCTAATAAATTTATATAAATGAATATCTGGTTGCAATATAATTATTGCCACTAAACAGTCTTAATTATGACGATTAAAGCATAATTTATCATAAATACACCATTAAAATTTCATCTTTTGGTATGGTTTTATCAATTAAATTATTTTTATGAATATCTTTAAATTATATTTTATACTTATTTTGATTTCACAATTCTGCTTTCCTTTAACTGTTTTCAGCTGTGAAATTGATTTATATGAGTTAGCAAAAAAAACAGATGCCTCAGAAAAGTTTGCCAAGCATAAATTTATTGTTAAGTCTGGTGATAAATGGTTTTATTTATCTCAAGACAATGACTGCTGGATAAATGTTAGGTACGTCAAAAGTTCTAATAAAGCAAAGAAATATAACACCAAATAAAATCTATCTTTATTTATTCTAAAGAATATAATTTATTATAAATAACTAAATAAAAGTTTATAAAGATGAGACCTAAAGCTTTTTCAAATGAGGGAAGATTTTATAAAGGAAATCTTCATACTCATTCAACAAATTCAGATGGTAACCTTTCACCTCGAGAAGTATGTAAGAAATATAAAGATGAAGGGTATGATTTTTTATGTATTTCTGACCATTTTGTAGGGAAATTTAATTATCCAATTACGGATACTTTTCAATTTAGGGACAAAAAGTTTACTACTTTGCTAGGTGCAGAGGTTCACTCAGGTTTGATGGAAAATGGACAGTTATGGCATTTACTAGCTGTCGGTCTTCCAAGGGACTTTGAACCCTCAAATTCTCCTAATTTCAGTCCAAATAATAATCAGGAAAATGCTAATGAGCTGGCAAAGCGTTGTTTTGATAGTGGAGCTTTTATATCTATTGTTCATCCGCAGTGGTCTGGTTTAACAGTTAGTGATGCAAAAACAATTACTTGTGCACACTCAGTTGAAATTTATAATCATGGTTGCGCTGTAGACAGTGATAGAGGTGATGGAGCGCACCTTTTAGATTTAATGCTGTCCCAAGGCATTAAACTGTCACTGATTGCCACTGACGATGCTCACTTTAGATCAAATGATTTTTTTGGTGGTTGGGTTGAAGTTAAATCAGAAAAAAATAACCCAGAAGAATTACTTTCCTCTTTGAAAGAAGGTAACTTTTATTCATCGCAGGGTCCAAAAATACATGATTTAAATATCAATAAAGAAGGTTTCTTAATTCAAACTTCTCCAGTAAATTCAGTTATACTAGTAGGCTATGGATCAATTTCCATAGCAAAACACGGTGAATCAATGACCGAAACAAACATTGTTTTTCCAGAAGGAGCTGAAAGCCCTTGGGTAAGAATTATTGCAATAGACCAATATGGAAAAAAAGCTTGGACCAACCCTATTTGGTCAAATGACTTATAGATCAAAATACCTTTCGACGTATAATATATGCTAAAATATTTTGTTCAATTTAGTATCATTATAAACTTTCCTTAAAAATTAATACTTAATTGCAATAAGAAATTTTTTCAATATGATAGTTACATTGTTATTTCACTTAAATTAATGACTGAGATTTAAATATATGAGCGTTAAAGAAGATTCATTTGTTGTTTTTGATAAAGTTCAAAAAAGCTATGATGGTTTAAGTCTTGTTGTTAAAGATCTCAATCTTCATATAAAAAAGGGTGAATTTTTAACAATGCTTGGTCCTTCAGGATCTGGAAAAACTACATGTCTAATGATGCTTGCTGGTTTTGAAACAGCAACACATGGAGAAATTTTATTTGATGGAAAGCCCATAAATAATATTCCGCCGCACAAGAGAGACATTGGTATGGTTTTTCAAAATTATGCATTATTTCCTCATATGACTGTTGGAGAAAATATTTCTTTTCCTTTGGAAGTTCGGAAAATAGACAAGAATGAAAGAGAAACTAAAGTAATTAATGCTCTGGAAATGGTTCAAATGTCTGAGTTCATTAATAGAAAACCAGCCCAACTCTCTGGAGGCCAACAGCAGCGAATCGCTTTAGCTAGAAGTCTGGTGTTTAATCCTGACTTGGTTTTAATGGATGAGCCACTGGGCGCTTTGGACAAGCAACTTCGAGAGCATATGCAATATGAAATTAAAAATTTGCATAAAAAATTAGGTGTAACAGTTGTTTACGTAACGCATGATCAATCTGAAGCTCTTACTATGTCTGATAGGGTTGCTGTATTTAACGATGGTCAGATACAACAATTATCTACACCTGATGGTCTCTATGAAAATCCAGAAAATGCATTTGTTGCTCAATTTATTGGAGAAAATAATAAACTGGTAGGTAAAGTTAAAAAGATTAATCAGAGAGAGGTACTAGTCAGTATTTCAAAAAATTTAGAGATTACTGCGAAGAAAGTTAATTGTGGTGATGTTGGATCCTCAACAACCTTATCAATAAGGCCTGAAAGAATTCATCTTAATAGTAAGTATAAAAATAAAGTAACAGCTAAAGTTAAGCAATTGATTTACCATGGAGATCATATTAGATGCTTGCTCGAACTAGATAAAAAAAATAATTTTATTGTTAAAATTCCTAATTCAAATATTAAAAACTCTCTTAAAGTTGGAGAAACAATATCAATTAGCTGGGATTCTAAAGATTGTCATGCGCTTGATGCATGATATATATTAGTATAATTATAATTAATTTTATGGAATACTAGAAGAAAACATCTAAGTTAAAACTTAGATAAAAAAAGTTCAAAAGGAGAAACAAATATGAAACTTAAATCACTATTAATAGGTGTTGCAAGTTCAACACTAATTGTTAGTGCCGCTTCTGCTGGTTCAATAACTGCAGTGTCATGGGGTGGTGCTTACACAAAATCACAAGTTGAGGCTTACCATAAGCCATGGGCTTCAAAGACAGGACATCAAGTTGTTTCTGAGGACTATGGAGGAGGACTAGCTGAAATAAGATCTCAAGTTGAAGCTGGTAACGTTACATGGGATATTGTTGACGTAGAGCTTTCTGATGCAGTTTTAGGATGCGATGAAGGTCTTTTAGAAGAAATAGACCCATCAATGCTTCCTGCTGGAGCCGATGGAACACCCGCAATGCAGGACTTTATTCCTGGATCAATAACAGATTGTGCAGTTGGAAATATTGTATGGTCTACAATTTATGCCTATGACTTTGAAAAAATGCCAAATGGTCCAAAGACAATGGCTGATTTTTTTGACTTGGACAAATTTCCAGGCAAAAGAGGGATGAGAAGAGGCCCAAAGCCAAATCTTGAATTTGCATTAATAGCTGATGGAGTTCCTGCAGCTGAAGTCTATGATGTGCTTTCTACAGATGCTGGTATTGATCGAGCTTTCGCAAAACTAGACACAATAAAAGATAGTGTTGTTTGGTGGGAAGCAGGCGCCCAACCACCTCAGTTACTTGCTGATGGTGAGGTCGTTATGACAACAGCTTATAATGGAAGAATTTTTAATGCAGTTGCAGCAGAAGGAAAGCCATTTACAATTGTTTGGGATGGCCAAATTTATGATTTAGACCTTTGGGTTATCCCAAAAGGCGCTAAAAATAAAGACTTAGCTATGGACTTTTTATCTTTTTCAACAGCTACTGAGCAACTTGCTGCGCAAGCATCTTGGATATCATATGGACCAGCAAGGCTCTCATCTGCAGCTTTAGTCTCTTCATATCATAATCAACCAGAATTAAAAATGGCTCCTCATATGCCTACAGACCCTAAAAACTTTACAAATGCCGTTCAAAATAACGGCGCATGGTGGGCTGACAATACTGATGAGTTAAATGAGCGTTTTAATGCTTGGCTAGCTAACTAAAACTTTTTAATTTAGAAGGGGGGAGTAAAATCTCCCCTTTTTTTTTAAACTATGAACACAACTTCAGATACTTTAACTACTGCTGACGGTACACCGCTTAAAAAAAAATTAGAGCAATCTCTTTTTAAAAGTAAGCTTAGAGCATTTGGTCTTGTTTCACCTTTGCTAATTTTTTTAATTCTTCTCTTTATTTTACCAATTGTTCTTCTTTTGATACAGGGGTTTTATGACTCACGTTTCACAAATTTAATGCCTGAAACAACACATATACTAAAAAATTGGGATGGAGTTTCTGAGCCTACTGAAGAAATGTATTCAGCTCTTGTTACTGATCTTGTGCAAGCAAGAAAAAATAAAACAATAGGTAAAGTTGCTACTAGGGTTAATAGAGAGTTATCTGGTACAAGATCTCTATTTACATCCTCTGCAAGAAAAGCAGCTAAGTTAGAGGCCCCCTTTAAAGAGTCATTAGTTAAATTAAAGAAAAAGTGGGGAAATATTGAGACTTGGCAAGCAATGAAGGTATCCTCTAATATTTTTACAATTGGTTACATTGCTTCTTCTTTAGATTTCAAGCTGAACGCTGATGGAAGCCTTACATTGAAAGAAGAAGATAGAAGAATACATATTAAACTTTTTGTTAGAACTCTTGAAATATCACTAATTGTCACTTTAGCTACATTGTTATTGGGTTATCCTATTGCTTATTTGATGGCTTCTTTGCCTCTAAGAACTTCAAATCTTTTACTAATTCTAGTGTTACTGCCATTTTGGACTTCACTCCTTGTAAGAACAACAGCTTGGATAGCTATGTTACAAGGTCAAGGAGTTATGAATGATTTATTTGTTGTTTTTGGCTTTGCTGAAGATGATGATCGTTTTTCATTAATTTATAATAAAACGGGCGTTCTTATAGCCATGACCCATATTTTATTGCCATTTATGGTATTGCCAATTTACTCAGTTATGAAAACAATTTCTCCCTCATATGTGAAGGCAGCCAAATCACTTGGAGCAACAAATAGTATTGCTTTTTGGAGAGTTTACATGCCTATGACAATTCCGGGAATAGGCGCTGGGGGATTGCTAGTTTTTATTCTTGCTATTGGTTATTACATTACTCCTGCTCTAGTGGGTGGTCAAGACGGCCAAATGATATCTAACTTTATAGATTTTCATATGCGAAAATCTTTAAATTGGAATTTAGCAGCAGCGATGGGTTTAGTTTTATTAATTATCATTCTATTTTTATTTTGGGTCTATGATCGAATAGTGGGTATAGATAATATGAAGTTGGGTTAAATGTCTGAATTTAAATATATACCACCTAAACCACCATTAATATTTACCGCTTTTTGGAGTGCATTACTTGGTGCAGTAATTGGTTTCTTGACTGCACGTGGTGATATGTTTCTAGCTTTAATTCTATTGACTGCGGGTAGTGTTTTATTTGCATTATTATCTATTTTTTCAGTGATCATTATAAAAAATACAATTCTATCAAGATTTTTTTGTAGTGCTACTTTGGGGTGCATAGGATTTTTTTATATAGGACTATCCTATGGAATTGTTTTATTTATAGTAGGATTAATATTAGGTCATATTTCAAATTGGCTTTCTTCAGGTAACTATAGAATACCACTGCCTCCGTACGCAACATCTGGAGAGGTTTTATGGTTTTATTCTTTCAGAGGACTATGTGCACTTATTTTTTTATTTTTGATTATGCCTATTATAATTTTGATACCATTAAGTTTTAATCAAGAGCCATATTTTAGTTTTACACCTGGAATGCTTGCTTTAGATAAAGAGGCTTTTTCATTTAGGTGGTATATGGATATCCTTACTAATGGGATTGTTGACCCTGAGGCTAAAGAAGGTTGGTGGACAGATGTTTGGCAAAATGCGCAATGGGTTCGTTCTATAAAAAATAGTTTTATTATTGGTATTGGTGCAACTCTTTTAGCAACATCTATTGGAACATTGGCTGCTATTGGGCTTAGTAGATCTGAAATGCCTTATAGAAGAGCTATAATGGCTCTACTAATTTCTCCAATGATTGTACCTTTAGTCATAACAGCATCTGGATTATTTTATTTTTATAGTCAAATAGGGATTGCAAAATCTTATACTGGTATAATTCTCTCTCATGCTATTTTAGGAACGCCTTTTGTAATTATAACTGTAACTGCAACTTTAGCAGGTTTTGATAATAATTTAACAAGAGCTGCAGCAAACTTAGGTGCTGGACCAATTAGAACATTTTTTAAGGTTCAAATGCCCTTAATACTGCCAGGCGTAATCTCAGGTGGTTTATTTGCATTTATTACATCTTTTGATGAGGTTGTTGTTGTTCTTCAATTAGCTGATGTAAGGCAAAGAACAATTCCAAGGCAAATGTTTTCTGGAATTCGCGAACAAATAAGCCCAACGATTTTAGCCGTTGCAACGATATTGGTTATATTATCAATCGCAATTTTAACAACAGTAGAACTTTTGAGAAGGAGGTCTGAGAGATTGAGAGGAATTTCGCCTGGCTAATTAATAATTGAGAATAGAATGCTTTGATATGCAAATATACTTATATACAGTACTAAAATAGTTCTGTATAAAATATATCTATAATACAAATAATCTTATATGGTGCTTTATGTCTGATAAAAAAATTAAAAATCTAGTTTTAACTGGAGCTAGTAGGGGAATAGGGCATGCAACTGTAAAAAGATTTTCTAGTGCTGGATGGAGAGTAATAACTTGCTCTCGCCAGGAGGTTCCTGAAAATTGTCCTTGGTCAGCTGGAATGCATGACCATGTTCAAATAGATTTGAGTTCTATGGATGATATTTTAGAGGGAGCTAGAAAAATTATTGAAAAATTAGAGGGCAACCCTTTGCATGCTCTAGTTAATAATGCAGGAATATCACCAAAAAGTGATGATAATCAAAGACTCGACACAATAAATACTTCCTTAGATTGCTGGCAGCAAGTTTTTCAAGTTAATTTTTTTGCTCCAATCTTGTTAGCAAAAAGTTTGAAAAGTTCTTTAGAAGATGCGTCAGGAAGCATTGTTAATGTAACATCTATTGCTGGAAGCAGGGTTCATGAATTTGCTGGATCAGCATATGCAACTTCTAAAGCAGCTTTAAGTGCATTAACTAGAGAGATGGCAGCTGACTTTGGTCCTTCAGGTATAAGAGTTAATGCAATTGCTCCTGGAGAAATTAAAACTGATATAATCTCACCTGAAAGCGAAAATTTAATAGTTCCAAAAATTCCACTTGGAAGGTTTGGAACACCAGAAGAAGTTGCTCAAACTATTTACTTTTTGTGCAGTGATATGTCACACTATTTAAATGGATCAGAAATTCATATAAATGGTGGGCAACATGTATGACAATGAAAAATTTTTAGGAAACTCAGATTACAGCCGTGATATAGAGTATCACCTACATTCTTACACTCATCCACAAACATTATTTGATGAAGGTCCTCATATACTTACTAAAGGTGATGGAATTTACGTATACGATGAAACTGGTGAAAAATTCATAGAGGGGATGAGCGGACTATGGTGTACTTCATTGGGATTTTCAGAGAAAGAGATTATTGATACAATCACTGATCAACTGAAAAAACTACCATTTTATCACAGTTTCGCTGGGAAAACAGCTAATCCAGCAATTAATTTAGCAGAGCATTTAATTAAAATTTCACCTGTTCCTATGAGTAAAGTTTTCTTTGCAAATTCAGGATCTGAGGCAAATGATACTGCTATAAAAATGATTTGGTATTACAATCTAGCAAGGGGTTTGCCTGAAAAAAGAAAAATTATAAGCAGGAAAAAAGGTTACCATGGCGTAACTTTGGCAGCAGCAAGCCTAACTGGTCTGCCATATGCGCAGAATGGATTTTCACTTCCTTTAGATTTTGTAAAGCATACAAGCGCACCTGATTATTTCAATGAATCTTCACCAAATGAAAATCAACAATCTTTTGCAACTAGACTAGCACACGAACTTGAGAATTTAATTTTGAAAGAAGGTCCTGAAACAATCGCTGCATTTTTTGCTGAGCCTGTTATGGGTGCCGGAGGGGTCATTATACCACCAGATACTTATTTTTCAAAAATTCAGAATGTTCTTAAAAAATATGATATTTTGATGGTTGCTGACGAGGTGATTTGTGGATTTGGTCGGACAGGAAATATGTGGGGATCGGAGACATTTAAAATTAAACCAGATATAATTACAGCAGCTAAAGCTCTATCTTCTGCTTACTTGCCTATTTCTGCAGTAATATTGTCGGAAAAAGTGTATGAACCCATCAAAAGCCAGGCTAATGAATTAGGCATATTTGGCCACGGTTATACATATTCAGCTCATCCAGTTTGTGCGGCGGCGGCCCTAAAAACTCAACAATTAATGTCAGAGCGCAACATAATTGGAAATGTTAGAAAGCAGTCTAAACTATTCAATGAAAGAATTAGCAATATTATGAATAATCATTGGTTTTTTAGTAATAGTCGATCGGTCGGATTAATTGGTGCTATTGAATTTGGGTATGAGGGAAACAAAAAATTTGATTCTAAAATTAAAATTGCAGCTCAGTGTGTAAAGGTTATTCAAAAAAATGGTGTAATATTACGTGCTTTGCCAGGAGATATTATAGGTTTTTGTCCGCCATTGATCATAAATCAAGAACAGATTAATGAAATGTTTGATAAGATTGATAAAGCAATTAAGAACTTTGATAAAATGGCTAAAGCTCTAAGGTGAAACTAGAGGCATTCTTTAAGTAAATTTAAAGTATTATCAAAGGTTAATTCCCTTGGATTGCCAGAGGCAGTAGGATCAACGATAGCCATACTTGCAACAAGTTCAAGTTGATTTTTTTCAACCCCAATATCTTTAAGACACTTTGGGATATTCAATTTATTGCATAACTCTTCAACAAAATCTGTGAAACCATTAAAACCGTTTTCTATGTCTAAAAAATTTGATAATTTTTGAATTTTAATATTTATGTAATCTTTATTAAATTCTAGTACTTTCTTCATTACAACTGCGTTTGTAGTTCCATGATGTGTGTTATATATCGCCCCTATGGGATGTGACAGTGCGTGAATTCCACCTAACCCTTTTTGGAAAGCAGTAGCCCCCATTAGTGCTGCACTTAGCATATTTGTTCTTGCTTCTATGTTTTCACCATTCTCATATGCTTCTAAAAGACTATCTTTTACTAATTTCATACCAATTAAAGCGATACCATCTGCCATTGGATGGTATCCTGGAGAACAGTATGCCTCTAGGCAATGAGCAAAAGCATCCATTCCTGTTCCAGCAGTTAATTTTTGAGGAAGTTTAAAGCTTAAAGTTGGATCACAAATTACACTTTTTGGAAGCATTTCTGGATGAAAAATAACTTTTTTAATTTTATTGATGCTGTCTGTTAAAACACCTGCTCTACCAACCTCCGAACCAGTTCCTGCAGTAGTTGGTATTGCAATTATAGGCAATATACCTTGAGTGTTTGCTCTTTTCCAATTATCACTTAAATCTTCAAATTCCCAAACGGGTAAATCTTGAGCTATCATAAAAGCTAATAATTTCCCTAAATCTAAAGCTGATCCACCTCCAAACGCGATAACACCATCAAAACCTCCTTCTTTTAGTATTTCAAGTCCTTGAATAAGATTTATTTCAGTCGGATTTGAATCTACTTGGCTAAAGACTGAGTGAGGTAATTTTAGAGAATTTAATTCATTTTTTAAAATAGTTGTAATTTCATTATCTCCAAGATTTTTGTCAGTTACAACCAATGGATTAAAAATACTTAAATCACTACAACATTGTCCAATTTCTTTTAATCTACCCGAACCAATTCTAATATGAGTAGGAAAATTCCAATTAGCTTTCAAAGACATTTTTAAGACTCCTAATTATAAATTAGACAATTATAATTTTTTTTTGTTATGAATTATAATATTACAATACTCGCTAATTTAGTTTATGCTAATAAAATTATGGAAGAAAAAAATAACCAGATTATATGGGAGCCTCAAGAATTAATATATGATGTTGGCGATGCATCAAATGCAGCATTTCTTGTTATTCAAGGTTATGTATATCTTTATACTTCTAATGGCTTGCTTTTAGGTAGAGTTGGTGAGGGAGAGGTTTTTGGAGAATCTTCCTGTATTCTTCAAACAAATAGGTCAGTTAAGGCTATTGCTGGTGAGCATAAAGTCTTAGCTACAAAAATACCTCATTTCTCTCTAAAAAGAATGGTTAAAGGTGACAAAGCAATTGCAGCGATTCTAAGAAAGACACAATTAAGACTGATAGATTCTAATAATCAAAGCCAGGATTTAGCTACTGATTTAGATTCTATTTTAAAAAAATTAGAAAATAAATCTGTTGATTTGAAATTGATACAAGATCATTTGCAATTGATTAGGAAAAAATTAGCTTCGATGCAGTTTATTGACTGAAAATATTTGAAATGAAAAAAAATGGTGCAACTCTACTACTAAAAAGTCTGCTCAATCAAGAAATAGAAACAGTATTTGGAGTTCCTGGAGAGAGTTACCTCTCAGTTCTTGACGCATTAAATGACTTTCCTGAAATCAGTTGGATAGGCGCACGTCAAGAAGGTGGTGCAGCTTTTATGGCATCTGGTTACGCTCAGCTTACTGGAAAGACGGGAATTTGTTTTGTTACAAGAGCACCTGGAGCTACAAATGCATCTATTGGCGTTCATACAGCGTTTCAAGGTTCAATTCCAATGATCCTTTTTATTGGTCAAGTATCTTCTATGGTAACTGGAAGAGAAGCTTTTCAGGAATTAAATTACAATGAAATGTATTCAGGTATGGCAAAATGGGTAACTGAAATAAATAATGTTAATAGAATACCCGAAATAGTCTCTAGAGCATTTAATATAGCTAATACTGGAAGACCAGGCCCAGTTATTGTATCCCTTCCAGAAGACATTATTTCTATGCCTTGTGAAATGAACCCTTCTTTAAGAATAAGGTTTCCAGAACCCTCAATATCTAATTTTGATATTGATGAAATTAGACAAAAATTGAGTATTGCTAAAAAACCAATTTTTATAGTTGGTGGAACTGCATGGAAAAAAGATGGAATAAGAAACCTCAAATGCTTTATTGAACAAAATAACTTACCTGTCATTTCTGCCTTTAGAAGACAAGATATTTTTGATAATCTATCGCTTTCATACGCTGGGGTATTAAGCTTTGGTAATTCAGAAAAATTAAATAAAGCAGTTTACGAATCAGACTTAGTTTTTGCATTTAATACTCTTTTGGGAGATGTGACTACTTCAGGATATAAACTAATACAAGCATTCAAAGATAAAGTTCTTATTCATAGTAATACAGATCCAAAAGAAATCAGCAAAGTATATTATGCTGATTTACCGATCCATTCAGGACCAAATAATTTGGCATTAGAATTAAAAAAACTTGGTAAAATAGGTGATTGGAATTCACATACAAAAAATTTACATTCAGAGTATAACGAAAGTTTATCAGTCCCAAATCAACCTGGAAATGTAGATATGGGTAAAATTATCAGCTATTTACAGTACAAATTGCCTGAGGATGTAATTATTACAAATGGCGCAGGAAACTTTTCTACATGGAGCAACCTTCTTTTTAAGTTTGGATCAAAAGCAAGGTTGATTGCTCCTACAAGTGGTGCAATGGGCTTTGGACTTCCCGCAGCAATAGCTTCAAAAATAGCCTTTCCAAATAAAATGGTTATATGTTTTTCTGGTGATGGTGATTTTCAAATGAACATATCAGAATTAGGTACTGCCAAACAGTATAATGCTTTTCCAATTATTTTATTACTGAATAACTCAAGTTATGGAACAATAAGAATGCATCAAGAAAAATTTTATCCTGGCAGAGTTATGTCAACTGATATTGTTAATCCCAGCTATACTAAGATAGCTGAAGCTTATGGAATGGATGCTTATCAAATAAAGAAAACAAAAGAATTTAAAGAGGTTTTTGATAAAGTATATAAATCAAATAAAGGGGCTTTAATTGAGTTAATAATTGATATCGAAAGCATTACACCACATAAAACCTTACAAGAATATAAAAAACAAGCTTGAATTAGTGTAATAAAGACACTAATGTTATTATATGGTTCCTTTCAAAACTTTTGGAGTTAAGGTTAACATATATTTCATGCGCATAATTCATGATGAATTGAAAATCTTAGTGATTCAAAAAAAGGGTAAAGATTATTGGGAATTTCCAAATGCTATTTTTAAAGAAGATGATGAAATTTTAGAAGTTTGTAAAAGAGCTGCTTCACAAGTAATAAATCATATTCATCTGGGAAACTTTGAATACAAGCTTATTAATAATTTTATAAATGATAGTTTAATTGAAGTTAATTATGTAATTCTAAATAAAAAGTTTAAATTTAATTTCATTTATAATGACTTGCTGACTGATATAAATTGGCTTAGTTCGAGAGAACTTAAAGACAATTTCTTACTAAGTCAGGTTAAATTCAATGAAATATTAGATTTTACCAAACAATTTGTAAAAAGTAATTATGCTAATATCCGTTATTTTATTAGTGGTAAATACACTCTATCTGAACTTCAAAAGACCTATATTAATTTAGGAATTAATAATAAACAGTTTTATGAAAAAAGAAATTTTAGAAAGTGGTTATTTATTCAAAATAAGGAAAATCTTTTTATAGAAGATACAGGCCTTATAAGGCGAGGCAACCATCGACCAGCAAAGTTATATAGTTCTTTGGAAAGAATCATAGAAATTACGTAAAGATAATATAGTTTAAACTATAAATTTTTTTGAATAAATATAATAAGTTATTTTTTTTTGTTTAAAAAAAGTTTTAGTCATTATAACTATTTAATGTAAATCTATAATATAACTTCTCTGGATCTATGTTTGATAATGAAATTCTTAAACTTAAAAATAAAATAGGGAAGCAAGAAAAAATATTATTATTAGATCATCCTATTAATAATAAGAAACCTCTATCTTTAATTGAAAAAAAAGTTATCTTTTTTTCATCATTTTTAATGTTAATATCTCTACTTGTTGTTCTTATAGAATTATTTAAATTTAATGATAGTAAGTTTACTGATATTACTGAAACTAAATATACACAAAATAAAGCTGAAGAAAAAAAAATAAAAAATCAAATTAATCTTAACAAAATCTATCAAAAATTAAGTGTCTCTAAAAAAATAACTCAAATTGCTCAACAACAGAAATCTCAAGATATTTTACATAATAATCTTATCAGTCAAATTTATTTACAAAAGGTTGTTTCTTTAAATACAGAAATACAAAGTTTAAAACAAATAATAAATAAAATTAAAAATGAAAAAAGAGAAATTCTTGATGAGTACAATATTCTTAGTACAAAAAATATACTTTTGAATAGAACATCAAAAAAAGAAATAGTAAGACTTGAAGAAAATTTAGCTGCATTAAGTTCAAAAACTAAAATACAAAATCACAAATTATCTACAGCACTTTCAATGATTGATAATCTACAATTAGAAAGAATAAATTTATTATCCAAACTGAATCTACCTAATCAAAATGAAAAAAAATTAGCTAAATTTAAACAATAATTTAAGTTATTCTCTTAATATTTTTGGTGCATAAGAATTTTGATTGTGTTCTCTCATAAAAACATAAACCCCACATAGCATTATTATGAAAACACCGATAACAGTAAAAAAATCTGGGATGTCTTGAAATACAAAGTATCCTAATATAGCAGCGGACACTATTTCTAAATATAGAATGGGAGCTATGGTTGAAGCGGGGCTATATTTAAGACCGTATACCACAAATAAATGAGAAATAGTAGCTGTCACTCCGACTGCTAAAAGTAAAATAAATGAATTTATAGTAGGCCAGACCAAAGAAAGAGGCTTAAAAGATGAATCATCAAATATTAACAGTAATGGGAAAATAATTATTACAGCACTAGTGCCAGTAAAAGCTTGAAGTGTTACAGGATGGATATTCTTAGTCATATGTTTAGTAATAATCATGTAAAATGAATAAGTAATAGCAGTGCCCAGAGGATATAATGCAACGAACCCAAATAATGCAAAGCTTGGTTTTAAAATTAACATAGAGCCTGAAAAACCAATCAAACAAGCTAAAATTCTCCTCCAACCTACTTTCTCATTTAATACGAAATAGCTTAAAAATGTCATGAAAAATGGATTTACAAGAAATATTGCAATAGCATCTGCCATTGGCATAAATTTTATTGCACCAAAAAAAAGTGAGGTTGCGATTAGAATAAATAAGGCTCTTATGAAGTGCAGAAAGGTCTCTTTTAAACTGGGTAAATATAAAACTTTTAGATATATGGCAATTGGTATAATTATTAAAGATTGAACTAGAAATCTTGAAAATGAAATTTGTCCAATAGGAATTTCATTTGATGCTAACTTAGCAAATGTATCCATTACTGGACCTAGTATAGTAAAACCAATAACTAGTAATATCCCAAATAATGGGTAATTATTTTCTTTGTTGTTCATTCAGTAAAGATATTTATCAGTTAATTTCACTATTTTGCCTAAGACCAATAGAAAGCCTACCATCACTAATGTTATTTACAAAATGAATAGGTCTATTAAAGACATTATTGATCACTTTAAAACCAGTAGCAGGTAAAATTAAGATATTTCCTGGCCTGTCATCTAAAATCTTTGCATTTATACCATCTCTATCCTCACATACGCAAAAATTAGATCTTCCTGATAGTGTAATTATTATGATTACAGAAATATATTTTTTATGATCTTTATGAGGTGAAATTCCAACTGAGCCTGAAACATATCTTTGCATGGCAATATCATTGAATTTAGGACTTTTAATTGGTGGCTCATCAAGTGAATTTATAGCCTCTAAAAATAAACTTTCTATAGATGTTGCTAGCGTATCAATTGCACCATCTCTGGGAGCTGGAAAACAAACTTCAAAATCTTGTGTTACAGAATTTCCTACTAAAGTTTTAGCCTTTCTGAAATGTAAATTTGATGCTTGCTCAATTAACTTAAAAATAAAAGGTTTAGAAATAAATGGTATGGATATATGGTCACTTTTTCCTTGATTAATATTAAGCAAGCCCTTCATAAGTTTGTTAACAGAGCTTTTATTTAAGAATAATTTTTTGTTATCTAACATTAGGCCAGATTTTAAATAGATAATTGTTTAAACGCAATTACTAAGATTTATTATATTTTGTATTGATTTGGCATATTTAGTTTAAATACAAATTATTTTAATAATCTATAAATAGTTGACTTACCAAGAGCCAACTTTAGAGATATTTGACCTACACTCAATCCTTCTAAAAACAATTTTTTAACATTCTGTATGACCGTATTATCTATCGGTTTTCTTCCAAATTTAACTCCGTTTTCTTTAGCTTTTTGGACTCCAATAAGTTGTCTTTCTAGCCTAAGATCCATTTCAAACTCAGAAAATAAAGTAATCATGGAATAGAAATCAAGATCTTTCGATGAAGAAATTAGGCCTTGGCTTATTATAATTAAACTTACATCTTTTTCTTCAAGGGTATTTTTTATTTGAACAAGATGACTAATGCTTTTTGCAATATGGCTTAACCTTGTTACTACTAACTTGTCTCTTGAATTAAGTGAGTTAATGCAATCGCTTAATACTGGTCTTTCTTCATCTAAACCAGACCTTCTTTCTTTAAAAATTGAATCAATTTTTAATCCATAATCCAATAGAGAATCAATTTGACTTTCAATGGATTCTCTTGAATGACCTTTTCTAGCATAGCCTACAAAATTCATATTCTTTAAAACCCTTAGTATTTTAGAGACTAACTATATATACGTAATATATTATATAAATATTAATGATTTTAAAAATAACTAAACATAGTTAATCTATTCAGGCTAATTATTTGAACTATCATCCATATCAAGCAAGCTAAAGAAATTAAGTATGAGATGAATTTAATCCAAATCAATTCAAAAATAAAACTTTGTGTATGTATTATTTTTGATATTAACCATAATAATGCTCCAGTTTGAAGAGGAATGCCCATTGTTATTCCTAATATAGATAAACATAAGAAGATAGAATAGGTTTCTTTATAACTATGAAACGCAGAATTGTAATTTTCTAGAAACGTAGATTTATAGCTTAAATTTTGATAATTAGTTATAAGATTTAATATTGAAATATTATTATTTTTGAACAAATAAAAATAGGGTATTGAAGATAATAAAAAAAAATATCCGATGCTGAAAAGCAATGTTAGTAATGTGTCAGGCATATTGTGTCCTATTGAAAATACAAAATTAATCACCATATATATAGTATCGTTAGGAGGGTTTATGAATTATTTTTTAAATCTCAACCCAATTATTATACTTATATTATTAGTGTTGGGCTATTTATCATTTTCAGTAATTGTTTCATCCAATCAAATTGAAAGTTATGAACACTTTAATAATTTTTTCTGTTCTGGATGGGCTGGCGAGTGCACAATCAAATAAACACATTTAAATTTCTTCAAAACTCTAGATAAATTTTAAAATTCAAGTAATTATTAGTTAATAATTACATAATGAAAGTTTATTTAATGAATATTAAGAATGTTTTTATAGCTAAAGATGGTTTAGAAATTGAATTTCAAAATGGAACAAAAGATACATTCCCTTTTTTATGGTTGAGAGACCACTGTAAGGATGAAGAAAATTGGGATGATAGAAGTAATCAAAGAAAGCTATTTACTGCGTTACTCGACCCAAAAATTTCAATAAGTCATGTAAAAATTGTTGAAAGTAAAAAACAACTTGAAACTAAATGGCCGGATATGGATAATTCTGTTTTATACTCTGGAGAATTTTTATTTAATAACTCATTAACTAAAAATCTATTAAAGTCCAGTCAACTGGTTTGGGATAAGAAAGATATTTCGAAATATTCAATTGATATTGAATATGACTCTTTAAAACAAAAAAAAGGCTTTCAAAAATTATTACAAGTCATTAAAACTCATGGATTTTCAGTAATAAACAATTGTCCAAAAGATATAAAAAGTGTTGAGTTTATAGCTAATAAAATAGGCTATGTCCGAAATTCAATTTTTGGTGGTTTATGGAGTTTTGAATCTAATTCAGACATGGCTGATAGCGCTTACACACAAGAAGAACTTAGACCTCATACGGATGGAACATATAATAACGACGCACCAGGTTTACAACTGCTTTTGTGTTGTGATTATGACGCAGAGGGTGGTGAATCAATCATGGTTGACGGTTTCAAAATAGCAGAATTAATAAATAAATCAGAAAAAGATGTATTTAACGTACTATCGGAAGTGGAAATTCCTGGTAGATATTTTGGCGATGGAGTTGAATTAATTGCGAAGCGCCCTGTATTTAGACTGAATAAAGAAAATGAAATTACTCAAGTTAGTTTTAATAACTATGATAGAGCAGATTTTAGGCTCCCCAATAATGAAATTAATCGTTTTTATAGTTCAATTAGTACTTTTGATAAACTTGCAAATGATAAATCAATGCAATGGAGAAAAATATTAAAGCCAGGTCAACTTTTGATCTTTAATAACTGGCGAATTCTTCATGGAAGGAGCGAATTTAAAGGTAAAAGGAGGATGTCAGGTTGCTATATAAACAAAGAAGATTTTGAAAGTGCGTGCATGATGCATAGCGTTAATTAAAAGTTTACATAATATAACAAATATTATATTTTCAAACTAAGTGAAGTTTTAGTATATATAACAGATAAAATACCAGAAATTACGTTAGATATCATAATTCCAAAAAGTATGCCTGTTAATCCGTAATAATAATTTCCTATTAATACTAATGGAACTGTAATAATAAATAATCTAGATAAGAATATAAGCATCGCAATAAATGGTTTTTGATACCCGTTAAATGCAGAGCTCGCTATATTTGACCAACCCCAAAATATATAACTCAAAGATATTATTTTTAAATAATCAATCAAATATATTTGAACTGAAGCATTATATGAGAATAAATTGGAAAAATCATTACTAAATATTAATAATGGAAGTGCAATTAAAATACCCCAGACACCACTAAGCACAAAAGAATAATTAATAGCAATTCTTATTCTATCAAGTTTATTGGCTCCAAGGTTTTGTCCAATAAATGGTGTAAGTGATGACGATATTGCAACTATACCAACAGTTGCTAATGATTCAATTCTTAACCCAACTCCAAATGCTGCCACTGCTTCTGAGCCATGAGTTGACACTATCTTTGTTATGTAACCTAATACAATTGGGCTAAGCATCATCGTGAAGGCTGCGGGTAGGCCTATGATAAGAATAGGAAAACAAAATTTAAAAAAAGAATTTATATCTCTACTTGGTATTGATAGGAGGTTTTCATTTTTAATTACAGTAACCATAATATTCATACCAACTATATAAGATATTGTAGTTGCTATTGCTGCACCTTTTATTCCCATTGGATCAATCGGTCCAAATCCAAAGATAAAAATTGGATCTAAAATAGCATTAATAAAAGAAGTAACTATAATTATTAAGCTAGGCTTTAAACTATCTCCGTTTGCTCTTAAAATTGAATTCCCAATTACAAGGCATGCAAAGAATGGCGAGCCAATATACCAGGTTGACATGTAAGTATTAATTAATTCAAGGGTCTCACCCTCAGCACCAAATAAAATAAAAATATGATTGTTAAAAAGAAAACAAAAAAAAGATACGACACACATTAGTAAAAAAATTAATATGAAAATATTCGTGACGGTCTTTTTTGTTTTATATATATCACCCTGACCAATAAATTTAGAAATTATTGCAGAAGATCCAATCGCTATTCCAATATTAAAGCTCATTAAAGTAAATAGAACAGGAAAAGCAAAAGATATTGCTGATAGCTCAATGACACCAAGCTTCCCTATATAATATGCATCAATTAAATTAATAATTAGTAATGCTGTCATTCCAATAGACATTGGAATAATTAGAGAAAGCAATACTTTCAAAATATCGCCATTAATAATATAATCAGATCTTTTTTTTGTGCTCATTATGTAAAAATCAAAAAAGCAAGTTGGAAAGCATTAAAATATACCTTAAAATAGAAAAAGTTATGATACAGAAATATCTATATGGAATTATATAAACAATCTGCAGTAGATACTATCAAATTATTGAAATCAGAAGAAATTACACCATTAGATTGTCTTGATGAATTGTCAAAGAGAATTCAGGATGTAGATAAAAGCATAAATGCACTTCCAACACTATGCTTTGAAAGAGCCTACAAAAAGGCTAAACAATTAATGCAAAAAAAAATTGATGATAGAGGGCTTCTTTCTGGGATGCCAGTTACTATTAAAGATTTAAATGATGTATCAGGGGTAAGATGCACAAGTGGTTCACCAATCTTTAAGGATAGAGTAGCTGAAAAATCAGATATATTAGTTGAAAATATTGAGGAAAAGGGTGGCATTGTTTACGCAATGTCTAATACACCAGAATTTGGAGCTGGAGCAAATACATTTAATGAGGTATTTGGGCAAACACTAAATCCATGGAACATAAGAAAATCAGTTGCAGGTTCATCTGGAGGTGCTGCTGCCGCCTTGGCAACTGGAATGGCATGGCTTGCACATGGATCAGATTTTGGAGGAAGTTTAAGAAACCCTGCAAGTTTTTGTTCAGTTGTAGGTATGAGGCCATCCCCAGGAAGGGTTGCAAGCAATCCTTCAGGAATTCTTAGTCAAACATTAGGAGTTAATGGTCCAATGGCAAGGAATGTTTTAGATCTTGCATTATTCTTTGATGCTATGATTGGAGAAAAGACTAAAGACCCCATCTCTATTCCAATACCAAATAGATCATTTCTATCATATGCTCAAGAACGAAAAAAACCAGTTAAAGTTGCGATTAGTCAAGACTTAGGTTTGCCACCTGTTGACCCAGTTATAAGGGAAAAAATATTAAAAATAGGTAAAATTCTTGAAAAACAAGGAATTATTGTCGAAGAAGCCAACCCCAATCTATCTCAGGCTCCATTTGTTTCAAGGACATTAAGAGCATTTTCATTTTACGTAAACTTTAAATCACAATATATTAAAAATAAAGATAAACTTAAACCAGAAATTATTTGGAATATTGATGAAGGTAAAGCATTAACAATAGATGATCTTGAAAAGGCACAAAATAGTAGGGTTGATTTATTTAATGAGATGCAGAACTTCTTTGATGGTTATGATTTACTTTTATGCCCTTCAACAATAATGCCTCCATTCCCTGTTGAAGAGAGATATCCTAAAAGCTGCGATGGTGTCGAATTTTCCAATTATATAGAATGGTTAAATATTGTATCTGCAGTTACATTAACTGGCTCTCCAGCATTGTCTCTTCCATGTGGTTTTACTCCTAATGGCCTACCTATCGGTTTGCAAATAATATCAAAATTTAAAAGTGAAGCTAATTTACTTTCAAATGCTGCCTTTATAGAGGAGAACATTGGTTTTAAAAATCCAATCCCAATTAATCCTTTAATTTAATTTTTCCATCCCAGTAAAATTGAAATAAAAGTGTTTTTTGAAAAGCGTTAAAATTATCATCAGATAAAATAAAAATATCAAAGCCACCACCTTCAAGTTCTAAAATCGATATTCCCTCAAAATTATCAACAACCATTGGTGGTGCGATTATATCAATTTGAATTGGAAATATTATTTTTTCATAAAGAATGTCTTCATATTTAATTAATGATATTCTTGCTGCAGCACCCTTTATAGGTGAGTAACTTCTTTCTAATAAAATAATGTCTCCTGATGGAAGAGCTGATAAATCAGTTGGCTTAAATGAGCCACTTCTATTAATAAAAACTTTTTTTAGTTTATTATTCTTAAGTATAAAGCCCATTAATTTATCATCTGATGTAACTAAATCTTCAGATAGTAAAAATAAGGAATTATCTTTCAAACTGGCCATAGCTTCGATCCCTCCATTGTTTGGAAGATCTAAAAGCCTTAATTTATCGTAAAATATATAAGGTTTCTTATTAATTTGGTTATAAAGTAGTATTCTATGATTTCTTTCAAAACTAACTATTAATTTTTCATCATATATTTCTATAGCTTCAGCGTCAGTGAAGGATTTTCCTAATCTTACTAAATAATTATCATTTTCATTTTTTAAATATCCTAATTTTGCACCAGAAATAGAATTAATTTTATTTTTATTATCTAAATTGAGTTTTCCTGTTACCCATATTCCTTGGTCACCAATTGCATGGAAACTATAATTATTATTTATTATTAGACCAGATAACCCACCAAAATCTGGGTGGTTTGCATTTATTTCTAGACCAGAAATATACTTAAGATTTCTTAATCTAGGTAGTTGATTAGAATTGTCAGTAAATAACTCTACTACAGAGCTTTTTATATTTGTTAAATTCTTGGTTTCATACCCGAGCGAATAGTTGCTTATGCACAATATTAAAATAATAATAAAGTAAAACTTATTTTTCATATTCAAATCGTAATTTTATAAATTATATTATATTATATCATTAATCTTAAAATTATATCTTCTTAAAATAAATATATAGAAAAATGGAATTGATATTTTGTTACAATGCTGAAAAAGGCAAATTAAATAGTTTTTTGGATTTCATTCACAAAACTGTTTCTCCAAAAACCTATTCATGTAACTTATGTGCAATTACTCACAATTTTAAAAAAACAAAAAAATGGGAATCATTTATTCAAAACTTTCACTTGAGGATCAAATTTTATTATAAAAGTGATTTAGAAAAATATAGTTTAACAAATTTTAAACATCAGCTTCCTTGTTGTTTGATTAAAAAAGAGGATAATTTTAGCCTCCTAATTGATAAAGATACTTTGAATTCTTTGAAAGATGATGCTCAGTTAATTGAAATGATAGAAACAAAACTAAATTAATGTTTAATATTATTTTGCATAATCCACAGATACCTCCAAATACAGGGAATATTGTAAGATTATGCGCAAATACCGGTGCATCATTGCATTTAATAAGACCATTAGGTTTTAAGATTGACGAAAAGTCATACAGACGTGCTGGTTTAGACTACCATAATGAAAATTTTTTAAGTACTCATGATAACTTTGAGGAATGTTTAGAGAATATAAAAAGTAAATCTGTTTATGCAATAACGAAATTTGGTACTAGATGTTACACTGATATAAAATTTAATTCTGGGGACGCTATCTTATTTGGCTCTGAAACGAAAGGATTACCAAGTAATGTTATTAATAAATTTATAGATGAAAAAAAAATCTTCATTCCAATGGTTAGAAACTCTAGAAGCTTAAATTTAAGTAATGCAGTGAGTTTAGTTGTTTATGAAGCTTGGAGGCAATTAAATTTTATAAATTCAGAGAAAATATGATTAATGATAGAGTAAAAGAATTTATTATAGAAAAGCCTTCAAACATTAAATTTTCAAAAATAATAGAAGATTTATATTGGGCGAGGTTACCGTTGCCATTTAGGTTAGACCATGTAAATGTTTTTGCAGTAAATAGTACAGATGGGCTAGTTATAATTGATACAGGAATAAATAATAATGAAACAAGAGATTGTTGGGATATTATTATTAAAAACTTACCATTAAAATCAGAAATCAATAAAATAATTATTACTCATCATCATCCAGATCACATTGGGCTATCTAAGTATTTAGCTGATAAATTAAAAGTTAAGGTTTTTGCTCCAAAAAAAGAGCTAAGTAGAGCAAAAAAAATTATAAACTTAAGTGACAAGGAGTATTCCAGCCTTTTATCAAATAACTATGAAGAGTTTGGACTAGATAAAGACATTACTAATAAGTCAAATAGTACAGGAAATTTCTATAAAGGAATGGTAAAAGAATTACCAAATATTTTGAATCTGGAAGATGATTTTCAAATTAAAACTAAAAATGGAGTTTGGGAAGCAAGGTTTGATACTGGACACTCACCTAGTCAATTAAGTTTATTCGATAACGTGAGGAAAATTTATTTATGCTTTGATTTTTTATTGCCAAGAATAAGCCCAAATATATCTATTGGTATAGAAGACAATGAGAATAACGTTCTAGAAGAGTATTTTAAATATCTAAATAGCATAATTTATGACATGCAAAATGATTGGGTAGTTATTCCAGGTCATGAATTTCCATACTATAACCCCACTGAACGTGCAAAAAAATTAATTTTTCACCATAGGAGTCGTTTAGAATTGTTAATTACTGAAATAAAAAAATCACCACTAACAGTAAAATTGGCCATGGAAATTTTGTTTGGTAAAATTAAAAATAGCCACGATCTTTTTTTTGCAAGTTGTGAGACTAAAGCGCATTTAAATTATTTATTTAATGCAGATAAAATTTTAATTGATAAAAATGAGAGAGCTTACAAATATATATATAATTATCGTCATTAAAAGTAAACGGAAATAATTTTGAATAAAAAAAATAATATTGATCTAACTGGAGGGGTGGTTCTCATTTCTTTTTCAATGCTGTTAGGTCTAAATCAAACATTAGTTAAAATTGTAAATTATGGAATACACCCTATATTTCAAGTTGGATTAAGGTCAGTAATTGCTGCTATTCCAGTTTTAATATTTTGTATTTTATTTAAAAAAAAAATCTCTATACGAGATGGTAGCCTAATTCCAGGTATAATTTGTGGAGCTATTTTTGCTCTTGAATTTGTATTATTGTTTTTTGCGTTAGAGTTTACATCAGTAGCAAGGTCATCAATCTTATTTTATTCTATGCCAGTTTGGTTAGGCATTGCAGCACATTTTTTAATTAAAAATGAAAAACTCAATTTAAAGAAAATACTGGGTTTTTTAATTTCCGTTATTGCTGTATCTATAGCAATTTTTACAAAAAACGATCTCGGGGAAGGAGGTATCATAGGTGATGTTTTTGCTCTGTGTGCTAGTTTTCTATGGGCAGCTATTGTATTGATTGTCCGCACAACTAAGCTGAACAGATCATGCCCAGAAATGCAATTACTTTATCAATTAATAGTTTCTAGCATTGTTATTTTACCCATATCATACTATTTCGGGTTTTACTTCAGGGAAATAAATATTGGAATTACTATAATTTTTATTTTTCAAGCAGTTGTAATTGTCGCTGCAGGATTTTTAATATGGTTTTGGACCTTATCTGTATACCCGGCAACATCTATTGCTTCATTTAGTTTCTTTGGTCCAATTTTTGGTGTTTTTTTTGGTTGGCTTATTCTAAAAGAAGAAATTTCAATTCTTATATTTCTATCTCTTGCCTTAGTAAGTTGTGGAATTTATTTGATAAATAAAAATTCTGAGTAATCTACTTAGGTCTTCCAATCAAGCAATAAATATTTTTAGTATTAATCCAATATCTCTTAAATAATTCTAAAATCATCAATTAATTTTCTATGACAAAAAATAGAATGAGTTTTAGTACTGGTCTTTATTAGCTTGTAATAACAGTTATCTTAAGTTCCTTTTGCTATATTTTTCTTCGGGTCGTAAAAAGGTTTTTCTACGACCAATAATTTTCTTGTTAATGCCTCAATAGTTACTTTAGCTTCATAACCTATTTTTGAATTTTCTACAGGTAAGTAACCTAATCCTATATTCTTATTTAGTCGTGGAGAAAACACAGATGAAGTTATAAATCCGATTTTATTGTTGTTATTTGAAATATCAATATGTTCATCAGATGGTTCGTTGAGAGGTGGACCATCTATTTCAAATCCACAAAAAATATTTTTTATACCATTTTTTTTAATATTAATTAGTGATGATTTTCCTATAAAGTCTGCTTCCATATCAAGGTCAACAAGTCTATCAAGGCCAAGTTCAAAAGGATTATTATTAATATTCATATCAGCTACATATGACAACATGGCACCTTCAATTCTCCTTATTGTTGAAGTATGACCAGGGTGCAAACCTAATGGCCTTCCTATACCCATTATTTTTTCCCAAAGTTGATCTCCATACTGACTATCTTGAAGGAAAATTTCAAAACCAAATTCACTACTCCAACCAGTTCTGGATATAACAAGAGGTATACCATCAAATAGGTATTCCTTATGGCGATAATACTTGATTGTTTCAACCCAGTCACCAAAAATAGCTTTCATAACAACTAAAGATTTTGGCCCTTGTAATTGAAGTGGAGAAACATCTGGTTCGGTAATAGAAACATTCAGATTAGAGTTAATCTTTACTCCTTTTGCCCAAAGTAAAACGTCACTATCACCAATAGATAGCCAAAATTTATCTTTTGAAACTCTTAATAAAACTGGATCATTTATTATTCCACCTTCTTCACTTACAATTAGGATATATTTACATTGTCCAACTTCTATATTCGAAATATTCCTTGGGGTAAGTAATTGAACAAATTCAGCAGCATCTGGACCTTCAATTTGAACTTGCCTCTCAACGGAAACATCACACAAAATAGCTTCGTTTACTAAATTCCAATAATTTTTAACAGGATCTCCAAAACTTCTTGGAATATACATATGATTGTATATTGAAAAACCTGTACAGCCATCATTTAAAGTAGATTTAAAAAAAGGAGATTTTCTAATCTGAGTGCCAAATGTATTTGTATTATTATTCGTCATTATATTTCCAAAATTAATTTTTAATTGGTTATATGAAAAAAAAATTAAAAATTATATAATAAAAATAATAAATATTAGAACTTAAATATGTCGCAAAATTTTTCTATAGATGATCAGTTAAAAAAAGCAAAAAATTTTATTATTAAAGGGCATTACCAAGATGCCAAATTTTGCTATGAAAAAATACTTTTTAAATACCCAAAAAATATTAGAGCAATCGAAGGTTTAAAAAAAATAGAAAAAAATAACATAAAAACAGATGATTTTTTTCAAAGTTCAGTCAAAAAATTAATTAATCTATTTAACAGCTCAAGTCATGAAGAATGTATTACGTTTGGTAAAGAACTATCTTTAAAATATCCCAATGAAGTTATAATTCCAAATATTTTAGGAGCTACTTTTGCAGCGATAGATAAAGACAGTGAATCTTTAATGCAATACAAATACGCTTTAGAAATTGATCCAAGAAATCCACAAGTTTACAATAATTTAGGTCTTACTTATAAAAAAATTGGAGACTATAAAAAAGCTACAGAGTCATTTAAAACTTCATTATCAATTAAACCGAACTTTCCTGAAGCTTGTAATAACTTAGCACTTTCATTGAAAGAAGAAATGAAAGTAGATGATGCTATAAATTATCTGAACAAAGCTATAGAATTCAAACCAAACTACTCGGAAGCTTTTTATAACTTAGGGAATACTTTAACAGTTAAAGGTGATTTTAGAAAAGCGATAAACGCTTTTAAAAAGGCAATTGAATTGAAGCCAGATTATTTTGATGCATTAAATAATTTAGGGGCAACATATAACTTGTACAAGGACTATTCAAATGCTCTCAAAAGTATCTCAAAAGCATTAAAGATTAGACCCAATATTGCTGACGCCTATAACAACTTAGGCACAGCTGAATTAAATTTAGAAAATGAATCTGAAGCTATCAAAAGCTACAACAAAGCAATAAAAATCGATCCTAAATTTGTTCTAGCATACTCTAATTTATGTGGTCTTTATGAAAGGTCTAATCAATTAGAAAAACTAAAAGAAACTCTTAACAAGGCAGAAAATCAAGGTCTTTCAGGTAATGAAGAAATAAAATTTCGGAGAGGACAACTAAATTCAAGAAATAAAGATTATAAAAATTCAACTTTATATTTAGAGGAAGTAGACGATACAAAAATTTCAAATAAAATGAAAATTGATAAATATGAATTGTTAGGCAAAGATTACGATAAAATAAAACATTATAAAAAGGCATTTAATTGTTTTAAAAAATCAAATTCATTAGTTAGTTTAAGTGTTGAGAGCCAACTATATAATCCAAAAAACTATCAAAATGAAGTAAGCCAATTAATTATATCATACTCAAAAATAAAAAAATTAGAGTGGGAAAATAAAATAGAAAATAAAATAATTTCTCCTGTTTTTCTAGTCGGGTTTCCACGTTCAGGAACAACTTTGTTAGATAATATTCTTAGTTCACATCCAAATATCTCAACTTTAGAAGAAAAACCAATGATAGCAATGGTTAAAAAATCATTAAATAAATTAGCATCATATGAAAATTTAAAAAAATTAAATTTACATGATTTACAAAATCTTCAAAAGATTTATCTGGATGAACTTACAAAGTATTTACCAAATGAAAATCTGGTAGGAAAAGTCTTTATAGATAAGCTTCCATTAAGTATTATAGATATCAGTCTAATATTAAGAATTTTTCCAAAGGCTAAATTTATTTTAGCTATAAGACATCCATTAGATTGTATTTTAAGTTGTTTTATGCAAACATTTAATTTGAATGATGCTATGGCAAATTTTTTAAATTTAAAAAATACAGCAGAGCTTTACAATAAAAGCATGAAATTATTTGATATTTATGAAAGTATTTTTAAATTAGACTTTCACTTAATAAAGTATGAAAACTTAATTTTCTCTCTTAAAGATGAAACAACAAAGCTATTAAATTTTCTTGATTTGAACTGGGAAAAAGAGGTTGATAACTATAGAAGTAATGCTTTAGATAAAAAAATTAATACACCTAGTTACAATCAAGTTACTGAAAAAATTTATACTAGGGCTTCAGGACGGTGGAAAAATTATAAAAATGAAATGCATGATATAATGCCAATTATGCAATTCTGGATTGAAAAATGGGGTTACTAATATTAAAAAACTTAATAGTATATTAGTAAATTCAAAAAAGAATTTAAATAATAGTAGAGAAATTAAATGAATGCTAAAGCAATAAAATTTGGTCAGAATAGTGATGAAACTTTAGTGGATGGTAATCGTATTGCATGTGACGGTGGAGAAGATGGACATCCTAAAATATACCTTTCCGTAGATACTAATGAAGTTACAATTTGTCCCTATTGCTCACATAAATTTATGAAAATAAATAAAAATACTCAAAATTAATGAGTAAAAATAGGCTCATTTTAGTTGACGGCTCAGGCTATATTTTTAGAGCGTTTTACGCATTGCCACCTATGTCAAGATCAGATGGTGTTCCGGTTAATGCAGTATTTGGTTTCACATCAATGTTATTAAAACTTTCAGAAGATATGAAAGGTGAAATGATTTTAGTTGTTTTTGATGCAGCTAGAACTACATTCAGAAATGAAATTTATAAAGAATATAAAGCAAATCGATCGGATCCTCCCGAAGAACTAATTCCTCAATTTTCACTTATAAGAGATGCCACTAAAGCATTGGGCCTGAAATATCTTGAAGTTGAGAACTATGAAGCGGATGATATTATAGCTACTTATGTTAAAATTGCAAAAAAGGATAATATTGAAACAGTTATAATTTCTTCTGATAAAGATTTGATGCAATTAGTTCAAGATGGTGTCTCTCTCCTTGATCCAATGAAAAATACAACTATTGGTCCAGAGGGAGTTCTTGAAAAATTTGGTGTTACACCAGACAAAGTAATAGATGTCCAAGCATTAGCAGGCGATTCGTCAGACAATGTTCCAGGTGTTCCAGGTATTGGAGTCAAGACAGCTGCACAATTAATTAATGAATATGGTAACTTAGATAGTCTTTTGGATAATGCTCATTTAATTAAACAAAATAAAAGACGGGAAACTTTGGTAAATAATGCTGAATTAGCCAGAATATCTAAACGACTTGTAACTCTTTACACAGAGGTACCACTTCCTTACAAAATAAGTGACCTTAATTGGTCCACAAGAAATGATGGAGCTTTACTAAATTTTTTAAAAGAAAACAATTTTAAAAGACTAGAGAGTAAGATTTTTGATAGTGAAGATGAGGCTATAACAAATATCAATAACAATGAAAAGATTGAAAAAAATTATAGTCTAGTAACAAAAATAAAAGATTTAGAGGATTTAATAGAGGTTTGTCATAATTTAGAAGAAATAGCTATAGACACAGAAACTGATTCCTTAAATGCTGTTGAAGCTAATTTGGTAGGTGTATCTATAGCCGTAAAACCAGGTCTTTCTTATTACATACCTTTAAGGCATAAAGAAAAAAAAGATTTTTCCCTATTAGACAATGAAAATGAAAATTCTAGTGATTTAGTTCAGATTGAATTTGAAATTGCGATAAAGTTGTTAAAAGAAATTTTTGAAGATCCATCAATTGTTAAAATTGGACATAATATAAAGTATGACTATTTAGTTCTATCTCAAATAAAAAATGGATCAATAAATCTCTATCCAGTTCATGATACTATGTGTATGTCTTATGTAGTTGATGCAAATAGATTTAGTCACAAACTAGATAATTTAGCGAAAGAATTATTAGATCATGATACAATAAAATACGAAGATATTTGTGGAAAGGGAGCAAAACAAGTTACCTTTGACAAAGTTCATCCAAATGAAGCTTTTAATTATGCAGCTGAAGATGCTGATTATTGTTTGAGACTTTATAAAGTTTTAAAAAATGATTTATTTTTATCTAAACTCAATACAGTTTACGAAAGAATTGAAAGGCCATTAATTCCAGTAATTTCTTCAATGGAAAAAGAAGGAATATTGATCGATAAGCTTGCATTAAATTCGCTATCAATTGAATTTCAGGATAAACTAAATAAACTTCAAAAAAGTATTTTTGATTATTGCGATGAAGAATTTAATATAGCTTCGCCTAAACAACTTGGAGAAATATTATTCGATAAATTAAACCTGCCAGAGGATAAAAAATCAAAAACAGGCAAGCATAGTACCTCCATTAGTGTTTTAGAGGATTTGTCAATTAAAGGGTTTAAAATTGCTGATTTGATAATAGAATGGAGAGGCCTTGCAAAACTAAAATCAACATATACTGACGCGTTACAAAAAAATATTAACATTGAAACTAAAAGGGTTCATACTTCGTTTTCTATGGCTTCAGCCTCAACTGGGAGACTAGCCTCTTCTAACCCTAACCTTCAAAATATTCCTATCAGAACATCAGATGGAAGAAGAATTAGGGAAGCATTTATATCAAAAGCAGGTCATAAAATCTTTTCTGCGGATTATAGTCAGATAGAACTTAGATTGATTGCTCATGCGGCAAATGAGATAGACATGATAAATGCTTTTAAAGAAAAGATAGATATTCATTCTCAAACAGCTTCAAAAGTTTTTGGAATACCTTTAGAGGATTTAAATTCTGAAACTAGAAGAAGAGCTAAAGCAATTAACTTTGGTATAATTTATGGAATTTCAGCTTTTGGACTATCAAAGCAACTTTCGTGCTCCCAAAAAGAGGCAAAAGATTTTATCGAATCTTATTTTAGTCAATTCCCTAAAATAAGAGATTACATGGATGAAATGATTACAAAAGCAAAAATAAATGGTTATGTTGAAACATTTTTTGGAAGAAGGATACCAATTAGAGGAATAAATTCCAAAAACTTTCAAGAAAGATCTTTTGCAGAAAGGCAATCCATAAACGCGCCAATTCAAGGAAGTGCCGCAGATATTATTAAACGAGCAATGCTTAAAATAGATAATGAGTTTCTATTAAAAAAGATAAGATCAAAAATGTTGCTGCAAGTACACGATGAATTAGTATTTGAGTGCCCTGAAGATGAGGTTAATAAAGTTTCTGAAATTATCAAAGTGGAAATGGAGAAAGCTCATTTACCAATATGCAAGTTGAATGTCCCAGTAATAGTTGATTTTGGAGAGGCGACCAATTGGTCAGCCGCACATTGAACTATATAATAATCACTTTTTTGCCATTTATTTGCCTCATATTTGTTAATAGTTTCTAACGATGATATCTTTAGGTAATGGAGAATATAATGTTAAACAAAATTGCTCTTGTTGATGACGATCAAAATATTTTAACTTCTGTGTCTTTGGCATTAGAATCAGAGGGGTTTATCGTTGATAAATATCAGGACGGTGAGCAAGGCCTTAATGGAATTAAAAGGCGACCACCTGATTTACTTGTGTTGGATATTAAAATGCCTAAATTAGATGGTATGGAGGTTCTTGAGAGACTAAGAAAGCAATCTAACTTACCCGTAATTTTTTTAACTAGCAAAGATGATGAGGTAGATGAGGCTCTTGGCCTTAGAATTGGTGCAGATGATTATATAAAGAAACCTTTTTCCCAGCGTCTTTTAATTGAGAGAATTAAAGCTTTGTTGCGGAGGGTAAATATTTCTAATGAAATAGATCCAGAGGCACTGATAACAAGAGGCGATCTAGTAATGGACACTTCAAGACACTCCTCAAAATGGAAAGGTGATGA
>JBJLFF010000032.1:0-20792 GCA_045565515.1 Puniceispirillales bacterium (SeqCode)
TAAAAAAATATCAATCCACAAAGATATATAAAAAACATTACAAAATTAATAATAGTTTTAAGCCTTCAAAGGTTTTAGTAATTGCTGGTTCAGCTGGAAGTTTAGATCCACTTTCTGAAGTATTTAATGAATTAAGTGACCCTTTTGTTCCTATAGTAGTAGCTATTCATATACCAAAAAAAATGGAAACTCATTTAGTTAGTAGATTAAATCAGACAGCTATTAAAAATAACCAAAAGATGGAATTTGGTGTTTTTGACAGCCTGAAGACTGGGAGAATATCTATAGCACCAGGAGGATTTAATACTGTTTTTAAAAAGTCTAAACTAACAGATAATAAAATTTTATTGAGAACTGAAGATGCCAGTAAAAACCAATACGGATTTACACCATCGATTGATAAACTTCTAGAAAGTGCTATCCAGTATAATGTAATATGTGATGTTATTTTATTAAGCGGTTTGGGTGAGGATGGTTCCAAGGGATGCAAATTACAAGCTAGCAATGGAGGTAATATATTAGTTCAATTACCTGATACAGCAATAGCTTCAAGCATGCCTACTGCGACCCTGAATTCGTGTAAAGTTATGATATGTGATTCTCCAAAAAACCTTGCTTTGAAAATTAGAGAATCTTGGAAATATAATTAAATTTTAAATGGAGATAATATGAGTCAGAAAAAAGTTTTAATAGTAGATGATAGCAAACTTATGAGGATCATAATAAAAAAGATTTTGTCTTCAGATGATGCCTTTAAAGTTACAAGTGAAGCAGGAAACGGAATTGAAGCTTTGACAGAAATAGAAAAAGACATTCCTGATCTTATTTTTTTAGATATAGAAATGCCAGAAATGGATGGGGTTGAAGCTTTGAAGGAAATAAGAGCCAAGTATTCTACAAAAGTTGTTATTGTTTCTTCAGTTGCTCAAATGGGAAGCTCACGTGCAGCTGAAGTAAATCAACTAGGAGCTGATGCAATTATTGAAAAGCCAGGCGGTGCAGTTGATCCAACTTTAGCCACTCAAAAAGGTAAAGAGTTTATAGAAATTGCCAGAAAAGTAGTTGGTTTAGATTAAACTATTTTTAAGATGTATTAATTTATGGATGATGAATTTTTAAAAGAAATTTGGGAACAATTTACAATTGAAGTTGACGAACATTGTTCAACCAATGAAGAAATTTTAATAGGGGCAAGTTCAGAAAAGCTTAGTGATGATCAAGTTAATTCAGCTTTTAGAGGTTTCCACACTATTAAGGGGCTTTCCAGGTCATTATCTTTATCTGTATTAGAAAAAATAGCGCACTCTGCTGAAGATGTTTTAGGTGACGTTAGAGAGAAAAAATTTATACTTGATGATGACGCTATTAGTATTCTTTTGAAAGCTAACGATCAAATGAAGTTAATTGCTGAAAGTTCTTCTAAAGAAATGAAAGAAATTGCTGATAATCCCGAAATACTAATTAACAATTTAAAAAATATACGGGAAAAAAATATTATTGTTTCTCCTCACTACAAGACAGAGGAAATTCCTAATACAGAGCCTGATAGAATACCAGATTTTAAGAAGGAAGATAAGAATATAATTGAAAACAAACTTGAAGTTATTTCTGATAAAGAAAAATCAATATCAATAGCATCAGAAGTTATTGAAAAAATTTTTTCAAGAACTGGTAATGTCCTAACTTCACTTTCAGACATCAATAGAATTATCAATTCTAAGCTTATTGAAAATCCAAATTCTGATCTTAAAATTGCTAAAGATCTTATTGAAAAATCAAATTTACAAGCATCATTACTCAATGAGGAAGTCCTTGATTTGAGGGTATTTCCAATGAGTGACGTAATGAGAAGAGTAAAACGCAGTGGTTTTGAAGCTGCCAGATCATCTGGTAAAAAAGTAGACATTTTAGTAAATGGAGAGACGAGCCGTGCTGATAGAAATGTAGTTAGAGCAGTAACAGACCCTCTTATGCATATTGTAAGAAATGCTGTTGATCATGGTATAGAACTTCCTAATAAAAGAGGGAAAAAAAATAAAAAAGGTAAAGTTGAAATTAATATATCAACATCTTCAAGTGGGTTAGAAATTATAATCAAAGATGATGGAAGAGGGATTGATACGAAGAAGATTTTAGATAAGGCAATCTCTAGAGGATTAACTGATAAAAAGAAATCTCAATCATTAAAAGATGAAGAAATATTTGAGTTTATTTTTCAACCAGGTTTTTCAACTGCTGAAAAAGTTACTGATACTTCAGGTAGGGGAGTGGGAATGGATGTAGTTAAAACTAATGTTATTTCCTCTGGAGGAAGTGTTTTTATAAATTCTAGGCTTGGTGAAGGAACAACTTTTACATTAGTTTTCCCACAAATTACAAATACTGAAAATTGTATAGTTCTTGAAGCTTTAAATACATTTTACGCAATTCCAACTCGAAATATTTTGTCAATTTATAGAGCTTTAGATCTTGATGAGAAAAATTTTATTGATAAGAATAAAATACAAATTAAAAATCAAGTGTATAAAATTGTAAAATTTGAAGATTTTGCCTTTTCTAAAAATGATGGTGGAGAAGAAAATTTTTTAGTAGTTAATTTTTCTGATAAAGCTTTAGCACTTCAATATAAGGGAAAAGTTTTAATAAGAGATTTGGTTTTTGATGAGCCGGATAAATTTGTAACCTCATTACCATATATTAATGGTGCCGCCCTTTCTGATGGAAATAAAGTGGTATTTCAGATAGATTTAATGCACTTATTTGGTCAAGATGACCCTAGAAAATCAGAATATGTCTGAAAGCAAATTAATGACTTTCCAATGGGATGGTAACTCATATGGAATTATGTTGGAAAAATTAAAATCAGCCCAAACTAATACTGTTAGTCAAAAAAAAATACATCCTTTTTTTAGGGAGTTTAGAATACCAAGAAATACTAATTGCATAAAGCTTATTTCTGGTCACTATGTTCCTACTCAAGGAATGCCTAAAATAGAAGAAGTAATAATAGAAACTAACATTAGTCTTCCATACTTAATCCAAGATAAAGTTATTGGATATTTTAATCTAAGAAAAAATCATGAAACTTTTTTTGGCTTACTTTTAGATGATATTTAATTTTTTGGTATAAAAAATTATGAATAGTAAAAAAATTTTTGAGGAAGTTACAGGGCTTAAACCTAATAATGAAATATTAAACATTATGGATAACTTAAATTATGGTTATAATTTTGAAAAAAGTAGGGGTCCTAATCAGTCTTTAAAAGATAGTTTAATAAATTTAGCTGAGAAGGTCTCAAATAAAGAAACATCTTTTTTTAGGGATGAAGAAGTTTTCGAAATAATTAAAAAGAAAATTCTTAAAGATAAAATGAAAATATGGTCAGCGGGGTGCTCTTATGGACAGGAGCCTTATAGCTTAGCTTTACTGAGAGATAATATAATTCAAAACAAAGACTTTAAAATTTACGCAACTGATATTTCACAAAGTGTAATTGAAAGTGGTAGAAAAGGAAATTTTTCTATTTATAGAAAAGATGAAAAAAAAAGAATTAATAAATTTTTGCCCTTTTTATCAAAAACATTCAAAATCGATAATTTAAATAATTTAAAAATTCAAATCCCTAATCTAGTCAAACGTCAAATTAACTTTTATCAGCATAATCTTTTGGATGAACCTCCTACAATCAAATTTGATTTTATTATGTGTAGAAATGTTTTGATTTATATGAACAATGAATCAAGAATACGTATTTTTAAAAATCTTCAAAAGGCCATCAAGCCAATGGGCTGGTTGGCAATGGGAAGTGCTGATCCAAAGCCACCAAAACTGTGGAAGATGCATATGATAAATAATACTATATTTTGGCAATTTATAGGTTAGTTAAATTTTATTTACCAATTATTTTTTGATGATATATTAAATTAATGCTCGAAAATGCTCTTAAAAATATGTTTCCTTATAAAGAACTTTCATTAAGTGAAGGTGAAACTCTTTCAATAAATGAATCTTTTTATTACATACAAAACGGAATTGTACATGGAACATTTGGTAATAAAGTTCCAGTAAAATTTGAATGTTCTCAAAACGAAATATTTGGTTTGAGACAATTAATTGATAATAATTTTGAAATTAAAACACTTGAAATAAAAAAAAGTATTAAGCTTTTATCTTTCCATCATCAAGATTTTACTGAAATGTTGCAAGGTACAGATAAAAATATAGTTATCTTTCTAAAATCTCTAATTCAGCATGGGACATTTTAATTATGATGACTGACTTTGATTTTGCTGGTTTTTTAGATACAGATAACCAAAAAGATTTTGCATTAAGTTTAATAAATTTATTCGATGGCATCATTTCTGGTTCAGATGAAAAATTAATTAATGAAAAAATCAAAAATGTCCTTAATAATTCAATCTCTAAAGATTTTGATGGATTGGTATCAGTACTAAATAATTTTGATTTTTCATCAGAGACTTCGAAGATATCACTTTTATCTATTATAAACTTAATAACACCTAATCTTTCAGTTTCAGATTCTTTGGACAATGAATGGAAAGAAACTTTATTACTTTCAAAAAAAACTATATCTCTTAAAATTAAATCTATTTCTGAAGAGAGTGATTTGAGATTTATTGCTCAAATTTCTCAATGGATTGAAAAAGATAATACCAATGCCATCAATTTTCAAAAGTTAGCTGATCTATTCAATGATATTGAAAACTTAGATGAATTTAGAAATGGTATTATAAATAAGTACCCAGAAAATTTATCTGAGATCATAGAAAAATTAGATAATAAAAGAAAAAAGGGATTTGTTCAAAAAGACATTGTTGAAATTCTTGAGAAAAGAGGTGTAGGCAATAATATTTCAGTTTTAGTAACTCAAGAAGCAATGTCTGGTATTTCAAGCCACCAGTTATTAACAGATCCTTTAATTCAAGTAGAGATTAATGAAAACAATGATCCAGAAAAAGCTTTTGAAGTTATGGAAGTTTTGCCAGAGATTGGAACACTTTTGACTAGCACAGCTTCTGATAAAAATGGTTCATTTTTATTTTTAGTTTTATGTAAAAATAAAAATAGTATTCAAGAACTAGAAAAATTAAATATAACATTTAAGGAATATTTACAAAAATGAGTGCAGAAATCATTACAATAGTTGCTGGTCAAAATCTTTACAAAAAGGGAGATGTACCGTCAAATTGCTTTATTTTGCAGAAAGGCTCTGTTCATATTCTTAATGAAACTGGTCAAAAGGTTGCTGGAGTTTCTCCAAATATGATTTTTGGTGAAATAGAAATTTTTGCAGGATTCAATAAAAGAGAAACAGAAGCAATCTGCGTTACTTCAGGAGCAGCAGTCTCAGTCCCTGCTGAAGTATTAAATAATAAGCTGGCATCTCTTAATGAATCTCAGGCAAATCTTCTTGTTGAGGTTGCAAAAAATGCTATCAAGAATTTAAAGTCTAGTTAAATAATTTTTTTCACTCAAATAGTACTATCCACGCTACTATATTTTTAATTGAAAGATATTAGGTGAAAGTTTCGTGACAAAAAGAAGACCCTTCTGGTGGGAGATTAATGAAAGCCTTGTTCCTTTGCGAACTCATAAATTTCCAAAATTGGCTGATTTTGTGATTGTTGGAGGAGGTTACACTGGTCTATCAGCCGGGCTTACTATAGCTAGACAAGGAAGGTCTGTTGTTGTTTTGGATAGTGGCAAACCCGGTTTAGGTGCATCTACTCGAAATGGTGGTATATGCAGTGGTCAAATTCGAGTTTCTCATGGAATGTTGAGTAAAAGATTTGGGGAAGAGTTTGCAAATGAAGCCTATGCAGAGGGTATTGAAGCGCGTCTTGATCTAGCAAAATTCTGTAAGGAAGAACAAATTGATTGCAAATTCCAGATGACAGGTAGGTTTACTGGAGCAATGAGTTTCCGTGACTATGAAATACAATCTAGAGAAGTCGAGCGACTTAATAAAATTGATGGTCATAAAGCTCAAATGGTTACAAGAGAGGATCAACGTAAAGAGATTTCAACAGATTTATTTTTTGGTGGGATGATACGAGATGAAATTGGTGGATTTCATCCTGCTAGGTTCTTTGCTGGTCTACTGAGTTGTGCTGAAAAAGCAGGTGCTATTGTAATATCTGAAACACCTGTTTTGGAGATTAATGATATATCAGAAGGTAAGAAATCTGTTGTTACAAGTAAAGGCATTATTAAATCTGGTAAAGTAATAATAGCAACAAACGCTTACACTGGTACTCAACATGGTGTAGGAAAATTTTTAAGAAAAAGACTTGTTCCAGCAAAAAGTGCAATCATTGTTACCGAAAAACTTGGTGTTAAAAAAGTTAAAGCAATAATGCCAAAACTTCGTATGTATGGAGATAGTTCTAATCTTTACAGTTATTTCCGGCCCACACCAGATCAAGATAGAATTCTTCTTGGATCTCGAGGTTTTGATAAACATGATGTGTCTGAAAGAACAGAAAAATATCTAAAGCGCAAGCTTACTCAAATTTTTCCAGAGTTATTTGATTGTAAAGTTGAATACTGTTGGCATGGTAATGTTGGTTTTACAAGGGCTCAACTTCCTGTGATTTTTGAACATAAAGATATTTTCTATGCAGCTGGCTATGCAGGTTCAGGAACAGTTTGGGCACGTTGGTTAGGAAAAAAAGCTGCAGAAACAGCTATGGGAATAAGTAATAAAAATAGTATATTTTATGGCCCACCCCCTTTGAAAATCCCGTTTTATGATGGTAACCCATGGTTTTTACCTTTTGTTCAGTATTATTATGCGATGAAAGACTGGATAAAAGTACGTCGCTGAAACATTATTAATTAGTTTTAGATTATTTAGAAATATGATATACAACAATATTGACATCATAAGGGTCAAAGGTTTGAACCTTGTCGTATCCAACACATATCTTAATAAAAACAATTATCCAATTAAATTAAGATTCAAAATTGAGAGATAAATACACTAATGGTCAATATTTTTGAAAGCTTACAAATAAAAGCCCCTTTCTTAAAAGCTCTTAATGATGAAAAGTATGAAACACCTACTCCAATTCAAAAAAAATGTATTCCCAAAGTTCTTGATGGTTTTGATATTTTAGGTATAGCTCAAACTGGAACAGGCAAAACAGCTGCATTTTCTATTCCAATTTTACAGCTATTAAATGCATCTCAACCTGAAAATAAAAGAAGAAGTACGAGGGCATTGATTCTAGCACCAACTAGAGAATTGGCTATTCAAATAGGTTCATCTGTTCGTTTATATGGTAAATATATAGCCTTTAAACATACTATAATTTATGGGGGAGTAGGACAAAAACCTCAAGTTGAAGCTTTAAAAAGAGGTGTTGATTTAATTATAGCAACTCCTGGAAGGCTGCTTGATCTTATAAACCAAGGTTACTGTAAATTAGATAAAATTGAATATTTCGTCTTAGATGAAGCTGATAGAATGCTCGATATGGGTTTTATTAATGATGTAAAAAAAATAGTTAAAGTTATACCAAAGAAAAGACAAACATTATTTTTTTCTGCAACAATGCCTACAGCTGTTGAAAGCCTTGCTAGTAATTTACTTTATAAGCCAGAACAAATATCAATAAAGCCGTCATCTACTCCAGTTGAAAAAATAAGTCAGCTAGTATGTTTTGTTAGAGCAGAAGATAAAAGGAAATATTTACAAAACCTTCTAAAAGAAATTAATTTTTACAGTGTAATTATTTTTACACGAACTAAACATGGAGCTAATAGACTTGCAGCAGAAATTAAGAGCTCAAATATTATTTCTGATGCTCTTCATGGTAATAAGTCTCAAGCAGCTAGACAGCGTACTTTAAAAGACTTTAAGTCAGGCAAAGTTAATGTATTAGTTGCTACTGACATTGCTGCTAGAGGAATAGATATTGAAGGTATTTCTCATGTTATAAATTATGAACTTCCAAACGTCCCCGAAGATTACATCCATAGAATAGGAAGAACGGCTCGAGCAGGCGCTTCAGGAACTGCAATCTCAATGTGTGCACCAAATGAACAGCCTTTTTTGAAAAGTATTGAAAAATTAATGGGACTATCAATAAAGATTTCTGACGGACAGCCTTCTACCAATAAAGATGAAATCAATAAAAAACTTCAGAGAAAATCAACTAATAAATTTTCTAAAAAGAATATCTCATCTTCCAAAAACTCAGTGAATAAGGAAAATAGTTCTAAAGGTGCATCAAATAAAAATAGTAGATTTTTTAAGAAAAAAAGAAAAGTATTTGGTAAAACCGCTAATTTTAAAGGTAAGAAAAAATAATCATCTTTATAAGATTATGTCATTAATTATCTATGATTGAAACCACAATAGTGACTTTGAATTTTTGCGCCCCAAGCTGAGAGCATATCAACTAATTCAGGCTTGGCATTTCCAAAACAATAAACACTTGTAATATTAACATGTTCTAAAACTTCTGATGCTATTGGACTTTTAGCGTGATTTTTAAAACGTTGAACTGCTGCATCACTATCTACGTATGTTTCTACTAATGTTGCATCCTTATTATCATCAGACAAATGCCATTCATAGCTAATAGTGTTTTCCTCTTTTAGTTCAAAGACATATTTTGAAGCTCGATTTTTTATCCATTTTTTAAATTCATCAGGGCTGGATTTTATGCTACATTGAATTATTGTGAGTATGTAATCTGATTTTGTATTTAACTTCCCCATTCATATGGCCTTCTATTTGATTAACGTTGGATATAAACCATAATATACATTTATTTTATTAAACGAAAAAATTATTATATTTAGAATAAATAATTAAAAAAAGATTAAAAAATTACTAGGTTTGCATCTACAAATTTTTTTAATTTATTATTTCGTCAATTACTGATGTAGAAGTTGAATTAAATTTCTTTTGTTTAGCAGGGACTTTTGCAAATCCTAAATATTTCACTGGTGACAAAAGTCACCAGTGATTTTGAATTTATAATTTATGCAGCTTTTCCGGAACTTATTGCGGAGGCTGCTCTCTTAATTAAACCAGGTGTGTTTATTTTAATCTGCTTTGGTTTATCAGATTCTGGAATTTCTCTATAAAGATTAATTGTAAGCAATCCATCTTTTAAATCAGCTCCTGTAACTTCCATATCATCGGAAATTCTAAACTGTTTTGTAAAAGAACGTTCGGCAATACCTCTATGCAAATATTCATTTGAATGCTTTGTTTTTGAAGCTTCAATAGACATCAAACCTTTCTTTACTTCGATGCTTATATCATTTTCATTGAAACCAGCGACGGCAATTTCTATCTTATATTCTTCGTCACCAGATTTTATGATGTTATAAGCAGGATATTTATTGTCTGTATAATCTGACATTCTTTCAAATTCATCAAATAGGCTGTCAAACCCAACGAAAGAACGCATTAATGGTGTAGTTAAAAAAGTCATAGTGCTCTCCTATATTTAGCAAGAACTTTATAATGTCCTTAAAAAAGCAACATTATTTAGTTTAATTTTACGACCCATTATTGGCATCGTATTAGTAATATCGGTATTTAAAGTTATAATTTCAAGATCTAGAATTAAATTTTTTTAAAAATAACAATATTTTTTTCATTAATTTCACAATTCCATTTGAAAATCTTAGCTAAAGAGTAAAAAGTTTCTTCACAATAAAAAACTACATGAGTTGGATCTTTTCTGTAATACCAGTCTTCAAATAAATTATCATCTGTATAGAAATTTGTCATTAACCCTATTACTCCTTTATTTATGGTTAATTCATTAAAATTATGAAACTCTTTATAAGGATCATGGAAATGCTCAATTGTTTCAGTGCAACATATGAAGTCATATTTTTTAGAAAGGTTTTCATGTATAGGAAAAAAAAATGGGTCATAAACATATATCTTATGGCCTATTTCCTCTAGCATTTTTGCAAGTGCAGGACCTGGACCGCATCCGTAATCTAATCCAGTTGAATTTTCCTTTAATTCTTTGATTAATGGGTTCATTAGTTTTGAGAGAAACAGTTTATACCTTTCATCTTCAATATCATTGTTGTGTGTCAAATAATGAGCGTATTCTTCCTTACTATTTAAGTAGTTTCTTTTATCTAGGTAGATTGCTTTGCAAGTTCCACACTTCCAATATTTTTTATCATCAAAATGAGCAAAAACCTCAGTATTGGAATTTTTACAGACAATACAAATCACAAATTCATAACTTAGTTAAATTATTTTGAGGTATTTTATAAACTGTATTAAGTTTCATTTCTCTATATGAAATGTAGGTTACTGATACTATAATGACTAACCCTCCAACGATCACATATATATCTACGGTTTCAGAGAATATAAAATATCCAATTAAAGTTGCCCATACTAATTGTAAAAAACTTATTGGCTGGATAATTATAATCGGAGCTGATTTTATTGCTTGAGTTAAGGTTATGTGCCCAAGAGTAGCTAAAATTGCTACTATACCTAAACTTAAAATTTCTTTTATAGATGGCTGAACCCATACAGAAATTGCTGGTGGAGCAAGAATAAGTGTAACAAATACACTAAGCATGCAAACAATTACTAAAGAATTATGTTTTTTTGTAAGTTCCTTAGATAACAAATATGAAATTGCAAATAAAGGGGCAGATATTATTTGAGCTAATTGACCTGTCGAAATCTCTTGAAAACCAGGTCTCAGAATTATAAGCGTGCCTATAAATGCTATAAAAATAGCTATAATTCTTCTCAAGGCTAATTTTTCACCAAAAAAAATTGCTGCTCCTATACTGATATAAATTGGACCTGTGTAACTTATAGCTGTAACTTCAGCTATTGGAATTCGAGACATAGCGTAAAACCAAAGAATTACTCCAGCTCCATGAGCAAATCCTCTAAATATGTAAATTATTAAATCTTTTTTATTTATTGATTGTTTAATTAAGGGAAGAATAAAGGGTAAAAGTATTATAGTGCCTATAACATATCTTATAAAAGCTGCCTGTGAAGCAGGTATGCCATCCCCAATAAATCTAACAATTGCAGTAACAAGTACAAATAGAAGTGTTGTTAATAACATCCATAGAATACCCCGCAAAGCGCTTGAATTCATTAAGTGTTTAACCTCTACCTATATATGGCATTGAGGAGGCCATGATTGTCATAAACTGGATATTTGTATTTAAAGGTAATTCGGCTATATCATAAACAGCTTTTGCAATATGATCTACATTGATAACAGGTTCCCTAACAATATCACCACTAGCTTGTATAATTCCTTTTGACATTTTCTTAGTCATTTCAGTACCGGCATTACCAATATCAATTTGACTGCAAACTATATTATATTTTCTGCCATCTAAAGAAATTGATTTTGTAAGTCCAGTAATAGCATGTTTTGAAACTGTATACGGAGCTGACCCAGGTCTTGGAACATGAGCTGAAATAGAACCATTATTTATAATTCTTCCACCCTTAGGACTTTGAGATTTCATATAGTGAAATGCTTCTTTTGCACAATAAAAACTGCCATTTAAATTTATGTTTATTAAATTATCCCAATCCTTTTTTGAAATTAAATCAATAGTATTTGCAGGGTTTCCAATACCTGCATTATTGAATAAAACATCAATTCTTCCCCATTTATCTATTATTTCTTTGAAAACTGATTGAACGTTTGAGTAATCGCTCACATCACACTCAATACTTAAATAATTTTTTCCTTTGGCATTCTCTGGTTTCAATTTAGATTTGTTTCTTCCCAACAAAGCAACTTTATAATTTTTATTAAGAAAATAATTGGAGCATGACTTTCCGATCCCAGCACCAGCTCCTGTAATAATAATAACTTTTGTCATAATTTTTACCTCTGAAAACTTATATAATTTCGTTAAAAGAAATTGCTATTTTGGCTGCTAATTTAGCATTATTAAACATCAGTTTGATATTAGATTTTAAAGTTTCCCCCTCAGTTAACGAAGTGATATTCTGAAGTAAAAAAGGGGTTAAATCCTTTCCTTTAACATTATTTTTTTTAGCTATCTCCATTGACGAATTAATTGAGTTTTCAATGATCGTACTGTCAATAGAAAATTCTTTTGGAATAGGATTGCATACAAGCATTCCACCTTTAAGAGATAAATGCTTCTGATTTAACATCACTTTTGCTATTTCTGATGGTTTTGTATAGTTAAAATCAACTTCAAATTTACTCTCATGACAGTAAAATGTAGGCAGTAAATTAGTATTATAACCAATAATGGGCACGCCCATTGTTTCAAGGTATTCAAGAGTTAAACCAATATCCAAAATTGATTTTGGTCCTGCACAAACAACAGTTACGTCAGTTTTGGATAATTCTTGTAAATCAGCAGAAATGTCAAAGGTATTTTCAGCATCTCTATGGACACCGCCAATGCCTCCTGTAGCCATAACGTCTATTCCAGCTAATTTGGCTAAAAGGATTGTACCTGCTACAGTTGTAGCGCCATTTGCATTATTTGACATTACAATTGGAATATCTCTTCTGCTAACTTTTGTAACATCACTACTTTTTGCAAATAGTTCAATTTCTTGTTTAGACATTCCAATTTTTATTTTTCCACCAACTACGCCAATAGTAGCAGGAATAGCACCTTCTTCTCTTATTATGTTTTCTACCTCAAGAGCAGTGTTCAAATTATCAGGGTAAGGCATTCCATGGGAAACTATCGTTGTTTCTAAAGCAACGATCGGTTGGCCCAATTTTTTTCCTGCTTCTACTTCAGAACTAAGTTGGATTTTAAGATTATTCATTTCAATATGTTTTCATTTAAAAAATTTAAAACTTTTTTCTCTGTCAAATTAGGGTTTACTGTATCATTTGTTTGAAGAGCAATACTTGCCATTGAAATACAAAATTTAATAGTATAGTCCCATTCCCAATTTTTCATATATCCATGAATTAAACCAGCCATTAAAGCATCACCAGCACCATTTACATTTATAATATCTTGTTTAATTGTTGGTATATTTTTAATTTCACCATTGTTATAGGAAATTATCCCTTTATCTCCTAGGCTTATAATTAATTTCTCTATATGAAGTTTTGATAAAGATGATGATATTTCACTTAGATAATCTTTAGAGTTTTGCTTCAAATTGAAAAGAAATTTTGCTTCTTCTAAATTAGGTTTTAGCACATTTATATTTTTTAAATATTTTTTTAATTTCTCACATTTTGATACAGATACTGGGTCAGCAAAGATATATTTTTTTTTGAAGTTACTAAAAATATAAGCCAGAACTTCTTCATTTAAATTTGCGTCTATAACAATAGCACGAGAATTATTAATCGTTGTTTCTTTTGTTTTCAAAAATTCTGGAGTTAAATGATCAATTATTTTTGTATCATTAAGAGCGACTACCATCTCTCCATTACTGTCATTTACAGACATATAGGTAGATGTTTTGGCTGATTTAATGGTTAAACTATGATTTACTTTAACAAGTGAGTGTTTTAAATTATTTTTTAAAAAACTTCCAAAATCATCATTCCCAAAAACTGTTATAAGATGACATTTACTATTTAGTTTACTTAAATTCTCGGCAATATTTCTTATTACACCACCAGATGAGAGGTTTATTTTGGATTTATTCGAGTTTTTAAATAGCAATTTTTCATAAGGTTGGCCAATTATATCAATATTTGATCCACCAATAGCTACAACATATTCATTTGATTTATCCATAAAATCAAATTGGAGTAAAAAAAAATTCTAGTAAATAAAAACTTTACTAGAATTTAATGTTATTGACTCTCGTAAGTCTTTATAGCTGCTTCTAATTGCTTCATTTCTTTACAATTTAAAGTACATAACGTCTTTAACTTAGCTAACAAAGCCTTCGCTTTTTCTGGTCTTTTCAAAGTTAAATGTAATTCACCATAATACTCAAGTGCACCTACGTGATCTGGATTAATGGATAGTGCCTTCTTATAAGCAACTTCACTTTCTTCATATTTGCCTAATTTCCTTGATGAAAAACCTAGATAATTCCATGCATCCGCGTTATTAGGATATTTACTTGATGCAAATTTTGATAAACTGTACCCATTCTCGTAATCATTTTTAGACAAAGCTATAGTAATAGTTTTCATGCTTTTATCTTCTTTAGTCAGTGGGGAGCTAGTGGTATCGTATTTATCATTTGAACTTGAAGAACTAGAACTTGATGATGAGCTTGAAGAGCTATCATAAGACCCGGCTGCCATAAGTCCTGAAGAAGCAATTAAAGAAAGAAATACAGAAACTATTAAAATTATTTGATTATTCATCTTATTTAAACTCCAAAGTTAAAATCAAAAACTATTAAACATTTAAAAAAACAGTCGTTTCTATAAATGCATAAGTTTTTTCCTCCCAATAACTAAGGCCTCATTAATTTGAGGCCTTTTATTTTTTTAAATAATTAATTTATAATAATAATAAATAATTGTAGATTAGTTTAATTCAATGATTTCTTAGGTATTAATTTGTGAATATAGTTATAATAGGTGCTAGTCACGCTGGTATTGCATTAGCAGATAATCTGAGAAAAGATGGTTATCAAGATAAAATTACCATAATCGAGAAGCTTAATATTATCCCAGTAGAAAAGCCACCTTTGTCTAAAAAATTTCTTGATGATGACTTTTCAGAAGAAAATATTCAATTAAGAAAAAATAATTGGTTCAAGCTTAATTCAATAGAACTTTTGTTAAACAAAAAAGTTTTAGAAATCGATAAAGACATAAACAGTATAAAACTAGAAACAAAAGAAACTATTCATTATGATTTTCTTGTAATTGCAACAGGGGCTAAAGCAAATTTTTTACCTGACAATTTAGTCTCTGTAGAAAACCAAAGTACTCTCAGAAATATTTATGATATTAAAAAAATTATAAAATTATTAATTGGTAAAAAACACATTACAATTGTAGGTGGTGGTTATATAGGCCTTGAATTAGCTTCAAGTCTCAAAAAAGGTAATTACGAAGTATCAGTTATTGAAATGTCTGATAGAATTCTTGAGAGAGTAGCCTCAAAGCAATTATCTCAATTCTTTACAGAACTTCACCAAGATAACGGCGTAAATATTTTTTGTAATGATAAACTTCAAGAAGTAATTGCAAAAGATAATAAGTTCTATGTCAAAACTAAATTTAATGATTTTGAAACTGATTTAGTATTAGTAGGTATAGGAGTATCACCTGAAATTCAATTAGCTCAAAAAATAGGAATTGATTGTGAAAAGGGTATTTTAGTAGATGAAAATTATAAAACGAGTTGTGAAAATATATTCTCAATTGGTGATTGCGCATTAAATAAAAATGAGTACGGAATTATAATTGAATCAATTCATCACGCACAATTTAGTGCTTCAAGGGTTTCATCTTTTATTTTAGGGAAACCCAAACCTGTTTTTGAAAATCCATGGTTCTGGTCAGATCAATTTAACATTAAGTTTCAATCTGTAGGAATATATAAACCAAATTCTATTACAATTCATAGACAAGGCAAAAGGGAGGGCTCACATTCTTGGTGGTCATTTATAAATAATGAACTTAAATGCGTAGAGGCTGTAAATGATGTTCAAGCTTTTACAATTGCCAAGATGATATTTGAGAGGAATATTTTTATTTCGCAAGAGCAAATAAAAAATAAGGCTTTAAATTTAAAGGAACTTATACAATAAATAAATTAACTTTTTTAAGGTATCAGATGTCAAAAAATAAATTAAAGGAAATTTGGAATAATAATAATTACGCCTTGAATGGATGGATTTCAATTAATAACCCTTTTTCAGCTGAAATAATGTCTCGACAAAATTATGATACTCTTACCATTGATATGCAACATGGTTTAATAGACTATTCAGATTTACTAGGAATTTTACAAGCTATTACTGGTTCAGGTGTTATGCCTATTGTAAGAGTTCCTTGGCTAGATCCTGGCTATATTATGAAAGCCCTAGATACTGGTGCTGAGGGAATAATTTGCCCAATGATTAATAATAAAAAGGAAGCAGAACAATTTGTTTCTTTTATGAAGTATCCTCCATTAGGAAACAGAAGTTTTGGTCCAACAAGGCAAAATATCATAACTGGTAATAACTACTATAGTAATGCTAACGATAATGTTCTTTGTATTGCGATGATAGAAACCGAAGAAGCCATGAAAAACTTAAGTGATATAATTTCCACAGATGGTTTGGATGCTGTTTATATAGGTCCTGCGGACTTAACTTTAGGTACAACAAAAGGTAGACTTCCCCCTGGCATGGATAGAGAAGAAGAGGAAATGGTCGAGAGAATTAAAACTATTTTATCTGAAGCTAAAAAAGCTGACAAAAAAGCTTGCCTTCATTGTGTAAAAACATCATATGCTATTGAGGCGGTAAAATGGGGGTTTGACCTGGTGACATTAAATTCTGATACAAGACTTCTTGCATCCTCTGCCTCAAATAGTATAAATGAATTCAGGAATGGATTAAAATGACAGCACGTATATATAAGCCTTCAAAGACTGCTATGCAATCAGGAAGAGGTAAAACTGAAAAATGGGTATTAGAGTTTTTCCAAACCTCAGCCACTAAAAGGGAACCTCTTATGGGATGGCGTTCTGGAAGTGATACACAAAAACAAGTCAAGATAAAGTTTGATTCTAAGGATGATGCCGTGAGATACGCAGAAAAAAACTCTATCAAATACACTTTAAGTGAGCCAAAAGAAAGAAAAATTAAACCTAAAGCCTATGCTGATAATTTTTCATTTAATAGAAAAGAAACTTGGACTCATTAGTGATTATTTAAGAGGTTTTTTTTGATCGTTTTCTTACCCAGAAAAATACATATATTGAAAATAATTCAGATAAAATGGGATAATATACTGAAGGGTGTTTTTTGAGTTTTTCAATATAGTCTTCACTTAATTTATTTTTTACTGCTGCATCTATCAAAATTTTCATATATCTTCTTGAAGGGGCCATACCTGCTAGTTTACTAGTTTTATAAATTAAAGTTTTAGCTCTAACTTTTTTATCATCAACATTTACTAGAATATCTTCAATTTCATAATTAACACCTTCAGAGTTAATAATTTGATTTAGTTCTTTTTCAGTTATTTTACTCAGTATACCCTCAATTTTTTCATTTGAAGACTTCATAATATTAGCAAAACTTGGCTCTATAAAGTTTGGCCCCTCCATATTCATAACTAATTTATAGCCATTCAGAACTCCATGGAATGTTTCTGAAGGAAATACGCGCCGTCTTTTTTGAAGATAATTCTTTGACATGTTAGCACCATATCCAAAGTAGAAAACTGTTTTTTGAGGGGTCATAATTCTAACAATTTAAATAGTACTAAATTAGTATTGTTTATATTTATAACTTATAACATTGGTGGGTATTTTATTTCAACATTTTATTTTTTTATATATATAAGTAAACAAGAGTTTAAAAACCAAACAAGACATAGAATATACATATTAAAGGTTAGACCTAAATATTCTGCAGAATACCCAACGAGTGCTGGTCCAAAAATAAAACCAAAAAAACCCATTGTTAATAAATTTGAAACAGTTAAACCCAATGGTTCTTTTCCAGCTTTTACACCTTCTCTTATAACTATCCCTAAAAAATTTGCTGTCCCGAAACCAAATAATATTACACATAAAGAGATTAAATAAATATCAAAAACAATAATTGAAATAGCTAAAATAATTGATGCAAAGAGACTGAAATATCCACCTACTATTTTTTCATTAAAAATATCAATTAGTTTATTAGAATAAAGACGAGCAAAAATTTCTCCTAAATTAAAAAATATAATTATTAGACCACCTAAATAAATTGGAGCATTCAGATCTTTAGTTAACCAGACTGGCGACCAATCAATTATAATTCCAAAAGATGAAAATGTTACCATCATCATAAAACCAAATATAACTATTTGCTTTTCTGGTAACTTAATGCGTTCGATTTTTGTTTTGAGATCAAGTTTCAAAGAAAGCCCAAAAAAATAAATAAAAAATGAACTAAAAAAAAATAAACACCCTATAGCCAAAAAAGTTATTTGAGGGTCACTTATATTTCTAATAAAATACCCTGCTGATAATGCACCAGTTAAAGATCCTAGACTATAAAAAGCTTGATACATTGGGGTAATAACTTTTGAGGTCTTCTGTTCAATTAGTGAAATTTGAGTTTGAGCACTTGGAACATAAAGACCCACTGCAATTCCAAATGGTATCCATGCTAATAGAAATAACTCATATGTTGGAACACTTATTAATAAATAAGGACAAAATGAAACTAAGGCTATCCCTAAAGCCATTGATTTTGTTGTTCCAATTAATGGTACTACTACCCTAGCAGTAATTTGATTAGAGAAAAAGTTTGAAACACCAAAAATAAAAATACCAATTCCAAGCTCAGATTCCGAAATATTAAGTCTTTCCATATTCCATGGAATATGAACAAAATAAATACCAACAATTAAAAGAAGAAAAAAAGCACCCTGGAAACATGCTATCCTAGCATCCCAATATTTATCTTTATAATCTTTATACATATACTTAAATCGTTAATTTTCTTTGATAATTATTTATATTGAAAAACTTATTGAGTGATCTATATACAAATCATGCGTATATTTCTGTTGATAACATATATAGTAGTTTTTTTCCCAGTATATTCATTCAGTCATGAGTATAAACACGGAAATTTAATGATAGATCACCCTCAAATTATCAAAAATTCTGAACATGCAAAGGGTTACATGGTTATAGTTAATAAAGGTAAAAATGAAGTATACCTAACTGGTGGCAAAGCTTTTTTTTCTAAAGAATTATTTTTGCATAAAGAAGATCAAAATGATAAATCCGAAATGATGAAAATTGACAGAATAAAAATTCCTGCAGGTGCTAAGGTTTCTATGAAAGACTTGAACATTCATTTAATGTTTTTGAATTATAATAAAGATTTGGAGTGGTTTGAACCGCACAAAGCTAAATTATATTTTAGTGATGATAGTGAAATTGATGTTGAATTCGATTTTGATGGGCATTAATTTTTATCATTATGAAATCTTAAATTTTTTATGAAAAAATTATATTTACTAGATTTTTAACAAAATATTTTTTTATTGTTAGGTAAATTATTATTGAATTACTTATTACAGATTTCCATCAATTTTTTTATGATATTAATTTTAAAAAATTAATAATTGCAGCCTCAATTTTATTTGTAAGCGGGCTAACTCAAGGATACATAGGATTTGGTGGTGCAATAATTTCAGTACCAATTTTAGTGATTTTATTCGGACCCGTTACAGCAGTGGGTGTAATTACGCCACTCTATATTTTTGGAGCAATTACAATTTTACCAAATGCATTAAAATGTTTTGATTGGAAAGAAGTTGCACCAATCTCTATATCAGGATCTATATCAATTTTTGTTGGGTTATCTTTTTTGGTAAATGCAGACCCAATAACTTTAAAAAAAATTATGGGAGTTTTTATTTTACTAACTACCTCTTTATTAATTTTAGATAGACCATATAACGGGCCTAGAAATCTGATATCTAGTCTAATAGCTGGATTTTCAACTGGAGCTGTAACAGGAGGTACTGGCATACCTGGCGCACCTATTATGGTTATGTATTATTTATCGGCAAAAGTTCCAGCAAAAGTCCAAAGGGCAAATATTTTGATAACTGGATGTATATTTTGTTTTTGTGTAATTTGTGGATTGGCTTTAAACAAAATTTATGACCAAAAAATTGTTTTAATAATCATTATTTTAAGTCCTATTTTCATTTTAGCAAATAGATTAGGCCAGTATTTGTTTAAAATAGCTCCTACAAGATGGTTTAAAATAATTGCATATAGTATTTTAATATTTTCTGGTTTGTTTTTACTCATTGTATAATAAAAAAATATTTAAATTATACATCAAAATGATTTTAATAATTTACTAATAAAAACCCTTATGATAATGAAAGAATATGCGGCTCCGTAGCTCAACTGGATAGAGCATCTGACTTCTAATCAGAGGGTTGGGAGTTCGAGTCTTCCCGGAGTCGCCATTATACTAACGATTTTGTTCCTAGCTAATAATTCTTTATAAAAAAAGGTACCATATGTGTACCACTTTATATTGATTTTCAGCTAGATACCCCCTACCCAATACCCCCAACCAGGAATTCTTATATAGACGATGAAGCGGATATATTAAGTCTCTTTCAATTAAAAGAAGATTTTGACTGATCAAGAAAGGTTAACTGGATGTAGAAGTTTCACTAAAACATTTAATAAAAAATCAGATACCATTGTTTGGAGTAATATATTTGAAAATAAATTAAAATCAGTTCCTACACCAGATAACAATATTAATAATTTAAAACTAAAAACCCACTCAATAGATATTCAAAAGAGATATCTCCACAATTGAAATGGTTTGAGAGAGAGAGAGTTTATAAAAACAATCTCAATATTTTTGCATACCTATTTTGCTTTTAAAGTGTTTTTTTTAAATAGAAAATAATGTGATTTTTTGACCAAGGAGGAAAAATAAAAATTGCATAAAGGAAAATATCACATGAAAAATTTTTTAACATTTATTTTTATATGTTTTTTTAGTTTTAAAACATTTGCGGCTGACACCATTAAGGTTGGAATTCTTCATTCTTTATCAGGTACGTTAGCTATTTCTGAAACAACACTTAAGGATACAATGCTTTTCTTG
>JBJLFF010000033.1:0-20237 GCA_045565515.1 Puniceispirillales bacterium (SeqCode)
AAGCTTACACCACCATATCTTAAACTAAATCCATGCCTAATGTTTTTAAAATTAAGAAAATCAGATTGAATAAGTGACATATTTATTTAAAACCTTCAAAACTTTTCATGTTTTCTGAATATAAAATCATAACTTTGAATGCTTGACCCATATGAGATGAAGAAACTAATCTTTCAAACTGAGTAAAAAGAAGTCTTCTCTCAGTAGCTGATTTATTTTTTGCTAAATTTTCAAACCTACTTTTTATACCTAAATTAATTAAAAATTCTTTTTGTGTTATTGGTCCTTGATATTTAATTTCTTTTGGAAGGTCTTTAATAAAATCTGAAAAATTCACCCAACTTGATAAATCTGTAAGTCCTATATTTTCAAATATATCTGATGAATTATGTTTTATTACACCTTGGAGAGTATTCCCATTAATAAAATTTTCCTCTAGTTGTCCATAATCTATAATAATTAAAGCACCTTTATTCTTCAAAACTAAGTTAAATATTTTAACTAATAAATTTTTGGTAAATAATCTATCTTCAATTATTTTCCCTGATGGGTAAGGGCTTATTGTAACTGTATCAATTATTTTACTACCTAGCTCAAAGCAAAAGTTATTATCTTTTAGACCAATTTTTCTTTCATACCAAAACCCGTTATTCGACACTATTTGATTTATTGGCAAAGCATCAAAAAACTCATTTGCTATGATATAAGTTGGGATCCTAGAAATTTCGTTGAAATTTTCTATCCATTTGCATTTATATTTAAATAGCTTTTTCTCTTGTATATATTTTAATCCAGCATTTTTTTCATATAGAAATGAATGTAATTCAAAACTGTTATTTTTAATTTTATCAATAGTTGTTAAAATATCATTTGTTAATGTTCCTTTCCCAGGGCCTAGCTCTAGTAAATTAATTTTATTAATTTTAGATTTTTTAGCATTATTAAAAATGCTTAAAGCTATAAATTCGCCGAAAACCTGTGAAATTTCAGGAGAGGTTATAAAGTCACCTTTGTTACCTATAACCTTGTTATTTGTATAATATCCATAATTTCTATCGTATAGACATAATGACATGAATTCTGATAAGTGAATTGGACCATTAGATTTTATTAAATCTGAAATTATCTCTCTTAATTCATTATCTTTTTCATACATAAATTTATTAAATACTTTTTGAATATTTTACAGAAAAAATTATTGTTAATAATCCCACGATTATCATTAACGAACATAATATTTGTCCTAGTGTTAGGCTTAAAAAAAACAAACCCAGTTGAACGTCAGGTTCTCTAAAAAATTCAATAAAAAACCTAAAAACACCATATAACAAAACAAATATTCCTGTAAGCATTCCCGTCAATGATTTGATTTTAGAGAAATAAAATAAAAGATTTAGTATTAAAAAAAGAATAAATCCCTCGAAAAATGCTTCATATAGTTGTGAGGGATGCCTTGGGAAGTTTCCGCCATTTGGGAAAATTATTCCAATAGGATGTAGAGTAATTCTCCCATATAATTCACCATTAATAAAATTAGCTATTCTTCCAAGCATAAAACCCAATGGAACTGTTAATGATGAAATATCTGTTAAAACTAGAAACTTAACTTTAAATTTTTTGCTTGTTACTATTTGCGCAATTATCACCCCAATCAAGCCGCCATGAAAAGACATTCCACCTTGCCATAAAAATAAAATCTCTATCGGATTATTGGAGTAATAACTAGGATTATATAATAAAACATAACCTAATCTTCCACCAATTATAACGCCTAATATTGCATTGTTAAAAAAAGAATCAATAACCTCACCAGTTATAGAATATTTTCTTTTTGATAAGAATAATGCATATCGCCAAGAAAAAATAAGGCCTAAAATGTATGAAATTGCATACCAAGTTATACTAATTGGTCCTATATTTATTGCTACAGGATTAAAATTTATATTTGATATATCATTATAAATAATGAAAATAATGTCCATAAGTCATACATTATGTAAAATTTTATTTGAATTGTATAATTATTAATTTATTTAAAAACATAGTATATTATTATTAATTTATTCTTTAAGAAAGAACAAAATGTTTAAATCAAAATTTATAAATGACTTTTCTAATATTGCTCAAGGTGCATTTTCAACAATGAATGCTATCAGAGAAGAATTGGATGTAATGGTAAAAAGTAGATTAGAAAGAGTTTTAGTTTCTAAAGGTTTAGTTACTAAGGAAGAACATGACATTATATTATTAAGAATTAATAATCTAAATATGAAAATTGACGGCTTAGAAGCAAAAATTGATAATCATGCAAAGCAATTGAAAGACCTTTTAGGTACAAAAAAAAATAAAAAAGGTTAATACAATAGATGAAAATATGTTTAGTTGGTTGTGGGAAAATGGGCTCTTCATTATTAGAAGGGTGGTCATTATTAAGTCTAATTCATGAAATTCTGATAATTGAACCAAATTCTGATAATATACCTAAAGAACTAATTAGAATTAAGAAATTTTATTTTTATAATGATTTAACAAAAATTGAAAATAGTAATGTCTTCGACATAATTGTGCTAGCGGTTAAACCTCAAGTTATGAAAGATGTTGTTACTCAATTATCTAAATTAAATATTAAAAGTAATGCATGGCTTTCAATTGCAGCTGGTTTATCTGTTAATTTTTTTGAAAATTATTTGGGTCATAATCAGGCAATTATTAGAACCATCCCAAATACACCTTCATCTGTATTAAAGGGAATTACTGCTATGTATTTTAACACAAACTGTAATTCACAAATAATCGAAAATGCAGAGATGCTTATGAATGCAGTAGGAGAGACAATAAAGGTTAATGATGAAGAATTAATGGATGCTTATACGGCTATTTCAGGTTCAGGCCCTGCGTATATATATTATATGGTTGAAGCAATGATTGATGCTGGTATTCAGATTGGCATTGATCCTAAAAATGCAAAAATACTTGCTGAAAAAACTTTGGTTGGTTCTGCGTATTTATTAGAAAATAAAAATGTTGATGCCCAAGAATTGAGAAAAGCTGTTACTAGCCCAAAGGGAACGACAGAAGCAGGATTAGAAATTTTAATGAAAGATAATAATTTTTTTAATCTAGTGAAAAATGCTATTAATGAAGCTAAAAATAGAGGAAAGGATTTAGGAAAAGCTATAGTCCTGAATTTATTCAATGTTTGAGAAGCAAATTAAATACCAAATGTCTTTATCTATTTCGATTTTAGAATTACTTGCTGAAAAAGAATATCAAGAAATTAATTCAGATTTAATAGTAAAAAATTTAAAAATAAAAAATAATGATAGTTTTGTTTGGATGGCAGATGATAAAATTGATCTACTAAAAGTATACTTTGAACAATCTAATGATCAAATTTTGAGTGAGGCATTTATTGATTTTCAAGATGATCATTCAGCTTCAATAAATGAAAAACTTACAGATATAATATTAAGATTTTTTGAATTTCATGAAAAGTATAAGTCTTCAATAATTAGATTACACAAGTTAAATTTTTCTGATCCAAAACTGATTAAGTTGTTTGTTTACTGTATGCATGATTTATCAAAAAAATCTTTAAAAATATCAGGTGGAGATACAAATAGTTTTAGAGATAGCATTATATTAATGGGGTTAATTTCTGTTTATACTCTTATTTTTGAAAAGTGGATATATTTAAGGGAGACAGACATGTCTTATATGATGAAAATAGCCGATAAATATATTAACAACGCAGAAGAGTTTGCGTCAAATTTAAAAATTATCTAATTAAATGCAAATATCAATTAAAGACTTTTTTGAGGTAGATATTAGAAAAGGTAATATAATAGACGCTGTGCTTTTTAAAGAGGCTATAAAACCTGCATTTAAACTTTGGATAGACTTTGGACCTGAAATAGGAATTAAGAAATCATCTGCCCAAATAACAAACCTTTATAACTCTGAAGATCTTAAAGGCAAATCAATTTTAGCTGTTATAAATCTCCCTCCTAGACAAATAGGCCCCTTTATATCTGAGGTTTTAATATTAGGTCTAAATGATGAAAATAATTCAATTGTTTTAGCTGTACCAGAAAAAAATGTTCCAAATGGTTCAAAACTAAACTAATTAAACCGGGAGTGAAATCTTGACCCTCAAACCTTTGAGTGGAGATTTTTTTAATTCCAATGAACCTCCATGAGACAAAGTTATATTATTTGCTATAGATAAACCAAGTCCAGTTCCACCAGTATTTTTGTTTCTTGAGGTTTCCAATCTATAAAATGGCTTAAGAACATCCTCTCTACTTTCTATTCCAATGCCAGGGCCATCATCATCAATGAATATTAATAAGGTATCTTCAGTTTTTCTTATTAAAATTTCTGAATTCTTAGCATATCTTTGAGCATTTGATATAATATTAACCATAGCTCTTTTGAAAGATTGTGGACGCAAACTAAAAGTTAAATTTGTAGGAGAAATTTTTAGTTTTACTCTAAATTTAGAACTTTTGAATTGTTCAATAATTTCATGAAATAATTTATTTAAGTCTACCTCAGACATTGGCTCCACAATATTATTTTTTGCAAATGAAAGATATTCAGAAATCATGTTTTCCATTTCTTCTAGATCTTTTGTCATAGAAACTATTTCAGAGGTTTTAGGAAGCATTGCTATTTGAAGCCTAAGCCTAGTCAATGGCGTTCTTAAGTCATGGCTGACACCAGCAAGCATTTCTGTTCTGTCATTCATTTGATTTCTAATTCTTGATGCCATAGAAATAACTGCTCGTGTAGCTAATCTAACTTCACTGGCTCCTGAAATAGGGATATTCTGTATATCTTTTCCAATTCCTAAGTTATAAGCAGTTCTTGCTAATCTTTTAATTGGTCGAACTTGAGCACTAATAAAAATTAATGTTAAAGCAAAAAGAAGAAGTGAAGAGCCAATAGACCATGAAACAAAAATCCAACTCGTTGAACTAAAAACTCTTTTTTTACTAAACTTAAAGCCTAGAACACCATGATCTAATTGAATACCAACACTTATATAGTCTTCATCAGAGATAAAATCAGATATGAATGGTAAATTTATATTATTTTCAAGTGCTAGTTTAAATGCTTTTTCAGCGTAAGTATTGCTTGAAAACATATATGTAGGTAGTTTTTGACCAGTGATCCAGCTTAATTCCAAATTAAGTTTTTCTGACAAACTTAATAAATTATAATCAATGGGATTATTTTTATCTTTAACCTGAGATACTATTGCTGATAAATCGGAGACTAAATTTTGTGCCATATGTCTCGTAACGGTATTCCAATGACGGACATAAAAAACAGTTACAGTTAATAGTTGAACCATTAATAAAGGGAGAAGAACAATAATCAAAAGTCTATTAAAAAGTTTTGTTGGGAAAAAATTTCTTAATCTCATTTATTAACTATTAATTGGATTTCCACGCAAAAGCCATCCTTTCCCTCTTGCATTGATTATAAATTGAGGTTTTCTTGCATTATCTTCAATTTCTTTCTCAATCTTGAAATTCCTACATCAATATTTCTAGAGTTAGGATTTACCTTTAATAGTTTATTTAAATCATTTCTATTCAAATATTTACCAAGATTATTTGATAATGATGTTAGTAAATCATTCTCAAAACTTGTAGTGTGAATGGAAATATTATTTTTATTCAATTTCTTCATAACATTATCCCATTGATATGAGCCAAATGAAATTACTTTAGGTGCTTTAATTTGAGAAAGGTTTGTTCGCTTCAATATATTATTAATTCTTAAAAGTAATTCTTCAGGATCAAAAGGTTTTGTTAGGTAGTCGTCTGCACCACTTTTTAAACCTTTAATTTTGTCATCTATCTGGTCTAAAGCTGTCAAAAGTAAAATTGGAGTTTTAAATTCTGACCCTAATTCATTTATTAACTCTATACCTGTTTTTTCAGGCATCATTACATCCAAAACAATTAAATCAAATATAAATTCATTCAATAATTTAACAGCTTTGATTGCATCAGGCGATACACTAACTTTAAAATTATTTTTTTTAAGAAAATCTTTTAACAGTTGTCTTAATCTGTCATCATCATCAATTACAAGAATATGCATTTACTTATTTTAAAATTTTTTAAATATCTTATGCATAGAAATTAATTTAATACCAGTCACCTATATAGAATTAGAAAATTATTTATTTTTTTATTATTTTACTTTAATAACTTACCTAAAGTAATTAATGGAGATCTGCTATGAATATAATACCTTTTGACGATAGGGATGGTTATATTTGGATGAATGGTGAAATGAAGCCTTGGCGTGAATGTAAAAGTCATGTAATCTCACACGGTCTTCATTATGCCAGTCTAGTTTTTGAAGGTGAAAGAGCTTATAATGGAAAGATTTTTAAATCTTTAGATCATACCAAAAGACTTTTTAATTCTGCTAATATCCTAGACTTCGAAATTCCATGGGAAATGGAACAAATTGAAGAAATAAAAGTTGAATTACTCAATACAATGAAACTGTCGAATTCTTATGTAAGGGCTTTTGCATGGCGGGGCTCAGAAATGATTGCAGTTTCAGCTCAGCATACAAAAATTCATACAGCAGTTGCTGTATGGGAATGGCCTTCGTACTTCGATCCTGAAGCAAAAATGAGAGGAATTAAACTTGATATTTCTAATTGGAGAAGGCCACCAGCGAATTGTGCGCCTGTTCATGCTAAAGCTGCAGGTCTATATATGATTTGTACATTAGCAAAACATGAGGCTGAAAAAAAAGGATTTGATGACACTTTAATGCTTAGCCATGATGGTCTTATCGCTGAGGCTACAGGAGCTAATATTTTTTTTAGAATGTCAGATGGGAAAGTCCATACACCTTTACCAAAAACATTTTTGAATGGTATTACTAGAAAAACAATTATTCAATTATTGCAAAATGAGGATATCGAGGTTTTAGAAAGAGATATAAATCTTGATGAACTCAAAAATGTTACTGAGTGCTTTTTAACAGGTACTGCTGCTGAAGTAACACCTGTTGGGCAGATAGCTGATTTCAAGTTTAAGCCAGGTAACTTATGTAAGAAAATTATGGGTCAATATTCAGATCTTGTAATAGGATAATTTTATTGCCATTTTTTCTTAGCAATCTCATCCTCTAATTTAGCTTTTACCCATACATTGCTATCATTTATAATTTCAGATTTCCAAAATGGTGCAGAAGTTTTTAAGTAATCCATCATAAATTCAGTAGCTTCAAATGCAGCTTTCCTATGAAGAGAAGCAGCTGCAGCTAAAACAATTTGATCGCTAGTATTTAATTTTCCATATCTATGTATAACTAAAGTTCCAAGAAGAGGCCATTTTTTTGAAGCTTGTTCTGAAATTTCCATTAGCTTTTTTTCAGTCATACCTGGGTAATGTTCGATATTTAATGAAGTAATTTTTTCATTATTTGAATAATCTCTGACATAACCTACGAAAGAAGTTATTGCTCCTGGTATCTCCTTACATATATTTTTTAAATTATCAATTTCATTTTGTGTAATAAAATCTTCTTGTTGAACCTTTACTATCACCTTAACCACCAGTAACAGGAGGGAAAAAAGCTATTTCATCATTATTATTAATTTCTGTTTCAAAGTTAGCAAAGTTTTTATTTACGGCTACTTTTATTGACTTTAGATGTGTAAAAGCATCCTCATGACCAATAGAAGTATTTTTTAAGAATATAATTAAATCCATTATAGTTTTAACTTTTTTAGGCTTCTCAATTTCTTCTGAATTAGTACCAATTTTTTCTTTAAGCCAAGAGAAGTATAAAATTTTCATATAATAGCCTCTTTAAAAGGAATAAAATTAATAATATCTCCTTTTTTAATTATTTCAATATCTTCATCAATTTCAATTAATCCATCTGCACCTGATAACGATGTTAATACACCAGCTCCTGGTTCACCATTAATTTGAGCATAAGTAATACCATCTTCATAATAAAGTTTGCCTCTTAAAAATTCTTTTCTTCCAATTTTACATTTTTGCTCAAATTTAGAAATAACTTGAATTTTAAATAGATCTATTTTATTTGCTGATACCCTTTTTCGAATTCCTGCTTCAACAAGCAATCTGAAACATACTTGAGCGGCAACAGGATTGCCAGGCAAACAAAAAATTGGGACTCTATTAATAGAAGCAAATCCCATTGGCCTACCTGGCTTAATGGCTAATCGCCAAAAATGTATTATACCAGACATTTCTTCTATAACTGATTTTATGTGATCCTCATCTCCTTCAGAAGCTCCACCTGAAAAAATTATCATATCAAACTTTTTGACCAAATTAGAAAGTCTTTTTTTTAAGATCTTTGGGTTGTCTTTAATAATTTTGTGTAGAAAAGGCTTATTACCAGTTTCTAAACATAAATTAAAAATCATTGGGCCATTAGAATCATAAACAAGACCATTTTCTAATTTATCTCCAGATTTAATTATTTCGTTTCCCGTCGATATAACAGCAATTTCTAATTGTTTGTTAATGGATAGACTCGTTAACCCTAAAGATGATGCTAGACCAATATCAGTGGAATTTAATATTTGCCCAGATTTCAATATAAGCTGATTGATTTTTAAATTTTCTCCTGCTGGTCTGCAATTTACCCCTTTTTTTAGATTTGGGGGAATATGAACAGTGTCATCTTTAACTATACAATTTTCCTGCATTGCAATAGTATTGATAGGTTTGGGTAAGACAGATCCCGTAAAAATTCTTACAGCTAGATGATTTTCAACCTCAAAAGTTTTTTGTAAACCTGCTTTAATTTTTTTATTAAATTTAAAACTTGTTCCAGTTTTTGAATTATATTTATCATAGTTAAAACCGTATCCATCAACTGCGGCATTATCTCTCATGGGAAGATTTATTTTTGATACAACATCTTCTGTTAAAACTCTTGAATTACATAAGCGTACTGGGAGAGTCTCTTTTTTAATAATTGGTTTAATCTTAGATATTATTATATTTCTAGCATCATTAAAGAGAAGTTCACCTTTTTTCGGATTAGTATTATTATTTTTCTTCAAATTGAAATGTTGAATTAAAAATTCAACAATTTCATCAGGATTATTTAAATCAAGAATAATTGTTTGTGTATCTTTAAAATTTATATTTTCAATATCATCTGTAGCAATAGCAAAAATATTTTCATCCTTTAATGAAAGTAGTTCTTTTTTTTCAGCTTCTCTTCTAACCTCTAACTTAGGCAGGTGATTTTTTTTAAAGCCTTCAACAATAATAATATCTTTTCTTTTTTGAAGTAATAATAATTCATATAATTCTACATCGTTATATTTCTCATGTTCAATTATATGTGCAATTCTTTTAGATGATGATATTATAACTTCTTGCGATCCAGCCTCTCTATGTCTCCAACTATCTTTTCCAGGTTTGTCAATTTCAAAATCATGATGGGCATGTTTAATTGAACCAACTGAAAACCCTTTCTGTCTAAAAATTTTTATTAATGAAATAGATAGTGTCGTTTTACCTGAATTAGAGAAACCAGCTAAGCCAAAAACACACTTATGTTTATTTGATGATAATCTCATAAATCATTACTTGTAATAGAAACCTTTACATACTGGTAAGCTGTAATTAATGATAAAGTTGACGACACCCAAAGAAAAAATAGTCCTACAACTTGAAAATCAAAGTTGAATTGCACTACTTCAGAAGGTATTAATAAAATAATCGATATCATTTGGACTGTTGTTTTTACTTTTGCCAAAAAAGTAACTTTTAAAACATTACCTCTTATATATTCTCTTAATCCTGAAATAAAAATTTCACGAATTATAATTAAAGTAGCTGCAATAACATGAATATCTTGTATTATGTTATTTGATATTAGACTTATTAATGCACAAGTAATTAAAAGTTTATCAGCTATAGGATCCAGTATTTTACCTAATTTTGATAATTGATTAAATGATCTTGCTAAGTAGCCATCTAAAAAATCAGTAATTGATGAAATAATAAAAATAACTAAACCAAGGATAACCATATTCATTTCATTAGATAATAAAATTATTACCAAAATTGGTGCTGAGGTAATCCTAAGTATAGTTAGAATGTTTGGTATCATTTATTCATTTGAAAAAAAGTTATAAATTTTTTGTGCAACATTTTTTGATATACCATCAACTTTTATTAAATCATCTATACTTGCTTTCGACACTTCCTTAGCAGATCCAAAATATTTTAAAAGAGCTTTTTTCTTAATGTTACCAATTCCATCTATTTCATCGATCTGATTATAGGATATAGATTTTTTCCTCTTTAGTCTATGAGCAGTAATAGCAAATCTATGAGCTTCGTCTCTTAATTTTTGAAGAAAAAACATTATCAAGCTATTTGGCTTCAAAGTGAAACTACTTTCATCTATTAAATGAAACCTCTCTCTTCCAGCATTCCTGTCTGCCCCTTTTGAAATAGCACAAACTTTAATCCAATCTAATTGATACTCTTTTAATACTTTGTAAACAGTATTAAGATGACCTCTGCCTCCGTCAATTAAGATAAGGTCAGGAGGATTATAATTAGACACATTTGATTTGCTTTTTCTAAACCTTCTTTTTATTACTTCCTCCATCATACTAAAGTCATTGCCACCATGATTATTATCTTCAATTTCTAAATTATATTTTCTATAAGAACTTTTATCAAAGCCATCTTTGTTGGCTACTATCATTGCTCCAACAGCAAATTTGCCTTGAATATGAGAATTATCATATACTTCAATTCTGTTAATATTATTTGTAATTTTAAAAATTTTTTTTATCTCATCAAAATTTTTCTTTGTTTTATCTTCTTCAGAAATTTTTCTATTTAGAGATACCTCAGCATTTTGGGTTGAGTTATTTATTAATTTTTTTCTTATTCCTTTTTGTGGGCATATAATTTTTATTTTATAGTCTACTAAAGAGGATAATGCCTCTGATATTAATTTTAAATCTATTGGGGTATGAGATACAACTATTTCTTTAGGAGGGATTTTATTTTCATAAAATTGAGATAGAAATTCTGAAATTAATTTATGTGAACTTGTTTCTGATGACTGTGAAAAAAAATATGTGTGGTCTCCAAAATTTGAACCAGAACGCATAAATGATATGTTTATAGCTGTTTTTTTGAAGTTACTAAATACAGCTATTATATCAGCATCGCCTAATTCATTTATATTTATATTTTGAAATGACTGAATATTACTTAATGCTCTGATTTTATTTCTCCAAACAGCTGCATTTTCAAAATCTAAAGTTTCAGAACATTTTTCCATATTAGCTGCAAAATTTTTTTTAATTTCACTAGAGTTTCCAGATAAAAAACTTTTTGCTTGATCAATTTGTTTTTTATAATCATCTTCACTTACAAAACCAACACATGGAGCTGTACATCTTTTAATTTGAAATTGAAGGCACGGTCTAGTTCTTAATTTGAAAACATTGTCTGTACAATTTCTTATTAGAAAACCTTTTTGAAGAGCATCAATAGACCTGTTTACAGATCCAGCTGAAGAGAATGGTCCAAAATAAAACCCTTTTTCAATCTTCCTGCCTCTATGTTTTTTAATTTGAGGAAAATTATGATCAGATGTTAATAAAATACTGGGAAAAGACTTATCATCTTTTAATAAGATGTTAAATCTTGGTTTATGTTTTTTTATTAAGTTAGACTCTAATAGTAATGCTTCTACTTCAGTGTTAGTAACCATAATCTCTAATTTTTTAACATTTGAAATCATAGTCAAAATTCTTTGAGATTGATTATTTAATTTAGAGTAAGAAGTTACACGCTTTTTGATATTTTTTGCTTTGCCAACGTAAAGAATATCACCATTTTTATCAACCATTTTATAAATTCCTGGTGATTTAGGTAATAACAAAAGTTCATCTTTTATTATTTTCAAACCTTTGCTGTAAGTATCTCTCATTTTATTAATTTAATATTTAATTCTAAATTTATAAGTAAATTCTATATAATTTTAAACTTTTTTTAATTAGTTAATTATTCAAAATTCTTGATTGTTCATCTGTTTAAATATTCATCCACTGTTTTTGTGGATAAGCTTGTGGATAAATGTTCTGTGTTGTAAGGTTATCAATAGTTTGAACTAAATAAAAAGGAAAAAAGAATAATTTTATTGAATTAGTAAAAAATCAATAAAATCAATAGTATAAAAAAACCTTTATCCTTTTTTTAATTTTTTTTATTGAAAATATTGTGTTAGATTTAAAATTAGTTTTTAAATTGTGAATATTTTTATTAAAAATATATGTTTTAAGCAAAATTTATTAAAATATATACCATATATAATAACAATAAAAATGGACCAAATTTTCTATTAATACTTTTAAAATAAAATAAATATGCTCCTAAAATTATTGTTACTAACATCATTATAGGCAAATCATACTCCAAGAAAGTTGAAGGTGTTTGAAGTTTTATAGGATAAGAAGCAATAGATGCAGCTCCTAAAATACCTAAACTATTAAATAAATTTGAACCTAAAACATTACCAATAGCAATATCAGCGTAACCTTTTCTAGCTGCTGCTACAGAAGCAGCAATCTCAGGTAAAGAAGTACCTAAGGCAACAATAGTAACTCCAATTAAAGATTCTTCTATTCCTAAATCAATAGATATTTTTATTGCACTATTAATTAGTATTTCAGAAGAAATCAAAACTATTACTATACCGCCAAAGGTAAAAAATAAACCGACAACTACAGGTGAAAAATAATTATTAGAATTATTATCATCATGAAACTCTTCATTCTTTTCAGTACTTATTGTAATTAAAATTAAAATAAAAATTAAAGATAAAATAAGTAAAAATCCTATAAAAGGACTTAATCCTTGAAAGTAATATCCAAATACAAAAATTATGGTTGTTGATAGTATCATCCAAAATATATCTAATCTAAGTGATTTTGATTCATCTTTTAATGTTATAAAAAGGGAAGCTCCACCAATTACTAAAAGAAGATTTGCGATATTGCTTCCAACAACGTTTCCCCATGCCAAATCTGGAGAACCTTTAAAAACAGCATTTATAGAAACCACTAATTCTGGTGCGGATGTGCCTAATGCAACTATTGTAATTGCAATTAAATGAGCTGGAATATTTAGAGAACTAGCAGTTTGAACAGTACCTTTTACAAGTATATTTCCACCATAAAACAAACCAATGAATCCAAATGCTCCCAAGGCATAATATATAAAGTTACTCATTACTATTTACGGTCATTTTGTTAATTTTAAAATTTAACACCAAGATGTTTAAGTTCTAATTTTTTTATCTTATCTCTCAACTTTGCTGCCTCTTCAAATTCTAAATTCGCAGCAGCATCTTTCATTTTATTCTCTAATTCTTTTATAATTTCTTCAGGAGATAATTTTATTTTACCATTTGAGTGAATATTTTTTTCTTCTTTATTATTATCAAACTCATAATCAATAATACTTGTTATATTTTTAGTAATGCTTACAGGTGTAATATTATTTTTGATATTAAATTCATTTTGCTTTTTTCTTCTCCTTTTTGTTTCATTAAGTGCATATTCCAAACTTCCAGTAATAACATCAGCATATAGTATAACACGGCCCTTAATATTTCTTGCAGCACGACCGATAGTTTGAACTAGTGATGTTTTGGATCTTAAAAAACCCTCTTTGTCTGCATCAAGTATTGCAACTAAACCACATTCTGGAATATCAAGACCTTCTCTAAGTAAATTAATTCCAATTAATATATCAAATACTCCCAATCTTAAGTCTCTTATAATTTCAATTCTCTCTAAAGTATCTATATCAGAATGAAGGTACCTTACCTTTAGTCCCGCTTCAGACATGTATTCAGTTAATGACTCTGACATTTTTTTAGTTAATGTTGTAATAAGGACTCTATGACCATCTAAAGTAACTTTTCTACACTCAGAAATCACATCGTCCACCTGATTCTTTGTTTTCCTAATAATTGTCTCAGGATCAACTAATCCAGTTGGGCGTATCAATTGTTCTGTAAAAACTCCATTTGTTCTTTCAAGTTCCCAATCACCGGGAGTAGCAGAGACAAATACTGTTTGAGGTCTAAATAATTCCCACTCTTGAAATTTTAAAGGTCTATTGTCCATACATGAGGGCAATCTAAATCCATATTCTGAAAGTGTTTTTTTTCTGGATGCGTCACCTTTATACATTGCACCAAGTTGAGGTATAGTAACATGACTTTCATCAACAATTAATAATGAGTTTTCAGGGAGGTACTCAAAAAGAGTTGGTGGGGGTTCACCAGGTTTTCTTGAAGACAAATATCTTGAGTAGTTTTCAATCCCTGTACAGCTTCCTGTGGCCTCCATCATTTCAAGATCAAACACAGTTCTTTGTTCTAACCTTTGTGCCTCTAAAATTTTATTATCTGAATAAAATTCATCTAATCTTATTTTTAAATCTTTTTTTATTTCTTTAATGGCGTTTCTTAATGTTGGTTTAGGTGTAACGTAATGTGAATTTGCAAAAACTTTAATTTTTTTTATTTCTTGAATTTTTTCACCAGTTAAAGGATCAAATTCATAAATTAATTCAATTTCATCACCAAAAAAAGAAACTTTCCAAGCTGTATCCTCTAAATGAGAAGGAAAAATTTCTAGAACGTCACCCCTTTTTCTAAATGTCCCTCTTTTAAAATTTATATCATTTCTTTTATATTGAAGCTCTACTAATCTATTAATTATATCCCTTTGACTAATCTCATTATCTACTTCAATAGTTAATGTCATTTCACTATAAGTTTCAAGTGACCCTATCCCGTATATACAACTAACAGACGCAACAATTATAACATCTTTTCTCAGTAATAATGACCTCGTAGCACTATGTCTCATTCTATCAATTTGTTCATTGATACTTGAATCTTTTTCAATATAAGTATCTGAGCGAGGTACATATGCTTCAGGTTGATAATAATCATAATAAGATACAAAATATTCAACAGCATTTTGAGGAAATAATTCTTTCATTTCACCATATAATTGAGCTGCCAGAGTTTTATTTGGAGCTAATATTAAGGTAGGTTTAGCAAATTGTTTAATCACATTGCCCATAGTAAAAGTTTTTCCTGAACCGGTAACACCAAGTAAAACTTGGTCTTTTTCTTTATTTGACAATCCTTCTAACAGTTCATTTATTGCTTGTGGTTGATCTCCTGAAGGTAAAAAATTTGAAATAATTTCAAATTGATTATTACCTAAATTATTAATTTCATTCATTTTGATATGATATCTTAAAAATTTTGCACAAAAGTGTTATAAATTTTGAATATAATCAATTATATTTATTTAACAACTAAACTTCTTCAAAGGTCTTATTTATGAATTTTTTAGCTAAAAGAGTTTCAAATATTAAACCATCACCTACTATAGCTGCTACCGCAAAAGCAGCAGAGCTAAGAGCAAATGGCAAAGATGTGATTGGTTTGGGTGCTGGCGAACCTGACTTTGACACTCCTATTCATATTAAAAATGCAGCAATTGAAGCTATAAACTCTGGAAAAACAAAATATACAGCTGTTGATGGAATTAAAGAACTGAAGCATCAAATAGTAAAAAAGTTTAAAGATGATAACAAGATTAATTATTCTTTAAATGAGATAACTGTTGGAACAGGTGGCAAACAAGTTCTATATAATGCATTAATGGCAACTATTAATGAGGGTGATGAAGTAATAATTCCAGCCCCTTACTGGGTTTCTTACCCTGATATGGTGATACTAGCAGATGGTGTCCCAGTTATTGCTAAATGTGAAGAAAAAGATAATTTTAAAATAACACCAGAAATATTAGAAAAATATATATCTGATAAAACTAAATGGTTAATTTTAAATAGTCCATCAAATCCCACTGGGATTGGTTATGAAAAAAGTGAATTAATAGCTTTATCTAAAATATTAGAAAAACACCCTCAAGTATTAATTATGGTCGATGACATGTATGAGTATTTGACCTATGATAATTTTGAATTCACAACTTTAGTTCAAGTTAATGATAAGTTAAAAGATAGAGTTTTAACTTGCAATGGAGTTTCAAAGTCTTTTTGTATGACTGGATGGAGAATTGGATATGCAGGTGGTCCTGAATGGATGATAAAAGCTATTTCTAAAATTCAATCTCAGTCAACTTCAAACCCTAATTCTATAGCACAATGGGCCTCAAAATCTGCTTTAGAAGGGGATATGGCATTTTTAACTAATAATCTTAGTTCGTTTGATAGAAGAAGGAAATTTGTAGTTGATGGCCTTAATAAAATAAATGGTTTAAGTTGTAAAAATCCAAATGGAGCTTTTTATGTTTTTCCAAATTGTAAAGGAGTAATAGGCAAGACAACACCACAAGATCAAACCATAAATACTGATAAAGACTATTGTGATTATTTATTAGAAGAAGGTTTGGTTGCTGTAGTACCTGGATCTGCCTTTGGCCTATCACCATATTTCAGAATTTCATATGCTACCTCTTATGAAAATTTAAAGAAAGCGATAGATCGTATTGCAAATGTTACTAATAAACTTGTTTAGATATTTGATATGTATAAAAAATTTATTTATAAAGATAACTTGATCACTCCTCCAAATATTTTTTTTGAGAGAAGAAATCTACTGAAATCATTAGGATTTATTAGTAGTTCATTTTTATTACCATCTTTTAAAATAAGTGCATTCGCAGACGTACCATCTCTAAGAAAAAATCAAGAATTCTTAAATAAAAGACCTTTAACACAAGAGAAATTTGCAACCACTTATAACAATTATTATGAGTTTGGTTCGTCAAAAAATATATGGAGATCTGCACAAAAATTAAAAATAAATCCTTGGATAATTTCAGTTGATGGTATGGTTGAAAAACCATTAGAAATTAATGTGTTAGACTTAATTGATTTAATGGGTCAAATAGAGGAAAGAGTTTACCGCCATAGATGTGTTGAGGCTTGGGCAATGACTTTGCCATGGTTAGGTTTTGAATTTTCTAAACTCATAGATTATGTGAAACCATTAAATAATGCGAAATATGTAAAGTTTGAAACTTTTCTCGATCCAAAAGTGGCTCGAGGCCAAAAACAAAAATGGTACCCCTGGCCATATACAGAAGGAATAACAATAGAAGAGGCGTCAAACGTTCTAACTTTCATGGCAACTGGTATATATGGTAAAGACTTGCCTAAGCAAAATGGTGCACCAATAAGATTAGTTTTACCATGGAAATATGGATTTAAATCTATTAAATCGATAAAAAAAATTACATTTACAGACAAAATACCTTTGAGTTTCTGGGAGAGCTTGCAGCCTACGGAGTATGGTTTTTGGGCAAATGTTAATCCAAATATTCCACATGCTAGGTGGAGCCAAGAAACTGAAAAACTAATTGGAGATGAAATAAAAGTTGTTCCTACACAGTTATTTAATGGTTATGAAGAATATGTAGGGCATCTTTATACAAAAGATCAAAAATATTACTTTTAAGTTTTATTTTTGTTTCTTAAGTTTCATTTTAATTAGTCTACCAATCCTATCAGCTTCATTTTCATAATTTATTATTTTTATAATTTTTATATCAGCATTTTTAATATTCTTAGAGTAACTAAATCTACCTTCAGTAATTAAACTTTTAATAAAACCAAGTTTTCTTCCTCTTTGTTTAAATAAATCAAATCCAAAAACTGGTTTACCTGATCCTATTGCTTCAGAAATCATATTTATTGAGTCTGATGTAACTATAACAAACTTTGAATTAAACATTATACCAGGATAAAGATTTTCATTTTGTTTGTTTGGTTCAACAATAGTACATTTTGGAATTTTAGCTCTTTTTATATCTTTTAATAAAAACTCTGGTGTACGCCTTGATGTGCATATCACAATTTCACATTTGAATAAATCTTGAATTCTTTTTATCTCTGACGAGAGTAAAATAGATGACTTTTGCGAAACTTTTTGATTTTTAGTATTTCCTCCAATGAGAATAACAATATGTTTTTTTAAATTTTTCATAGTTTTAGATTTAATTTTTTTATGAAAATCTATTAAGTTCTCTTTTTTTATTTGATGCAGGCTACCTTTGCTTAAGATAATATTTTTACCATTAATGTTGTCATGTTCAGGGACTACTAAAATATCAAAGTTTTTAGATGATATCTTTGGATTTTGAATATGAATCCTAAAAATATTAATATTTTTTTTATCAAAATACCTATTTAAACCAATACTTATACCAGCCATTCTTGAGCCACATGTAAGCAGTATTTCTGATTTACAAGAGAAAAGTTTTTTATCATTGTTAGATAAAGGAATTGAGAACCTTCCTGCAAGTAATGTTGGAAATAATCTTGTTAACCAGAATGGTTTTACCTCTATTAATGATGTTTGTAAACCAATCGCTCTAGCAAGGGAGATAGATTGATTTTGCATTCCTTTGATGCCGTCACTGACAACTAAGCAAGATATATTGTTAGAATTCAAAATTTTATCTTTTTATAAAGTGTTTAATTTAATTATAATATTGAATTATCTATAACTGAAATTTCTAGTATTTCATAAAATTTCTTACCATTTGGAGTAGAAATTTCTGCACTTTCACCAGCACTTTTACCTATTAACCCCTTTACTATAGGTGAAGAAGTAGATACTTTTCCTAGTTCAAAATTTGCTTCATATTGACCAACAATATGCAGTATTTTCTCCTCATCAGTTTCTTCATCAACTATCTTAACTGTTGTTCCAAAGGTTACTTTATTTGCATGTATCTTATTTAAATCAATAACTTCTGCTCTTGAGATTACATTTTCTAACTCTAGTAATCGCCCTTCAATAAAACCTTGTTTTTCTCTTGCAGCATGATATTCCGCATTTTCTGATAAATCACCATGTAATCTTGCTTCTGCAATTGCTTTAATTACAGATGGTCTTTCCACTGATTTAAGATCAGACATCTCTTTTTTTAATTTATTTAAACCTATTTCTGTAAATGGTACTTTTTCCATATTATTATCTTTAACTTATTATCTTTAATTCATTTATTTTATCTTTAATAAAAAAGAAAAAAAGTTCAACTATGTATTCATATTAATTATTCAATATATTCTTGAAGTGGCTTTATCTCAAGATCAGAGTCATTAATAGATTTGATAGACTTTATTGCTGCTAAAGCACCTCTAATAGAAGTAAAATAGGGGATTTTTTGATTTATAGCATTTCTCCTTAGTATCATGCTATCCTTAAAAGTTAGATCATTTTCAATAGTATTAATAATAATTTGAACTCTATCAGATAAGATATAATCTAGAATATTTGGTCTACCTTCTAATATTTTTTGAACTCTAGTTGATGGTATATTATTATCAAATAAATATTTATTTGTACCTTTTGTGGCGATAATTTCAAAACCAATATCTATTAATAATTTACATTCATTTAAAATTAAGGGTTTATCATCATTCCTTACTGATATAAATACATTCCCTTTTGTAGGTAATATATTCTTAACTGCAATTTGACTTTTAGCAAAAGCTTTATCAAAATTTGTATCTATTCCCATAACTTCGCCAGTTGACTTCATTTCTGGTCCAAGTGCAATATTACACCCAGGAAATCTTGCAAATGGGAAAACAACCTCTTTAACACAAACATGATTAATTGTTTGAGAGTTAACCTTTAAATCAAATTCTTTTAATTTTTTGCCTGACATTACTTTTGCAGCTATTTTTGCTATTGGTAAGCCTATAGACTTTGCTGTAAATGGAACAGTTCTGCTTGCTCGTGGGTTCACTTCAATTAAAATTATCTTATTTTCTTTTATTGCATACTGAATATTTATTAAACCAATAACTTCAAGTTCAAGAGCAATTATTTTTGTTTGGTGTTCAATTTCCTCAATTATTTCTCTTGATAAATTTTGTGTGGGTAAAACGCATGCGCTATCACCTGAATGGATTCCTGCTTCTTCAATATGCTCTGAAATCCCTGCTATATATACATCTTCATTATCACATAAAGCATCAACATCAACTTCTATGGCATTGGTTAAATATTCATCAATTAAAATATTATTATTATCAGTAAAAGAAAGAATTTTATCTAAATAAATCTTCAAGTCCTCATAATTATATATAATTTCCATACCC
>JBJLFF010000034.1:0-20007 GCA_045565515.1 Puniceispirillales bacterium (SeqCode)
TTTTTCACCATAGGCTGCCTGTCTGTGATTTTTTATTACTTTCATCATATCAGCAGAATTATTTTCATACTCTGAAAAGCTTCCTACCTCTTTGGCGATCAAAGCTGATGTTGAATAGGAAACTCCAGTCATAAGAGCAGAAATAGCTGCACATAATGAGCGTCCCTTTACACTATCATATGAAATTCCAGCTGACATTAGATAACCTCCAATATTCGCAAAACCCAAGCCTAAAGTTCTATATTCATATGAGTTATGGGCAATTTCCTTCGATGGAAATTGTGCCATTAAGACAGAAATTTCTAAAGTTAGTGTCCATAATTTAACAGCATGCTTAAATGCATCTGTATTAAAAGAACTGTCATGATTTTTGAACTGCATTAAATTTAATGAAGCTAAATTACATGCAGTATCATCTAAAAACATATACTCAGAACATGGGTTTGATGCATTTATTCTTCCACCATTTGGGCAAGTATGCCACTCATTGATAGTAGTATCATATTGCAATCCAGGATCTGCACATGACCATGCTGCATTCCCAATTTTATCCCATAGGTCTTTGGATTTAATAGTTTTATAAACACTTTTATCGGTTCTTTTAATTAAATCCCATTCACCATTTTCTTCAACACTTTGAAGAAAGTCATTTGTTACTCTTATAGAATTATTTGAGTTTTGACCAGAAACTGTATTATATGCTTCTGAGTCCCAATCTGTATCATATGTATTAAACTTTATATCTGTGTATCCTTGTTTAGAAAGTTGTAATATTTTGTCAATATAGTTCTGTGGAACCATTGATTTTTTTGCATCAATGATAGCCCGTTTTAAGTTAATATTAATTTTTGGATCAGTTTGTTCTTTTTTTTCATAATCGCTGTTGTTTACGGAGCTTAATATATTTTGCATATGCTTTTCAATAATTTTAGAACCTGTCACAAGAGCTGCAACTTTCTCCTCTTCTATAACTTTCCAATCAATATATTCCTCGATATCAGGGTGATCCACATCAACTGTAACCATTTTTGCTGCTCTTCTAGTTGTACCACCAGATTTAATTGCACCAGCAGATCGATCGCCTATTTTCAGAAAACTCATTAAACCTGAAGATTTTCCTCCACCAGAAAGATTTTCACCTCCTCCTCGTAACTGTGAAAAATTTGATCCAGTTCCAGATCCATACTTAAAAAGGCGTGCCTCTCTGACCCATAAATCCATTATGCCTCCGTCGTTGACTAAATCATCGTCGATAGATTGAATGAAACAAGCATGTGGTTGCGGGTGTTCGTAAGCTGATTCAGAAGATACTAACTTTTTGGTCACATGATCTACGTAATAATGCCCTTGACTAGGACCATCAATACCATAAGCCCAATACAAGCCAGTATTGAACCACTGAGGTGAGTTTGGTGCAGCCATTTGATTGGCCAACATATGAACCATCTCATCATAATAAACTTTTGCATCATTTTCTGATGAAAAATAATTACCTTTCCATCCCCAATAAGTCCATGTGCCAGCTAATCTATGGAAAACTTGTTTGCAAGAACTTTCTCCAACAAACCTTTTTTTTGCGGGCAATTTTTTTAAAGCAGCTTCATCGGGCACTGATTTCCACAGCCATGACGGAACATTTTTTTCTTTTATTGTCTTAAGTTTAACAGGAACACCAGCTTTTCTAAAATATTTTTGCGCCAATATATCGGTAGCAACTTGAGACCAAAAATCTGGTGTTTCAACATTTTCTGCTCGAAAAACGATGCTTCCATCCATATTTTTAATTTCACTTGTAGTGTATTGAAATTTAATTCCTGAATACAAGTTTTTATTTCCGTTTGTAAAATGCCTATTAAACTTCATTTTTTTCCTTCCAAAAATTGGGCCTTCAATACTAATATTAAAGTAAAATCATACAGTTTATTTTTAAATTAAACCTAAATTGTCGCTAACATATCGAAAAATATCAATCAACAGCAATACAACATCTAGTAGGTCAATAAGATAAGTTACATAATATATGGTATATGTTGCAAGTTTTTTTTTTACTTTTTTATTAAAATTTTTATTTTGATTTTATTATTGTTGTATTCATGCAAAAAATCGGTTGTTAACAAACAAATAAATTATTATTAAGTATATTATTAATGATTTTACAAAAATATAAGTAATTTGAGCAAAAAATGAATCTAGCATTGAGAATAAACTTATTCTTTTTCTATAATTACATAGGCCATGATGAATTTGGCAACAAGTATTATGAGCAAAAAAAATCCTTAATAATAAAAAAAATAAGAGAATGGTTGATTACAAAGGTATAAACGAAGCTAGTAAAGTACCTGCCAAATATCATGGATGGCTTCATCATTATTCTGATGATTTCCCTAAAACAAACAAAACTAGGCATAAGTGGCAAAAAAAACACTTACCTAATTTATCAGGAACTAAATATGCTTATGAACCAAAAAATATGAATCAAGGGCTTGAAAATTCTAATAAGGGTCGTGAATATACATCGTGGTCTCCTAAGGAGTGAAAATATATAAATGAAAGAAAATGTTTTAGAAATATTGGTTGGTAGTGTTGTGCTTATATTATCGTTTGTCTTTGTGATTTTTACGCTTTCAAATACTGGATTTCAGCAAAAAGGTAAATTTATCAATGCTGAATTTGGAAACGTTGCTGGCCTTAAAGTTGGTGATGATGTTTTAATAGCTGGAATTAAAGTTGGAGAAGTATCTTCTAATACTCTTGATAGTAAAAGTTACCTTGCAGTTGTTAAATTAAATCTACAAAATAATATTTTTATACCCGAAGATTCTGTTGCTAAAATATCTTCAGCATCTTTACTAGGTGGTCAATATGTTGAAATCATTCCTGGTGCTTCTGATGAAATGCTCAAAGATGATGAAACTATTTATGATACCCGTGACCCTGTGAGTTTAACAGATCTTTTGGGTCAAGCAGTTTTCTCTGCGACTGATTGATTTTAAAAAGTGAATCTGAAATTTATTAAGTTATTTATATCTCTTATATTAATATTTAGTCTTAATATATCGAACGCGTCTTGGATAAATTTCGAAGGTGCACAATTTAATGCTTTGGATAAAATTACAGCACGTATAAAAAAACTTGAAATTTATTTAAATGAGGAACAAGTTTTAGGCTCTTTAACAATTATATTAAAATCCTGTCAAAATAGGCCGCCCGATTTTCTTCCTGAGTCAGCAGCCTATGTTGAAATATATGATAACTTAAATCAAAACTTTAATGACAATAATCTAATATTTAGTGGTTGGATGTTTTCTTCTAGTCCGGCTATTAGTGCTCTCGAGCACCCTGTTTATGATATATCTTTAATTTCTTGTAAATAGCTTGTTGTAATTAGCCAATCACTTTCTTTTGAAGAGTCAATATCAGGAAATTTATTTTTTAGTAATATATTGTTATTTAAAGAATTTAAATATTTCTGTCTGCTTATTTCAACCCCACCCATAGAAATTAGATGAGGTGTCAAAAACTGAATATCAAATAAATTAAAGTCTGAAGCCCTCAATTTAGCTAAAAGGAAAATTAATGTTATTTTTGAAGCATTTGAGATAGATGAAAACATAGATTCTGCAAAAAAAACACTCCCAATTGCAATTCCATAAATTCCACCTACTAATGAATGGTCCTTCCATATTTCAATTGAGTGAGCAAATCCATTCATATGAAGTTCATTAAATGTTTTAAATATAGTATTATTAATCCACGTTTCTTCTCTTCCAAATAAAGGGCTTCTGCAAGAGTCCATTACTTTAGAAAAAGATTTATTAGTTGTGACTTTATAATCTCTTTTTTTTATAGCTCTTGTTAGGCTCTTAGAGATATGAACATTATCTATAGGTATTATTGCTCTGTAATCAGGGTTAACAAAAAAAATTTTGTCATCTTCCCTGCTGTTTGACATAGGAAAGATACCCTGAAAATAACCTTTCAAAATTTGATTAGAGACTTTATCCATTGATATAAGAATTTTTATATTATAGGTTAGGTAAAAATTTTTCCTCTAGCCATTTAATTGTGTAATTTCCATTTTTTATATCAATATTACGTATGAGTTTTTTGTGCAATTCAATAGATGTATCAATTGGTTCTATTATAAATTCTTCAAGAGCCCTTTGGGTCCTCATAAGACAATCTTCTCTATCTTTTGCATATACAATAAGTTTTGATACTAAGCTATCGTAAAATGGGGGGACTTCATAGCCTTGGTATACAATAGAATCAACTCTAACTCCTGGTCCACCTGGCGGATGATATGTATTTATTTTTCCTGGTGAAGGTAAGAAATTATCAGAATTTTCTGCATTAATTCTGCATTCAATAGCATGGCCACTTAAAACAACATCTTTTTGTTGAAAGCTCATTTCTTGTCCACTAGCTACTTTAATTTGCTCACATACTAAATCTAAACCAGTAACCATTTCTGTTATTGGGTGTTCGACTTGTAATCGTGTATTCATTTCTATAAAATAAAAATGCTTATTTTCATAAAGATATTCAATTGTCCCCAATCCTAAGTAACCTAATTTCTTAGTTGCTTTTGAAGATAGCTCGCCAATACTTTGTCTTTCTTTTGACGATAAAATTGGTGATGGACATTCTTCAAATAGTTTTTGATGTCTTCTTTGAATCGAGCATTCACGTTCACCTAAATGAACAACGTTACCATATGAGTCAGCAAAAATCTGAACTTCAATATGTCTTGGGTTTTTTAAATACTTTTCAATATAGACTGTGTCATCGCCAAATGCGGCTTTTGCTTCACTTCTCGCAGAGCTGAAAGCTTCAGAAAGTTCTTTATTTGAATTAGCAACTTTCATTCCTCTTCCACCACCACCTGATGCTGCCTTTATTATGACGGGATAACCAATTCTATTGGCCTCTTTTTGAGCTTGCTGAATAGAAGAAATTTCTCCTTCAGAGCCTGGTACAAGTGGTAAACCAGCCGCTTTAGCGGCTTTTTTCGCAGCAACTTTATCACCCATAGTTCTTATATGTGTTGGTGAAGGCCCGATAAATGTGATGTTATGAGCATTAACTATCTCTGCAAAGTCAGCATTTTCTGATAGGAACCCTACTCCCGGGTGAATTGCATCAGCACCAGTTAATAACGCCGCAGATATCAAAGCTTGCATGTTAAGATAACTTTCAGATGATTTAGGAGGTCCTATACAAACGCTTTCATCAGCAAGTTTCACATGCATTGCGTTGTTATCAGCTGATGAATGAACAGCAACTGTTGGAATACCTAAATCATTTGCAGCTCTCTGAACTCTGAGCGCAACATCACCCCTATTAGCAATAAGAATTTTTTTGAAGTTTTTTTCCCTCATATTCATTTAATTATTATGATAGGCTGATCGTATTCTACTGGTTGAGAATCCTCAATTAGAACATCAACTATTATACCATCCTTTGGCGCATTGATATTATTCATAACTTTCATTGCCTCAATTATTAAAAGAGTTTGGCCTTTATTTACTTTGTCCCCCTTTTTAATAAACGTGTTGGCTTTTGGTTCAGGAGATAAGTATGCTGTTCCAACCATTGGAGATTTAATTATGTCGCCATCAGTATTTTTTTTATCTAATTCTTTTACATCATTACTTTTTATTTCTGATGAAACTGGGTCATTGTTATTAACAATATTATCGGGTTGTTTTTGTAAACTATAACTATTAGTTTGATGAACTAATTTTAATTTAATTTCGTCAGTTTCAATATGTATAACACCTATTTTTTTTTCATTCATCAAATCACAATATGATTCTAATTCTTTCAAATTAGGTAAGGAAAAACTTTGTGGTTTATTATTTTTAGTCATAAATTTTATCCTCTATAATTTAGATGTTATTGCTTTTAGCGCTAAATAGTAAGAATCAGGTCCAAAACCAACAATCAAACCATCACTTACACCTGAAATCATTGAAATTTTTCTAAATTCCTCTCTAGCATGAATATTAGACATATGAATTTCAATTATATAACCATCAAAGTATTTTAGTGCATCTCTTATGGAAACAGAAGTATGTGTATAACCTCCAGCATTAATTATTATTCCATCAAATTCACTTTGAGCATCTTGAATAAAATCAATAATTTCACTTTCTGAGTTTGACTGTTTACATTCAACTATAAGATCTTTGTTTGAACTAATATCCATCATTTTTAAATAAATTTCTTTAAGTGTAACATCACCGTAAATATCTTTTTCTCGAGCTCCGAGAAGATTTAAATTTGGACCAGATATTACTAAAACTTTTTTTTTGGACATTTATTTTCTCTTGAATTATTCAGGAATTACTTTTTCTTTCTTCTTCAATTAATTTTATTAATTGTTCTTCATTTACAGCGCCTGGAATTATTTTTTTACCAATAACAAATGAAGGTGTCCCGTTGATATTAAGTCTTTTTGCTAAATCTTTATTTCTTTCAATAATAAGTTTTATATCATTACTATTTAAATCTTCTTTGAGTTTGTTTATATTAATCCCAATGCTTTCAGCTGTTTGAAATAATGTTTCCTTTGTAATTCGACCTCTATATTGCATTATTCTAGAATGAAATTCAGGGTATAAATTTTGTTTATTAGATGCAAGAGCAAAATAAGCTGCATCTACAGAAGATTGTGACAAAATTGGAAGTTCTTTTAACACAAACTTAACTTTTTTGTCTCTATCAATTACTTTTAAAATTGTATTGTAAACAGATTTACAATAACCACAGTTGTAATCAAAAAATTCATATATAATTACATCAGCATAAGGGTTACCTATAGTAGGGTCTAAAAAATTATCTGCTAATAATTCGAAAGTCTCTTTATTTTTATTAAGTTCTTCCTGCTCAGCTAGCTTTTGTAGTACAAAACGTATTTTTTCGGGATTTTCTTTTACCCATGTTTCAATTATTTTTTCTAAACCTTCTATATCTTTTTCATCAGAATTATCATGTGCAAAACTTACCCCATTAACAAAAAAACTAACTAATAACAAAAAAATTAACATAAGCTCTTTCAACATAGTTAACTTTTCTCGAAATAAGAATTTCAAGGCTTTGACTGAGACCACCAGCCTCCCTTTTTTTCTTTATTAATATTATCTACATTAACAACATCTAATTTTTGTGAAGCTTTTGGAACACGTTTTTTTTCTTTCAATTTTCTAGTAGCACTGTTTTTTTCAGTCTCAACTTTTTCTTTAAGAGGGGATTTTATATTTTTAGTTATTTCTTCTTTATCGCTTTTACCATTTTCAATTTCATTAGAAGTAGTTATTTTTTTATTGATTATTCTTCTAGGTTTTTTAACCTTTTTTAAAATACTTTTATCTTCTATTTCTTTTTCTTCAACTTTATCAATTGTCTTTTTTGATATCTTTTTTTGTTTACTTGATTCTTCTATATCTTTTGACTTTTTATCAACTTCATCTGCATCTTTTAATAATTTCGAACTTTGCAAATCTTCTTTATTATCATCTTTTGACTTATTAAATTCCAGTTTGTCATCTGATTTTATTTTCCTCCAAGAGTTTCTTCTCGGCTTCTTATTTTTTGGTGAGCCTTGCAAACTTTCAGACTGTTTCTCATTTTCGTTTGCTATTTGAGTTTCTTCTAGTTCTTTTAAAGTTCCTTTTTTGTCAATTTTACAATCCAAATCAGGATCTTGATCATCAAATTTAAAAGTGATGTTTAAATTTAATTTATCTTCAATTTCTTGAATTAGTTTTCTCTTTTGATTTAAAATGTACATTCCTATTTTTGATGGAACAATTACTTCAATTATTTCATTTTTTAAATTTGTCTCCTCTATTCTCCTAAGTACTCTTAATGCAGATGATTCCACAGATCTAATTACACCAGTTCCTCCACAATGAGGGCAACTACTAAAATAATTTTCAGAGACACTGGGTCTTAATCTTTGCCTTGATAATTCTAATAACCCAAAGTGGCTAATTCTTCCAATTTGAATTCTTGCTCTATCTGAACTCATTGCTTCTTTGAGCTTCTTCTCAACAGAATGTTGATTTTTGTATCCTTCCATATCAATGAAATCAATAACAATTAAACCTGATAAATCTCTCAACTTTAATTGTCTCGCAACTTCTTCAGCGGCCTCTATATTTGTTTTTAGTGCTGTTTCCTCAATATTTCTTTCTTTAGTCGCTCTTCCAGAATTCACATCTATTGCAACTAGTGCTTCAGTTTGGTTGATAACTATGTATCCTCCAGATTTTAATTTTACTGAGGGTAAATGCATTGAGTCTAATTGTTTTTCAACGTTGTACTTTTGAAATATTGAATGTTTGCTTTCTTTGAAAAACTTAATTCTTTTAATGTGGTTTGGAATCATTTGTTTAATGTAATCTTTAGCTGTATTAAATCCATCCTCCCCAGAAACCCAAACTTCATTAACATCATTATTATATAAATCACGAATAGTTCTTTTTATAAGATTACCTTCTTCATTTATTAAAATTGGCGCGGTTGATTGCACTGTTTTTTTGCGAATAGTATTCCATAGGGTTTGCAAATAATTGAAGTCTTTTTTCAATTCTACTTTGGTTCTATCTGATCCAGCAGTTCGAATAATAATAGCCATGCCTTCTGGCATTTTAATATCTTCAATAATAGATTTTAATCTTTTTCTATCTTCTATTTTACTGATTTTCCGACTTACTCCTCCCCCTCTTATAGTATTGGGCATTAGCACACAATATCTGCCTGCTAAAGATATGTATGTTGTTAAGGCTGCACCTTTGTTGCCCCTTTCTTCTTTTGCCACTTGAACAAGTAATATTTGTCTTTTTGAAATAACTTCCTGTATTTTGTACCTTTTCAAAACTTTTGTTTGATCGAATGCATTTGCATCATCTGAGCCACCAACAATTTCAGGTTTTTCAGTTTCATCTTTTTGTTTAGAAACAGTATCTCTATCTTCACTTTCTTCTTTATCTTCATTCTCCTTTTGTTCAGGTATTATATCGATTGAAGCATTTTTCTCTGCAGAACTACTCTCATTTGAATTCTGTTCTTCTGCTTTTAAGATTTCTTCGGTAAGAGCTTTCCTGTCCTCGACTGGTATCCTGTAATAATCAGGATGAATTTCACTGAATGCAAGGAACCCATGTCTATTGGCCCCGTATTCGATGAATGCAGCTTGTAAAGATGGCTCAACTCTTGTAACTCTTGCTAAGTAAATATTACCTTTATTTTGAAGTTTTGTTGTTGTCTCTTGATCAAAATCTTCTATTCGGTTGCCATTTAGTAAAACAACTCTTGTTTCTTCTGGTTGTTTTGCATCTATTAATAATTTTTTTCCCATAAAACCACTCCAAACTAAAGCTTACCAAATTTCTTATAAGAAATATCAAAGACAAGTTTAGTATAAATCTTTTGTATTTTGTTAATCTTGTTTGAAAAAATAAATTATTTTCTGAGAATAAAAAGGTGCTATCACAGCTACCTTTGTAAAATTTATAAATTTTTAATTCGTTAATCAAAACCGTCGGATACTCTTAAAAACAATTTATTTGAAATATCTATTAATAGAGATTTACATTATAATTTATCATAATAAAACATAATTTGTTAAAAAATTTTATATTTTTGGATATAATCATTGAATGACTAAAAAAATTAAAATCAAATATGAAAGAAAAAAATTTTTAAATTTTCACTAATGCTATTTGTTATCTTTAATTTATTTCTTTCGACAGATTACAGTTTTTCTCAATCTCAAAATGAAATCATAAACATAAGAGCTGGTAAACACACTAAATTTTATAGAATTGTTGTAGAAAGCTCAAAAAAGGTTGAGGCTTTAGTAGAATTAAAAAAAGATCCATATAGGGCGATTATAAAAATTCCAGAGTCTCTTTGGAGAGCTAATTCGACGCCTAGAAAAGGGAACTTTTTTCCTAATATTCCTGTTTCTTACTCATTTAGAAATAATGAAATAGGAAAAACTAATCTTATACTTAATGTAAACAAACCATTCAGTTTGGATAAGATTTATTGGTTGTCAAAACAAAATGGAGAGGAACGTCTAGTAATCGATATATATTATAGTAGTGAAACTGATTTTTTGGTTACGCAAAAATCATTTAATGATTTTTCAAAAGAACAATTTGAACTTATATTAGATGAAAAGCCTAACATTGAGGAAAAAAACTTCGAACTGTTTAAAGGTAGAGATAACAAAGTTTCGAGTACTAATAATTTTATTAATCAAAAAGATGAAAATATAGACCCTACAGCTAAAGAAAATAATTTTTTAGTCGTCATAGATCCTGGTCATGGCGGAAAAGACCCTGGATCGGTTGGCTACTCAAAAACTCTAGAAAAAGATGTTAATTTATATGCTTCAAAAATTTTACATTCAAAGCTAAATAATATTCGTGGTATTAAAGCATTTCTGACAAGATCTGAAGATAATTATATTCAGTTGCATGAAAGATATAAAATAGCAAATCAATTGAGAGCTGATATATTCATTTCACTTCATTCAGATGCAGTTAAATCCAAATCAGTTACTGGTTACTCAATATTTAGTTTAAATAAAGATCCTGATATTGAAAAAGCAAACTTTCAAAAAAACCAAAAAAATCAAAATGTTTTAGGTAATGTTGTGCTTGATAATGAGATCTTAGAAACTCAAAATGTTTTGTATAAAATGTATCAAAGAAGAAAAAGAAATTATTCAATTAAACTTAAGAATTTAATTTTGGAAGAATTTAAAAGTTTGCCAACAAATTCAAGAGGATCAAAAGAAGAAAATTTTGCTGTACTAAATTCACCTGTTATTCCTTCGGTTCTTATAGAAATGGGTTTTTTATCAAATAAAAATGATGAAAAAAAATTAAACGATCATGCATATATTTCAAATCTAATGGAGAGAATTTCAATGGCAGTATTAAAATATAAAAATGTTTATATGAAATAGTTTACAATTGCCTAACAATTACCATCATTATTTTAGATAATAATATATGAAATTTTTTTTTAATACATTGGCTATTTTAATAGGAACTATATTTTTTACTGGTCTTCTTTTCATTGCTGGCTTGGTATGGGTGTTTTGGTCATATGGCCAAAACTTACCAGACTACTCACAATTATCCAAATATGAACCTCCAGTTGTTAGTAGAGTCTATGCAAACGATGGCGCACTCCTAGATGAATTTGCAACTGAAAAACGGTTATTTGTTCCAATACAATCTATCCCTTCTATTGTGAAAGAAGCTTTTTTATCATCAGAAGACAAAGATTTTTATAATCATTTAGGCCTTGATTTCAAAGCAATTATACGTGCGTCGCTTTCGAACCTACAAAATTACAATTCAGGTAAAAGAGCGATTGGCGCTTCAACAATCACACAACAAATTGCAAAAAACTTCCTGTTATCATCAGATTATAGTTTTGAAAGAAAAATCAAAGAGGCTATTCTTGCGCTAAGGATCGAAAGAACATTCTCAAAAGACCATATTTTTGAATTATATTTAAATGAAATATACCTAGGACTTAATAGTTATGGTGTTGCAGCAGCTGCACTAAATTATTTTGATAAACCTCTTTCTCAAATTTCATTGGAAGAAGCTGCTTATTTAGCAGCTTTGCCAAAAGGGCCTAACAATTACCATCCAATAAAGAAGACTAAACAAGCTAAAATTAGAAGAAACTGGGTACTATCTCAAATGTATAAAAATGGTTTAATTACCGAAAATGAATTAAAAAAAGCATCTTTATTAAAATTGAAAGTTGCTTCTTCATCTGGAGTGGATGCTGCGTATGCACCATATCCTGTTGAAGAGATTAGAAAAACATTAATAAAGAGTTTTGGGCATAGTTCATTGTATACAGGTGGTTTATCAATACAATCTACTATAGATCCAAAAATTCAAAAATTAGCAGATAAAAGCTTAAAAAATGGAATTGAAAGCTTGGATCGTAGACAGGGGTGGAGAGGTCCACTTACAAAAAAAATGAACGAGGAAAGTGACAAAGATGCTCTTAAAAGGGCAAGTCTTCTAGTACCTAATAATTATAAAGTTGCTATAGTAAATAGCGTATCTCCAAAAAAAGCTGAAATTACAACTGATGAGGGTTTTAAGGGATATATACCACTTCAAAACGCTATGTGGGCAAGAAAAAAAATAGATAATAAAAATTTAGGTAAGGCCCCAAAGGATATTTCAAAAATTATCAGCGTTGGAGATATTATTCCAATAATGAAACCTAAAAGTGAAGACATGGAAATTCATGAAAAAAGTTGGATGCTTTCTCAAAAACCGAAAGTTTCTGGTGCAATTCTTGTAATAGATCCCCACACAGGTAGAATTCTCGCAATGTCAGGAGGTTATTCCTTTTCAGATAGTGAATTTAATAGATCTACACAAGCTTTAAGGCAACCAGGCTCAGCTTTTAAACCTTTTATTTACCTTTCAGCATTAGAAAAAAATTATTTACCTACAACCTTAATTAGAGATGCTCCTATAGTTATTGATCAAGGTCCTGGTCTTCCAAAATGGAAGCCATCAAACTATTCTAATAAATTTTATGGACCATCAACCTTAAGAACAGGAGTAGAGAAATCAAGGAACTTAATGACTGCAAGGCTAGCTCTTGAACTTGGGATGGAAAGTATTCAAGAAATAGCAAAACGCTTTGGAATTAATGATGAAATGCCTAATTTGTTATCCATGTCTCTTGGTGCAGGGGAAACTTCATTAATAAAGTTAGTTAACGCTTATGCTATGATTGTAAATGGAGGAAAGCAGATTTATCCAACTTTAATAGATCGTATTCAAGACCGAAGAGGAAGTACAATATTTTTATTTGATAAAAGAGCCTGTAATAATTGTAAGCCAAATTCAGGTTGGCAAGGACAATCGCCACCAGAAATAATTGATAATAGAAAGTCAGTGACTGATCCATACAGTGCTTATCAAATGACATCAATTCTCAAAGGGGTTGTTGATAGAGGCACTGGAATTAAATTAAAAAAACTAAATTTAAATTTAGCTGGTAAAACTGGAACAACAAATGATAATACAAATGCTTGGTTTATAGGATTTTCTCCAGATATTGTTGTTGGTGTGTATGTTGGTTACGATGATCCTAGTCCGTTAGGAAAAAGAGAAACAGGATCTAGTGCCGCCGTTCCTATATTTGAAGAATTTTTTAAAAATTTTTCTAAAAACAAGCCTAATATTCCGTTTAGAAGGCCTGATGGAATAAGATTGATACCAGTTCATGTTAAAAGTGGTATAAGAGCTAATGAAATAAAATCTGATGTTATCCAAGAGGCTTTTAAGAAAGGTCAATTTCCAAAAAATGATTTTTTGCAAAATGAAGATAATAATAGAATAATAAATTCAGAAAATCTTGAGCTTGGTATATATTAGTTACAATTATTGAAAATGAAGATAGAAATTGAAAACAAAGTTACAGAGATAAAACATATAATATCTTTGTTAAAAGAACACGCCAACATCGAAGGATCAAAAGAAAAATTAAAAGTGTTAACTGATGCTAGTTTAGCATCAGATGTATGGGATAATCATGAACAAGCAGAAAAATTATTTAAAGAAAAAACATTTCTAGAAAAACAAATTTCATTAATTACAAATTTAGAAGCTGAAATAATAGATACAGAGGAGCTAATTAAAATAGGTTTAGAAGAAAATGATTATGAAATAGTTTCTGAAGCGGAAGAAACAATAAATAAACTTTTAAAATTATGTGAAAAAAAACAATTTGAAACTCTTCTTTCAGGGGAAGCAGATCCCAATGATTGTTATATTGAAATCCATCCAGGTGCAGGCGGGACTGAAGCTCAAGATTGGGCAAATATGTTATCTAGAATGTATCAAAGGTGGGCAGAAAATAAACAATTTGGGATTGAAATCCTAGAAGAGACTAATGGTGATGAAGCTGGAATAAAATCAGTTACAATGCGATTCAGTGGTCTTAATGCATATGGGTGGTCAAAGACAGAATCAGGAATTCACAGATTAGTTAGAATTTCACCTTTTGATAGCGCTTCTAGACGCCATACATCGTTTGCCTCTGTTTGGGTCTATCCTGTAGTTGATGATAAAATTGATATTGAAATTGAAGATAAAGAATTAAGAATAGATACATATAGAAGCAGTGGCGCTGGAGGGCAGCATGTAAATACTACTGATAGTGCTGTAAGAATAACACATTTGCCATCTGGAATAGTTGTTCAATGTCAAAATAATAGAAGCCAGCATCGTAATAAAGCCGCTGCAATGAATATGCTTAAAGCAAGACTTTATGAAAAAGAACTTCAAAAAAGAGAGAAAGATGCGGGGAATGCATCATCTGAAAAAAGTGAGATTGGTTGGGGTCATCAAATAAGATCTTACGTTTTACATCCTTATCATATGGTTAAAGATTTGAGGACAAATGTAGAAAAAGGTAATACCCAGTCAGTGTTAGACGGAGACATTGATTTTTTTATAGAGGCAGCTCTTTCAAAGAAAATAAGTTTAAAATAAATAATGATTAAAGATTTGCAATAGTTTCAAGTACTTGTTCAGCATGATTTGGGACCTTAACTTTTGGCCATTTTTTTAAAATTTTACAATTTTGGTCAATAAGAAAAGTACTTCTTTGAATTCCCATATATTTTTTTCCATACATAGATTTTTCCACCCAAACTGAAAACATTTCACAAATTTGTCCATCATAATCTGATCCTAACTCACATTTTAAATTATGTTTTGTGCGAAATTTTTTCTGCTGTTCAACTGTATCTTTTGATATGCCAATAACCCTAGTATTTAAATTATTAAATTTTTCAATTAAACTGCTAAATTCAACTGCCTCTTTAGTACATCCTGAAGTATTTGCTCTAGGAAAGAAAAAAACTACAGTCAATTTTTTATTTTTTAAATTTAATTCAAAATCGTTAGTATCTGTTTTAATAGTAAATTCTGGGGTTATGTCGCCTTCTTTAAACACTTAAATCTCCAATAATTAGTAGTAAAAATTTTAATCTATTATATTATTTAATGAATAGATTTTAAAAGTCTATAATATGTAACTTTAGGTATCTAGTGAATAAGTTTAGTTTTTTCATAGTTAACTTTATAGCTTCAGCTGTAGCAGTTTTATTAACAACTGTATTTATTTTAATTTGGCAATCATCATCAATTTTATTTAACTTAGGAGGGTTGCCTCAAATTATTGAAGATGAATTATCAAAAGAGATACCTGGTTCAAATATTGAAATAGAAGATATAAATTTTAGTGTAGGAAATATCAGAACACCATTTGGAATTAAGGCTAATAAGATTACAATATCCAATAAAGGTGAAAATTTGAAAATTGAAAAAGTCAGCATATATTTTTCATTAATTAATATTTTGTCAGGTAATTTTAAAAGTGAAAGCATTATTTTAGATGGGCTAGACCTTAGTATTAAAAAAGACGCTCAAAACAAGGAATGGATTACTCCAAACTTTATCAAAATTCTTATGTCCAAAAGCTATAATGACTTTAAAAATAATAAATTATTAAATAATTTTCGGAATGCAGATTATTCAATAATAAATAGTAAAATATATTTAGAAAATAATATTCAAGTTAAAGAAATAAATAATATTAATTTTAAAGTAACTAGAGTTCAAAATAATTTAAGAATGTTTGGTGACTTTAATTTTGATCAAATTAAAGAAAAAATAAAACTATCTTTCATCAAAAATAGTACTAACCTTGAAAGTAGTATTAATTTGATATTTCAAAGTATTGAGTTTGAAGATTTAAATTCTTTGTTAGAATTTCCAATTGATGGTGTTAATTTTACATTAAATGGAAATGTTAATATAACTTTAGATTCAGATAATAATTTTAATACTTTGAATTCATCTTTAAACTTTTTTAATTTTCAGGATTTCAAAAATAGAAGTGATATTTTTATTTCTTATTTAGATGTTGATGAAGGTAGTTTTGATATTAAATATAAGTTTAAAGAGGACGTATTAAACTTTTATAATATTGAATTATTAAACAAAAAAAATCCAATTATTAATGGAGCGTTTGAATTAAGAAATTTGAATGGCAGTCGATCAAATCTCTATGTTGATTTAAATTCAAAAAAAATTAGTTCAGATATTATTCCAAAAGAATTAATTCCAAAGGATTTTAATTTAAAGTTATCAAATGGTAGCATTTATGATTTAAATTTTAGAGGTAATATCCTAATAGAAAATAAAAGCTTAAAATATATCTTTGAAAATTACAAAATTGAAGGAGCAATTAAAGATTTAGAATTATATTCCTATAATCATAACGAGAAAATTTATAATACATTAATTAATGGAGCATTTGAACTAAGAAATTTGAAAGATAAACAATCTAAACTTTATATTAACCTAACTGTTGATAAAATAGATCACAATATAATAACAAAAAATCTTTTTCCTGATCGTTATAATTTAAAATTATCAAATGGAATTTTTAGAGACTTATCATTAATTGGTAATATTTTTATAAATAACGAAAGCTTAGATTATGTTTTTGATGATTTTGAAATAAATGGAGTTCTCAATAAATTAAATATATCTTCAAATAATGAAAATGAAAACAAAATAGAATCTTTAATTGAAACAAAATTTGTTGCTAATCTGAAAGATAGTAACCTACATAATTTAAAAGCTAAATCAAAAGTTAAAAATTTCAAATTTTTAAGAAAAGGGATGTCGAGAAGCCTGTTTTTTAAAGAGATAGAATTTGATTTAGATTTTAAAGATAACAAAATAAAAATTACAAATTTAAACTCTTCATCCTCTGAAAATAATTTAATCAGTGGAGAACTTTTTTTTAATTTATCTGAAGAATACGACATATTAGAGTTAAAAACTAATTTAAAAAGTGATAAAATTTCTTATGCTTGGTTAACTAGTGTTTGGCCAAACGATTTTGGGTTTAAAACAAAAAATTGGATAAAATCCAAAGTAAATGGTGGATTTGGAGAAGATTATGATTTGCAACTAGTAATTAATCCAAACGAACCAAAAGTTTTGAAATTATTAAATTTAACTTGGCTTCATAAAAATTCAGAAATAAAATTTTATAAAAATCTCCCTGTTGCAATACTTCCAGAAGCTTTTGTAAATATTAATGAAAATGAGATGCTTGTTACGTTTAAAAACTCAAGTATTTCAGATATCAATATCGATAAAGGGGAAATGGCTGTTTCTCCAATTTTTAATAAAAAGGCAAAAGCAAAAATTAACTTAGAAGGAACTTCAAAAGTAAAAGGTTTTTTGAATTTTCTTAATAAAAAAGATCTAGATCTATTATCAAAATATAAAATTGGTACTAATTCAAATGGTAAAATTTCATTCAAATCAAATTTTAAATGGCCTGTAAAACAAAATATAAAAAGAAATGAATTTTTTTGGGACATAGATTTATATGGAAAAAATTTAAATTTATCAGCTCTGCCTTTTAATTTAATTACTGATATTTCAAGCTTTAAACTTAAATCAAACAATACTGAATTTAATCTTTTGAGTGAGGGAAAAATTAATAACATTGATTCAGAATTTAAATTTATTAAAAAAAATAATCAAAACCCAGATATTAGAGTAGAGCTTTATAAATCAGTGGCCTTAGCTAAACTTCTTGAAAATTTTACAAAGACAAAATTAGCAGGAGAGGCAAAAGGGTTAATTGAAATATATGATTTTGATTTTAAAAATTTTAAATCAAAAGTTTTAATCGAATTGAGTGATGCCAGAGTTGAAATCCCATTTATTAATTATGTAAAGCAAAAAGGCCTTAATGGTTTAATTAATGGTGATTTAGAATTCATAAATAAAAAATTAGTAAATGTTTCAAATATTAACGGTGAAATTGGATCAATAGCATTTGATGGAAATTTGAGATTTAAAGATGCAACGATTAATGGCGCAGATTTTAATTATATTTCTTTGCCCGGAACGTTAATTAGTAATTTAAATTTAATTCAAAATGACAGTAATGATTTCATTTTAAATGTTGCTTCAGAAAAAATAAATTTAAAAGATTACATGGACTTTCTTTCTATTAAAAATAAGGAACCAATTAGAAATAAATTTATTTTTAATATCAATAGTGAACAATTTATTCTTCCAGGAGGTATTGAAGCAAATGGAAAAATTAATGGTATTCTTAATAATCAAGGTGGTTTGAATGCTAAGTTAGAGGGTGAAGTTGACATAAATGATGAAATTACAATTAATGAAATAGAACTTTTCGCTCTTCTAGAAAAAAATAGATTAGAAATTGAAGGTGAAGGTTTAATTAATTCAACCCCAATAAAATTAGTTATGGAAGATGGTAAAGATGCATCATCAAAAATTCTTACTATTTCTGGAGATAATGCAGGTGATATTTTACGAGGGTTTAATGTTACAAAATTAGTCGAAGGCGGTAAGGTGAAAATTTCAGTCTTTTTAAATGAAGAAAATTATAAAGAATATAGTGCATTAATTGATGTTTCAAAATTTAATGTAACTAACGCTCCCATTTTAGTTCGATTAATTTCAACTTTAAGTTTAACTGGACTTTTAAATTTACTTGAAGAAAAGGGTATATATTTTGAGAGAGGATTTGCAAAAATAAATAATTTAGGTAATATTATGAACCTAGAAAATATAGAAGCGGTGGGTGAGGCAATGGCTATATCACTAGACGGATGGGTCAATAAAAAAGATGATAAACTTCAAATACATGGGACTATAGCTCCAGCGACTTTATTAAATAAATTACTAGAACCAGTACCTTTGCTGAGTGATTTGCTAATTGGAGGAGATAAAGCTGGAATTGTTTTAACTGAATTTAGGTTAGATGGCTCTATAAAAAAACCTACTATTTCATTTAGACCTCTATCCTCTGCGCCAGGTCTTCTTAGAGATATTTTCAATTTATTCAGAAGTGACCTTGCAACTCCTAAAGAAAATAATATTCAGAATTAAAAAATAAATTATATATACAAAACAGCATGATTTTTTTTACCAGAAGAAATTTTTATGCTTCCACTTTTGTCAAAATCATTTTTATTTATCAAATAGTTTTCTTCAAGATAGGATACATCATTAATTCTTGCCCCACCACCTTTAATAAGCCTTCTCGCTTCACTTTTGCTTTTACATAGCTCTGATTTACATAATGCATCAATAAGAGAAACATTATTATCTTTTGATAAAGTAATATTATATCTAGGAAGCTCATCACCTAACTTACCCTTCTCAAAAGTATCTGTCGCAGTATTAAAAGCTTGAATTGAAGCTTTTTCGCCATGACATAATTTAGTAACTTCATTAGCTAAAACTATTTTTGCATCATTAATTTTAGCTCCTTTTAGTTTTCCTAATTTATCTATTTCATCTAATGGTAATTCAGTAAATAGCTTTAAAAATTTAATAACATCTTTATCTTCAGCATTTCGCCAAAATTGCCAAAATTCCCAAGAGCTTAATTTACCTTCATTAAGCCAAACCGCACCACTTGCAGTTTTACCCATTTTTGCTCCGGAAGATGTAGTGATTAGTGGTGATGTTAGACCATACACCTCTAGCTTTTGTATTCTTCTTGTTAAGTCAATACCCGTTACAATATTGCCCCACTGGTCTGATCCGCCCATTTGAAGCTGACAATTAAACTTTCGATTTAGCTCAAGAAAATCATAAGCCTGTAGTATTGCATAATTAAACTCTAAAAATGATAGAGGCTGCTCTCTTTCAAGCCTTAGTTTAACAGATTCCATTCCAAGTAATCTATTAATTGAGAAATACTTTCCGTAATCCCTTAAAAAAGGTATAAGGTCCAATCTATCAAGCCAATCAGAATTATCTATCATAATCGCATCGGTTTGTTTATCACCAAAATACAAATATTTTTCAAAAATTGATTTGATGCTTTTTAGGTTAGAATTAATATCTTCATTTG
>JBJLFF010000035.1:0-76382 GCA_045565515.1 Puniceispirillales bacterium (SeqCode)
TGATCAACGTGATTTGTATATCTTCTGGGATCAACAGCCCACGAATCTGTCTCAGACTCTCCTTCAACTATTATATCTGATAATAATTTCCCAGCCCCACCTGCCTGAACAATTCCAAATGTAAAGACACAAGCTTCAAAGGCATTAGCCACTCCCGGCATTTGACCCAATAAAGGCAGTCCATCTGGAGTATAGGGGATAGGACCATTTACAACTCTTGTAATACCAACACTTCCTAATATTGGAACACGTTTACACGCATCTTCAATATACCATTCCAATCTTTCCAAATCATCATTATACAATTGAAATGAAAAATCATCAGGCATGGGGTCATCCTCTGTTACCCAATGTGCCCGGCAATTTTTTTCATAAGGTCCTAGAAGAAGGCCATGTTTTTCTTGTCTTAAATAATAAGAACTATCCGGATCACGAACCAATGGAACTTGGTGAGGCAAAGCTTCAAGTTCTGGAATAGGTTCAGTGATAAGATATTGATGAGCAATTGATACGCATGGTACATCACGGCCAAACATTCTGCCTACTTCTGCGGCTCTATAACCAGCAGCATTGACTACAATCTCACATGTAATCTTACCTTTTGGAGTTGAAACAGCCCACTCATCATTAATTCTCTCAACATCTGTAACTGGACAAAAACGAATTATTTTAGCACCTCCATTTTTTGCTCCTCTTGCAAGAGCTTGTGTTAATTGTGCAGGATCAATATCTCCGTCTAAAGGATCCCATTGGCCGCCTTCAAGGTCATGCGTTTCAATAAAAGGATGCAGTTCTTTAATTTGAGAGTTTGATAGCATCTCAAATTCTACTCCCATTTGTTTACCCATAGCATCCACATGTCTAAATTCTTCCATTCGCTGTCTGGAATGGGCAAGTCTGATAGCTCCTGTTACGTGATAGTTCATTGGATAATCAACTAAATCTCCCAATTTTCTGTAGAGTTCTGTTGAGTAAGACTGCATTTTCATCATTGTCCAAGAGCCAACAAAATTTGGACAATTACCTGCAGCATGCCATGTTGAACCAGATGTTAGTTCATTTTTTTCTAATAAAACAACATCCTTCCACCCGTGTAATGTTAGATGATAGAGAACGGAGCATCCTACCGCTCCTCCTCCTATAACAACAACTCTAGCATGCGATGGTAGGGTATTAATTTCTTCATTATCTATATTCTGATTGTTTTCATTATTCATTTAAATCTATATCCATTTCAAAACTTTTTATTATTCCATATTGACTATTTTATTGTTTTTTCAAAGCATGAAATTAAATTTTTTTAATATTTTTTTAATTTATATAACTATATTTGAAATCAGGTAAATTTTCTGCCATATTTAATTATGAGAGTTTTTTATGATTCCCTATATTGGAGAAATATATAATGGATACAGTTAGTTTTATTAGAATGGATGAGGGGACACCAGAAGACTATGAATTTCTTCATAAAGGAGAAGTTGCTTTTACTAAGTTGTTGCCCGATAGAATTATGAAATCATTGAAGGATTTAGATAATACTCTGTCAGGTTATAAAATAAGTAGATTTCAACATTCTTTGCAATCTGCAACTCGAGCAGAAGAAGACGGAGCAGATATTGAGCTTATTATGGCAGCTTTAATCCATGATTTAGGAGATGATCTAGCTCCAGCAAATCATTCTCAACTTGCTGCTACTATAATCAGACCGTATGTTAGAGAAGAAGTTACATGGGTTGTTTCTATGCATGGTCTAATGCAAATGTATTATTTTGGTCCGAAGGATTATAGCGGTAAAGAAATAGGTATCAACAAAGAGCTTCGTGAAAATTATAGAAATCATAAATGGTTTGAAACCTGTGATAAATTCTGCAGAGATTGGGATCAAATGTCATTTGACCCTGATTATCCTACAAAATCACTCGACTATTTTAAACCTATGATCCAAGAGCTCTTTTCTAGAGAACCGTTCGATCCAAAATATGTTGAAGGACCTGAGTTTTCCTAACTAAATTTATTTTAACCCAATGTTGGCATTGTAAACTGAGGATCTGCTCTCTGACCTTTTGGCCATCTCACGGTAGTTGTTTTTAGACGAGTGTAAAATCGGATGCCTTCCATTCCATGCATATGATGATCACCAAACAAAGATGATTTCCAACCTCCAAAACTATGGAATGCCATTGGGACAGGTATAGGAACATTTATCCCAACCATACCTACTTCAATCTCGTTTGAAAAACCTCTTGCTACATCACCATCACGAGTAAAAACAGCAACACCATTTGCGTATTCATGACCATGAATAATATCTACAGCTGCTCTGTAATCTTGAGCTCTTACTACCGAAAGAACAGGTCCAAATATTTCATTTTTATATATGGACATATCGGGAGTAACATTATCAAACAGAGAGCCTCCTATGAAATATCCGTTTTCATAGCCTTGCATTTCAGATTTTCGGTCTCTTCCATCAACTACTAATTTTGCGCCTTCTTCGACTCCAGTATTTATAAAACCCGTTACTTTTGCCAGATGCTCACTTGTAATTAATGGTCCCATCTCAGCTTCAGGGTCTACTGAAGGACCAATTTTTAAAGCCTCAATCTTTGGTGTTAACTTCTTAATGAGAGCGTCTGCCACCTTATCCGTAACGGGTACAGCAACCGAAATTGCCATACATCTCTCACCTGCAGAACCGTAAGCAGCCCCCATAACAGCATTTGCTGCCATATCTAAATCTGCATCAGGCATGATTACCATATGATTTTTTGCTCCACCGAGAGCTTGAACTCTCTTGCCGGTAGAAGTTCCAGTGGTATAAATATATCTTGCTATAGGCGTAGAACCCACAAAGCTTATTGATTTAACATCTGGGTGATTCAGCAATCCATCGACCGCTACTTTATCTCCTTGTATTACATTAAAGACCCCATCAGGAAGCCCTGCCTCAGTCAGCCAATCTGCAATAAGTAAGGAAGCGGAAGGGTCTCTTTCTGATGGTTTTAGAATAAATGAATTACCGCAAACTAAGGCAATAGGGAACATCCACATTGGAACCATGGCTGGGAAATTAAAGGGTGTAATGCCGGCAACAACTCCTAGGGGTTGTCTTACGTTAAAACTATCAACTTCGGAGCCCACATTTTCCGTATAATCACCTTTTAAAAGATGAGGTGCACCAACGGCAAATTCTACAACTTCAAGTCCTCTAGTTACTTCACCAAGAGCATCTTCATGTGTTTTACCATGTTCTGAACTTATGCATCGTGCTAGCTCTTCACGTCTTTCATCGATAATATACTTAAATTTATCTAAAACACGCGCCCTACGAAGTGGCGGCTGGTTACCCCAATCCTTTGCGGCTTCCTTAGATGAAGCAACAGCAATATTAACTTCATCTTCACTTGCCAGACAGACACTTTTTTCAGAAGTGCCCGTTGCAGGATTGAAGACAGGTTTTGTATTCCCTGAAGTTCCTTCAATTTTTTTACCATTTATATAATGTCCAATATTACCCATAATAGTAACCTCAAATTAGATAAGTTTTAAAACTTTTATTTATTCATTGCAGCTAAAAGTTAATAATTTATTTTAATAGTATATTATTTTGATACGATTTTTATAATGAATATGAATATAGTTCAAGTTGAGTGTTGATTTTTTTCAATAATGTGATCAAAAATATTAATAATATTTTATAATAAGACCTATCAAAGAGGATAATAATGCTAACACCCATTGTAAAAGCATTTCATGATAATGCATCCGGAACAATAAGTTATATAGTTCAAGACCCTTCAAATAAAAGCTGTGCTGTTATAGACGCAGTTCTTGATTTTGATTTATCATCAGGTAGAACCTCAACAGAAAATGCTGATAAAATCATAGAATTTTTAAAAAAAGAAAAATTAAATCTTGAATGGATTATAGAAACACATGTTCATGCGGATCATTTATCAGCTGCTCCTTATATTCAAGAAGAAGTTGGCGGTAAAATAGGGATAGGTGAAGAGATACAGATGGTTCAGGATACATTTGGCAAAATCTTTAATGAAGGAACTCAATTTCAACGTGATGGCAGTCAATTTGATCGTCTTTTTAAAGATGGGGACACATATAAAATTGGAACTCTCAACGCTAAGACCATTCACACTCCTGGTCATACTCCAGCATGCATGGTCCATGTGATAGAGGATTCAGCCTTTGTTGGGGATACTTTATTTATGCCAGATGGAGGTACCGCTAGGGCTGATTTCCCTGGAGGATGTGCAAGAACATTATTTCGCTCTATTAAGAAAGTTTTAGAACTCCCCGAAGCAACGAAACTTTTTATTTGTCACGATTATGGCCCCGGTGGAAGAGAAGTAGCTTGGCAAACAACCGTATTAGAACAAAGAGAAAAAAACATTCATGTTAAAGATGGAGTTTCTGAAGATGAGTTTGTTCAGATACGTGAAGCTCGAGATGCTACACTTAATATGCCCAAACTAATTATTCCTGCAACACAGGTTAATATGAGGGCAGGCGAGATGCCCGAAGAAGAAGATAATGGTGTAAATTATATCAAAATACCAGTAAATAAACTTTAAAAGATGTTTTCAATAATAAGAAAATTATTTGTGAAGGAAAAAATGAAGAAACTTAATGATGACTTGTATGTAGGCAATCAAATAGGAGTAGAGGATATTCCTGAACTAACTAAAATGGGTTTTAAAACAATAGTATGTAACAGGCCAGATAAAGAAGGTCCTGATCAGACCGATTTTGAAGAATTGAAAAGTTCAGATAATTCAGATGGATTAGATATGCACTTTATACCATTCTACCCTGGACAGTTAACTATAGAAGATGTTGAGAATTTTTCTTTAGTTTTAAAGAATTCTCCAAAACCTATTTTCGCCTTTTGTTTGTCTGGTGGACGCTCTATCCAAATAGCAAAGGCAGCGTATCAATTATTAGAAGAAAATAACAAATAATATATTTAATAAATTTATAGCAAAGTAATTTTAAGGATAAACAATCATTTTCGTGAAAGAGTAAAAAGTGATGAAACCTAAAATTGGTATTTCAGTTAGAAGCTTAAATCAAGATGGGAGTGATATAGAAGATAGAATTGCTGAGGTGAATCTCTACAATCCAGATAATTTGGAATTAATGTGTTTTGCTCAAGATCTTTTAATTAAAGGCGATCTTATTCCTGAAAGAGTTAGTAATATTGCTAAAGCTCTTACCACCTATAAAGGAGATGTTACTATACATGGACCTTTAACAATAAATTTCTTAGATCATAAAGATAATTTGGATCTCTATATGGAAATGGCTTTATCTTACATAAATCTGGGCAAAGCTCTTGAGGTAGAAGGTATTATCTTTCATACAGGATTTTGCGAAACTGAAAACAGCAGTAATTTAAGTCAAAGATATTCGAAACAGAGAGATTTTTATAAAACTCTAGCGGATAAATCAGGGTTGTCTGAAATTAAAATTTATATAGAAAATATTTTCCCGTTCTTTAAAGGAGCTCACACTGCATTGCCCATTAAATTAACCGAAGAAATTGAAAAAATTAACCATCCATTTGTCCATGGATGTTTTGATGTTAGTCATGGGTATATAGCTTGCAAAGCGTACAAAGAGAATTTTATGCCTCATGCATTAGAATTTGGTAAATCTTCAAAACACTGGCATGTCCATGATAGTTTTGGCGTTCCAGATATAAATGTTAAACCATTTACACCATCCGAAGCATTGGCATTAGGTATTGGTGATTTGCATCTTCCTGTTGGAGATGGAGATATTCCGTGGAGTGAAATTATTAAAAGTATTCAACCTAATTATCAAACTACTTTTAATATTGAGCTTAATCCTAGTTACTGGGCTCAATTAGGCAGATGCGTAGAAGCCACGCAAGATTTAGTTAATGAAGCAGAACAATACTTAACTGGAAAGAGTGATGTTTAAGTTTAGGAATTTATCAACTAGAAACTTCAATGATATTTTTTCAGGGCTTTTTTTCCTTATACCAGGTGTTGGTTTATTAATTGGGTTTGGTATTGTCCCAATTTGTCTGGCTTTATACATGTCGTTGTTTAGATGGCGTCCTGTTCAAGGAAGATTTGTTGGGTTTGCTAATTATGAAAAAGCCATTGGAGATCTTACATGTGGAATAATATTTATTCTTGGTATTCTTGGAATAATTATAGCTCTATGGATGATTTTTAAAAATTGGAAACATCTTCCAACAAATAAAGTTTATGTATTATTATCAACTTTATTGTCTGTAATAGTCCTAGCTTCAATTTGGAGAGGACTTCAACTAAGCTATTTTGTAGAAGCTTTCCAACTCAATTTAGATTGGGCTCTAGATTTAAAGTCTGAGATGTTTTTAGATCGCAGAGGAGATGTAGATCAACAATTAAGCCTTATTAAGGGTCATGCAAAAGCTTTGTATGGATCTGCATTAATGATTTTTTTTGCATTAATACTTTTATTAGGGGGTATAACTTACAAAGTTAAGCGTAATATTTTTTGGCGAATTTTAGGGTTTATAATTTTATATGCTGTTATCCAGATAATTTCAGTTAATTGGACAAAGATGATAGCAACTGGAGATGAGGATTTTTTAAACTCTCTTATAAACACTGTTTTTTACTCTATAGGAACAGTTACTATACAAGTAAGTCTTGGTTTGCTTATTGCCTTTTCTTTATACAAAAGATTAAAAGGGTTTTCAGCATTTCGGTTCGTGATATTTTTACCATACGTAACTCCTATAGTTGCAATGGCGTCAGTTTTCTCGCTTATTTTTGGAGCAAGAGAATCTTCTTTAAGCAACCAGGTTTTATCCAAATTTGGTATGGATCCTCTTCGGTGGATTTCAGATACAACACCTATCACAGAATATATATTTGGCATTGAATTAAGTGGTTTAATTGCTGGACCTTCTCTTGGTATGATTACAGCTATAATATTTGGTATTTGGTCATATACGGGATACAATGCTGTTATTCTTTTAGCAGGTTTAACAGCTATACCCAATGATCTTTATGAGGCTGCAGACCTTGAAGGAGCTACAGCATGGCAAACGTTTAGATATATTACTATGCCGTTGCTTACTCCGGTGATTTTCTTTCTTGTGATAACGGGCTTAATCGGAACATTTCAGGCTTTTACTCATATATATGTGATGTTGGGGAATACAGTTAATGAGACACTTCATACAGGATCAATTGAAATTTGGAGTCAAATACAATTAGGAAAATTTGGTTATTCATCATCTTTAGCTATTATTTTATTTGTTTTGATTATGCTTTTAACAATTTCTCAATTTACTCTTTTTAATCACAAACAAAGTTATGGTGATTAATGATGACTTCATTTAAATTTCTTGAATTTCCATTTGGAAGATATTCAACATTAATTATAGTTGCTGTACTATCTTTGCTTCCATTTTTCTATATGATCTCTGTTTCATTTATGTCTCTTGGAGAGGCAATTAACACCCAGATTATCCTCCCATCAGAAATTAGGGTAGGTAATTATAGCCTAGCTTGGGACCAGGCTAAATTTTCAAATTATTTTATGAACTCAGTTATAATTACTGTATGCACTGTATTTGGCCAATTGATTATTTGTTCATTAGCAGGATATGCTTTTGCAGTAATAAATATAAGCGGTCGTCAACTAGTATTTATTCTCGTTTTAGTTACACTTATGGTTCCCGAAGCCGTTTTAATTTCACCGTTGTATCAAATAATCCTCGGAAGAATAATACCTATAGAATTTATGAACATAATAACTTTAGCTATGATTTCACTAGTTTTATTTATATGGATTTATACAGTCTGTGTTTTAGTAAACTCAAAATTAAAACATGAAATCAACTTATCGAGACTTATAACTTCAATAATATGTATTATGTCTGTAATAATTTTTGTATTAGTTTTCTTCTCAGAAACTTCACGCCAACTTGTTTTAAAAGAATTCAATAGTAAAACTTGGCTTAACACCTACACTGTTATGATCGTACCGTTTCTGGGAAACGCTTATTCAATATTTCTTTTTCGTCAGTTCTTTAAACAAATGCCAGAGGAACTTTGGCAAGCAGCTAGGTTAGATGGTGCATCCCATTTTCAATATTTTACAAGAGTTGCCATACCATTAAATCTTCCAGCTTTTTCTATTATAGGTATGCTTTCATTTATTTGGTCTTGGAATTCATTTATGTGGCCCCGTTTAACTCAACTGGATGAGAGAGGTCATTTTACTTTACCTGTTGGCTTAGACTCTTTTAACAGAGATCAAGGTACTGAACTGCAATTACTTATGGCAGGTGCTATGATCACAGTTATACCCGTTTTGATTGTTTATATTTTTGGCTCCAGACTCTTTATTAGCTCAGCATCAAGAGTAGGTATAAAGTAAAAATTAAATTTACCAGATTAAAGTCTAATTTAAAAAAATGTTATAATTTTTTTATAATTTCTTTATTAATTTTTAAAATTTCATAAGCTTGTAATATAATTTGAATTATATGCTTACTCATAAAACTAAATTATCACGAACGCTTAGAAAACTAGGAGAAATACAATGAAAAAACTAATATTAGCTACATTTTTAGTTTTTGGTTTTATCGCTACAGCTTTAGCCGAATCGTATGAAAGTGTAGACCCTACAGGTGCGGAAGCAACTGTTTGGTACAGAGTCAATAGAGATAGCCAAGTGGCCTTTATGGATAAAATGACTGAAGAATTTAACAAGTCCAATTCTTATGGGATTACTATTAAAGCAGTCAGTGCAGGACACTACGGAGAAATCAATACTAAGTTTGTTAATCTAATAGGCACGGATGAATTACCTGATATGTCAATTGGTTATCAAAACCAATTAGCTAATTGGAACATGCCTGGAGCAGATAGTTTGATGGACATGAATGATTTAGTAAACTCAGCTAAATGGGCTTTGCCGGCTGAAGTTATGAGTGATATCCCTGCGGGTTTTCTTGGACAAGATATAGCGGCAGATTTTGGAGGTCAAAGATTAGGTTTTCCACTCAGAAGATCAATGGAAGTTTTATACGCAAATATGGATTGGCTAAAAGAACTGGGCTATTCTGAAATTCCTAAATCACCAAGTGAATTCAAAAAAGCCGCCTGTAAAGCTTCAAAACAACCCTTTTCAAAAGCAGTTGATACTTCGGCTTCACCTATGGGTTGGTCCTTTGGAACAGATGCTTCGCGATTGGGTTCTGTAATCTTAGCTATGGGCGGTGATACGATGAATAAACACACCAATACTTATTCTTTGGATTCGAAGGAAGCAATGGCTGCGGCAACTCTTATTTCTGAAATGGCAGCTGAAGGTTGTCTTGCTGCTGCCACTGAAAAATATGGTGAGCAGACAGATTTTGGAAACGGAAGAGTTTTATTTACAACAGGTTCATCTTCAGGCTTGCCTTATTATGGTAAGGCTATATCCAAGGGTGCGGATTTTAACTGGTCAATCTATTCAGTCCCACATGCAACTACAAAGCCAAGGGCCAATCTATATGGACCATCTTTTGGAATCACTAAAAAAGATGATAAAAGAAAGCAAGTTGCAGTTTGGCTATGGCTTCAAAACTTTCTTAAAAATGAAAACCTTGCTGAGTTTGTAACATTGACTAACTATACTCCTGTTAGGTTATCAACATTAGATTTATTGGGCGATTATCGTGCAAAAAATCCTCAGTTTGACATTGTAAGAGATTTGATGCCAACAGCAGGTTCAGAAACACCTCCAGCTGCTTCATATGAAGAAGTTCGTGGTATGATGAAAGATGCTGTTGCTGATTTGCTTAGTGGTAAAGATCCAAAATCCGTGATGCAAGATTTAAATGATCAAGCAAATGAGGTGCAAAGAGAAATTATAGCGGAAATTAACGGCTAACTTCTTTTAAATAATTAAATGCGGACAACTGCTCTTCAGATTGTCCGCATTTTAATGACTTCCAGTTGGTTTCACCTCGTATCCTTCTTCTTCAACTTCTGTATCAATAATATCAGATGGAAAGCCTGGCGCTAAAACTGAAATACCAGTTGCATCTTCTAATCGCTTTATGATGTTCGGTGACCATTCCCTAGGGCCATATTTTTCTTGTCCGTCTTCAAATATTTTGTTGATTAGAGGCGATATCTCTAAGGGGATATTATTTTTCTTAGCAATTGCATCGAAGAGACCGATATCTTTTAAAACAAGATCCATAGTAAAGTTAATATCACGGGAGCCATTTAATATAACTTGTCCTTCGGTTTCATGAACAAATGAATTGCCTGAAGAAATTTTAAAAGCCTCAAATGTAGTGTTTAAGTTTAGACCTGCAGCTTTACATGTTATGAGAGCCTCACAAATTGATATTAGATTTGTCGTTGCTAGATAATTAGTAGCAACTTTTAATATTGAAGCCGAGCCAACGTCCCCAGTATGGAGTATTCGCCGGCCTAAAGTTTTAAGAACAGGTAACGCTTTCTCAAAAGTTTTGCGATCACAGCCTGCAAATATCGAAATATTGCCAGTTGCTGCTCTGTGACATCCTCCGGATACCGGACAATCAATAGGCTCCGCTCCCTTACTTTTTACCAGCTCTGAGACACGTTTTACTTCATCCGCATCGGTTGTTGACATTTCAGCCCAAATTTTTCCTTCTGATAAACCAGCTAAAATTCCGTTCTCTTCTTCCATAACTTTTGAACATGCCTCAGGTGAAGGAAGACAGGTAATAATCATATCGCATGATAAGGCCATCTGTTTTGGATTTTTACCCCATTGAGCGCCTTTCTTAATAAAATCATGAGATAACTCTTTATTTAGGTCTAGAACTGTAAGTTCATAACCCTTTCTTAATAAGTTTCTAGATAACTTTCCTCCAACATTACCTAAGCCAATAAAACCAATTTTCATATTGAGTTCTCCGATAAAAGTTAAAGCTATAAGTATCTTATAAATTAATTTTTAAGATTTAAAATTTGTTTAAAGTTAAACTGAGGTTTATATGGAATTGTGAGTTTAAAAATTTTGATTTTAGAGCTTAAATTATCAAAAATCACTTTGGACTATTGTCGTTCACTGACTTAAGCACAATCTCTTCGGTTTCTCTGTCAATATCACTATCAATATATTCAACATGCAAGACTGTAGCATTTAATTTTTTTTCAATTAATTGTGTGATGAGTTCTTCTGGAATATCATTTTTTTCACAGTCAATATCAACGGCCAAAAGTATAGCAATACTTGAATTATAATTAGTATCAAGTTTCTTTTTCTTAAATGGAAGAATAACGCAATTATTTTTTGCTATTTCATCAGTCTTCATTTATTTCTCCAAAATTTTGAATATATTTATCTTATTTATTAATTATTAAATTATTACTACATTTAGTGCAAACAAAAAAACACACACAACTTATAGTATTAAATTATGTGTATTTAGAATTTATTTTTAATTTTAAAAAATATAGAAAATTAATTTAATTTGTGGGATTGATCCCACAGTTAAAATATGTTTTAATAAAAGTATGCGCCGATTTGAAATCAGCTTGCGGGCGCTTATAAAAGTTCAGCTAAAAGAAAGGGTTCTGTCCAGTCTTAGGCTGTACAGAATTTTTTTTGGCTTAACTCACCTAAACGAGTTGGGAATTTATACTGCAAATTGTGCCCCAGAACATAATGTTCAAAGCACTAAATCGGAGATTTAACCATGACAGAAAATATACTTAACGATATCAAATCCATTGTTGGAACAATAATCGCTGATGGAGCAACTGGAACAAATTATTTCTCAAAAGGTCTTGAAACGGGTGATCCACCAGAGCTATGGAATATTTTAAAACCAGAATATGTATCAAGCCTGCACAAGGAGTTTATTGAAGCTGGATCTAATATTATTCTAACAAATTCCTTTGGAGGAACTTCGTGTCGATTAAAACTTCATAATGAAGAAAAAAATGTTTATTCTATAAACAAAAAGGCAGCACAAATAGCAAAAGATGCGGCACTTAAGTTTAGAACAGATCAACACTGTGAAATCTTAGTTGCGGGTTCCGTTGGTCCTACTGGTGAACTTTTTGAGCCTCTTGGCGAATTAACAATTCAAAAAGGCACAGAGATTTTTTATGAACAAGCAAAAGCTTTGAAGGATGGTGGAGCAGATCTGCTATGGATTGAAACTTTATCCTCTTTAGATGAGGTTGACGCTGCTCTTAACGGAGCTGAAAAAGCAGGCATAAATTCAGCAATAACCATGTCTTTCGACACAGCTAAAAGATCAATGATGGGTGTAACACCCCAAGATTTTGTAAATCATGTGTGTGGAAGGAGTTATAAACCTATTGCCATAGGTGCTAACTGTGGCGTAGGTCCCGCTGAACTAATCGTCTCTCTAAAAGAATTAAAATCGGCTCTTCCTGAGGATATTCTTCTTATCGCAAAAGGAAATTGTGGAATACCTGAATTTTTTAATGATGAAATAATCTATAAAGGCACCACTCAGCTAATGGCTAAATACGCAATACTTTCAAGAGATGCTGGTGCTGACATAATTGGAGGTTGCTGTGGAACAACTTCAGAACATATTAAAGCAATCAGAGATGCAGTCGATACTGAAAATGCGTTATTTGCGTGGCCAAGTATTCCTTTTCATAAGAATACAAAAGTAAGTTTTAACAGAATTAAAGATGAATTGGGTATTCCATGGAAAAACTTAGATGATCAAAATGAAAATTTAGGAAGAGTTAAAAGGAAAAGAAGATTGAAAAGATGATTTAAAATTTAGTGCAAGTTTTGTCTGGATTTTATTTTCTAATACATGTAAAAAATAAAAAAATTTTAGAATAATCAGTTTATTTTTTGCAAATTAGAGGAGAAGATATGGATCCGACTACTTATAAATTTGATACAGTGAGTCTTCATGGAGGGCATCAACCCGATAAAAATTACGGTTCACGCGCCGTACCAATTTATCAAACTACATCTTATGTATTCAATGATACAGATCATGCTGCTGCGCTGTTTAATTTAGAACAGGGCGGTCATATTTATAGTAGAATATCCAATCCTACGGTCGGTGTTTTAGAAGAGAGAGTGTGTGCTTTAGAAGGCGGAACGGCGGCCATAGCTACAGCTTCAGGGCAAAGTGCTGTTTTTTTGGCAATTATGACTTTAGTAAATTCAGGTGACCATATTATTGCCTCGTCACAATTATACGGTGGAACAGTCAATTTATTAAGGTTAACACTGCCCCGTTTTGGTATTACGACGACATTTGTAAAACCAGGTGATACAGAAGGCTTCAAAAAAGCAATTCAACCAAATACAAAAATGATTTTTGGTGAGATAATTGGAAATCCAGGCTTAGAAATTATGGATGTCCCAAAAGTTGCAGATATTGCACATAGTGCAGGTATTCCTCTAATGGTTGATTGTACTTTCAATACGCCTTATTTATGCAGAGCACTTGATTTTGGTGCTGATATTGTAGTTCATTCCCTAACAAAATGGATGTGCGGTCACGGCACGTCAATGGGCGGTATAATCGTTGAGGGCGGTCAGTTTGATTGGCAACAAAATGATAAGTTTCCAACCATGACTGAACCTTATGCTGGTTATCATGGACTATCTTTCGCAGAAGAATTTGGTCCAGTTGCTTTTACCATGAGAGCAAGGGCTGAAGGGATGAGAGATATGGGACCTTGCATGAGCCCAACAAATGCATTTAACATTTTGCAAGGCATTGAAACTTTATCAGTGAGAATGGACAAACATTTGTCAAATGCCAAAACTATGCTGGAATATCTTTCAAACCATGATGGCGTTGAATGGGTTTCACATCCTGATCTTCCCGATCACCCTGATCATGAAGTTGCAAAGAAAATGCTTCCTAAAGGAGCAGGTTCTATGATTGCCTTTGGTGTTAAAGGGGGAAGACAAGCTGGCGAAGCGTTCATTAATGCTGTAAAACTAGCATCCAATCTTGCCAATGTAGGTGATTCTAAAACATTGGTTATTCACCCAGCATCAACAACACATGCTCAGATGGATGGTGAAACTATGAAAAACGCTGGTCTTACCGAAGATATGATAAGATTTTCAGTAGGTATTGAGGATGTCCAAGATATCATCAATGACTTTGATAACGGTTTTAGGGCTGCGAAGAGATCACAGTTAAAGGCAGCAGAATGAAATTTCAGGTAAATAATAAAGAAGTTTTCGCTTCCACAGGTGGTCAACCCTTTGATAAAAAAAAGCCGTTGCTTATATTTGTTCATGGGAGTGGACTAAGTCATATAACCTGGGTTTTGCAAACACGCTATTTTGCCTTTCATGGTTATAGTGTTTTAGCTATAGACCTTCCTGGCCATGGTGCTTCTGAAGGACCTGCTCTTAAATCGATTGAAGATATGGCAGACTGGATTTCGGATGTAATTACTTCCGTTGGATATAAAGAAGCATCTCTAATAGGTCATTCTCAAGGATGCTTAGTTCTTATAGAATGTGCCTCAAGATACCCTGAAAAGATAAAGTCACTTAGTTTAATGGGTGGTGCTAGTGCCATACCTATGAACCCAGAATTATTAAGTCTTGCGGAAGATGGAAATAATAAGGCTGTAGATTTAATGATGGATTGGGCTCATGGACCTGGTGGCCATTTTGGTGGTCATCCAGTGCCTGGATTACACCACATGAATCTGGGTGGAACAATAGTCAAAAATGGCTCAGTAAAAGTTTTAGGTGTAGATTTTAGGGCATGTGATAACTACAAAAATGGATTAGACGCTGCAAAAAATGTTAAATGTCCAACAATTAATATTCTTGGTGATAAAGATAAAATGTGTCCTCTTAAAGAAGGAAAAAAGCTTGCCCAAGCAATAGATAATTCTGAGGTAGAAGTAATAAAAAATTGTGGACATATGATTTTATTGGAAGAAGCCGACCAAGCTTTATCCGTTTTAAAAGGCTTTATAAAAGAAAATCATCCAGCTAATTAAGAGTTAGTTATATTAGGTTCTTCAACTGAATAACCTTCAGACCGAACTGTTCTTATAATACTAGGAAGTTCTCCTATGTTGAGTGCCTTTCTAAGTCTTCTAACATGGACATCAACTGTTCTTTGTTCAACATAAACATCGTTTCCCCATACAGCGTCTAAAAGTTGATCCCTGCTAAATACTCGGCCTTGATTTTTTGAAAGATGAAGTAATAATTTGAATTCAGTAGGTCCTAAGTGTATAATTTTATTCCCTCTTTTTACTCTCTTGCTTACTAAATCAATTTCAACATCACTACATTTTATTTTTTCATCTGGTAATAACTTACCTCTTCTAAGATTAGCTTTAATTCTTGCAATAAGCTCTTTAGGACTAAAAGGCTTTATAATATAATCATCTGCTCCAGTATCTAAGCCTCGGATTCTGTCACTTTCTTCTCCCTTTGCAGTGATGAAAATTATAGGGATAGATTTTGTATCTTTATTATTTTTAAGCCTTTGAAGTATTTCAATTCCTGATAGTATTGGTAACATCCAATCTAACAAAATAAGATCAGGCTTTTCTTCTTTGGCTATGAGTAAACCATTTTCTCCATCATTTGATACCAATACATTAAATCCTGCTAATTTGAGATTATATTCAATTAAAGAAATTATATCTTTGTCGTCTTCGACAATTAGTATTTTTTTATCATTCATAATATTTCCATAAGTTTACAATGAACTTTCATCAATCTTAACCCTTGTATCTTCTATAAACTCACCTGTTTCAGCAAAAATTATTAATTCAGCTATGTTAGTTGCTTGATCACCTATTCTTTCAATGTTTTTAGCTGATAAAAACATTTGAGAAACTTGAGAAATTCTTTCCTCAGATACATCTCTTATTTCTTTAATTAATTTACTAAAAATAGAAAGGTAAATTTTATCTATTTCTGTATCGTCTGAGCAAATTTGTTTTGCAAGTTCCACATTGCCAGTTGCGTGAGCATTCAGACTATTATGCAAACTTAATATTGCTGTATCACCTAATCTTTTCATTCCTGAAGATAAAGATGGAGAAGCTTCTGATAACATAAGATCAGATCTTCTAGCTAGGTTTCGACCATAATCCCCGCATCTTTCTAAACACGTTGCAATTTGAAGTGAAGATATTATCATTCTTAAATCAATAGCCATTGGAGCTTGTAATGCCAATAGTTTAACAGTCTGATTATTTATAGATCTTTCTGCAGCATCAATAATTTTATCTTGTTGGTTGCAATTATCAACCATATCTTCATTTGAAGAAATAAATGCGGATAATCCGTCTTTACATAACTTTTCAGTAAGACCACCCATTTTTGAAACGCTTGACTTTAAGTCTGTAAGCGCTTCTTCAAAGTTACTTAGAGTATGTTTAATCATTAGCCCTCCTTTAACCAAATCTTCCAGTAATATAATCTTGAGTTTTTGGATTATTTGGATTAGTAAAGATTTTATCTGTAGTGTCCATCTCAATTAATTCTCCTAAGTGGAAAAAAGCTGTTTTTTGAGAAATCCTTGCAGCCTGTTGCATAGAATGTGTTACAATTACAATCGTGTAGTTTTGTGATAAATTCATCATCAATTCTTCAATTTTTGCAGTTGCAATAGGGTCCAAAGCAGAACATGGTTCATCCATTAGAATAACTTCTGGGTTAACTGCTATCGCTCTAGCGATACAAAGTCTTTGTTGCTGTCCTCCTGATAAACCAGTACCTTGATCAAATAATCTGTCTGAAACCTCCGCCCATAGTCCCGCTCTTACCAAACTCTCTTTCACAATATCATCTAATTCGCTCTTACTATTAGTCAAACCATGAATTCTAGGCCCATATGCAATATTATCAAAAATTGATTTTGGAAATGGGTTTGGTTTTTGAAAAACCATCCCAACTCTTGCTCTAAGAAAGACAGGGTCTAATTCAGGATTGTTTACATCAATTTTATCAACTAAAATTTTACCCTTAACACGACATGACGGGATTACATCATTCATTCTATTAATACATCTAAGGAAAGTAGATTTTCCACATCCTGAAGGACCAATTAAAGCAGTAATTTTAGATTTTTCGACTTTTAAAGAAACATTATCAATGGCTTGTTTATCTGCATAAAAAACATTTACATTTTGTGCATCGATTTTTATCTCACTATTTTCTTCCATTAACTTACCTATACTTTACCATTTAGTTTCATATTTTTTTCTTAAAAAAACTGCGGCAATGTTCATTGATATTAAAAACACTAATAGAACCATAATTGCTAAGGAAGCTCTCTCACTAAATGCTCGTTCTGCACTATCAGACCACATAAAAATTTGAACAGGTAGAGCTGTTGCAGGTGAAGTTATAGTATCTGGAACATCAACTATAAATGCTACCATTCCAATCATGAGAAGTGGTGCTGTTTCGCCTAATGCTTGAGCCATACCTATAATAGTTCCAGTTAAAATCCCAGGAGCTGCAAGAGGTAAGATATGGTCTGTTGCAGTTTGCATTTTAGATGCTCCAAGACCAAGAGCTGCATCTCTAATAGAAGTAGGAACCGCTCTAATTGATGCTCTGGTTGCAATTATTATAGTTGGTAAAGTCATTAAAGCTAATACCATACCCCCTACTAAAGGAACTGATCTAGGCATCCCAAAAAAACCTAGAAATACAGCAAGTCCAAGAAGTCCAAAAACTATTGAGGGTACTGCAGCTAAATTATTAATATTAACTTCAATGAAATCTGTTATTTTACCAGGTTTAGCAAAATACTCTAAATATATTGCTGACATTACAGCAAGAGGTAAAGCCAGCATTAATGTTATAAATAAAGCGAAAGCTGACCCAACTGCTGCACCAAGAATTCCTGCACTTTCGGGTTCTCTTGAATCAGCCTTAGTGAAAAAGGTTGAATTAAAAAATAAATCTAATTTACCTTCTTCTTTTAATTTGTCTATCCATTCGATTTGCTTATCACTTAACCTACGATTTTTTTCAGGTGAACTTCTGTCCATATGTCCCTTCATTAGCATATCTACATCATCGGAAGTTTTTATCCAGGTTTGCACTTTACTGCCCATTTCAAAGTATCCATTTTCCACTTTCAACCTTAATTGGTAACCTGCATTTTCAGAGACTAAACTACTTAAATTTCTCTTTTCTAGTTGTTCATTAACTTCTGGGAAAGAAGATCTAAATGATTTTTTAACTAACCCACTCCAGTTAAAGTTCCTTGATTTTTTTATATCTAATTTTCCATCTTCATTTAATATTTTTTCTGATGGTAATTGAATGGAAACTAGTGTCTGAGATTGTTGTAAAGCTGTGTATCCATTGATGAATATTGTATACAAAAAAATGGCTAAAAAAGACAATGCAAATGATATTGCTAGGACACCATATAATTTAAGTCTAAACTCTTTAGCGTATCTTCTTTTTAAACTTTTTCTTATAGCTTGTTCATAATTTTGGTTATTCATATCTTTCTCCAACTCTTCGAGAAACACTTAGAGCACCAACATTTAAAATTAGAGTAATTACAAAAAGAGTAATACCCAAAGCAAATGCCGACATGGTTTTGACTGAGTCAAACTCATTATCACCAGTTAATAGCATAACGATCTGGACTGTTACTGTTGTAACGCTCTCTAATGGATTAATTGTAAGTTTAGCAGCCACTCCTACTGCCATTACTACAATCATTGTTTCTCCAATTGCTCGACTTACAGCTAATAAAAAAGCACCAACAAGACCTGGAAATGCTGCAGGTAAAACAACCTGGGTAACTGTTTCTCCCTTAGTACTTCCTAAACCATAAGCTCCATCTCTGAGTGATTGAGGAACTGCTCTTATAACATCATCAGAAAGAGATGATATGAATGGAATAATCATTATCCCCATAACAACGCCTGCAGCAAGAGCACTTTGAGATGAAACATCTAAGCCTACTAGTAATCCTAAACTTTTAAAAAATGGTGCCGCAGTTAAAGCTGCAAAAAAACCATAAACAACGGTTGGAATTCCAGCTAATACTTCTAGGGTAGGCTTAATAATATTTCTTATTTTATCTGATGAAAATTCAGCCATATAAATTGCAGAAAATAGACCAATAGGAATAGCAACACACATTGCTAGGAATGCTACTAAAAGTGTACCTAAAATGACAGGTATCATTCCAAACGATCCTGTTGATCCAGCAACATCTTCATCAGCAAACTTTTCAGATGCACCCTCTCTTAAGGCTACCATTGGAGACCAATGTGTACCAAAAAAGAAATCCTGCATAGGATACTCTGAAAAGAAAATAACTGCTTGAAATAATAAAGCTGAAATAATGCCTATTGTGGTTAGTATTGCCACTAAAGCCGCTACAAAAAACGTTTTTCTAAGAGTATTTTCTATATGAATTCTAGCTTTTAGAAGCGGAGATAATCTAAAATAAGAATAAATAATCCCTATTAATACAAAAATTAAAATAAACAAAAATCTTAACTTCAATGATAAACTTTTAGTAGCAAGATATCTATCAGCCAATCCAATCATGATTTCATCATTTGAATCAAGAAGTCCAGATGAAATATTTTGTATTTGAGCTAATTTTAAATATATAAAGCTTTCAGGAAGTTTTGGGTAAGTATTTACCAAAATGCTAAAAAATTGGTTATCTATAAACTGATTTGAGAATAAAGACCATAATATTAAGAGTATGGCTGAAGGGAAAAATATCCATATGAATGAATAAAAGCCATAATAGCTTAAAAGAGAATGAGGTAAAAGATCTTGCTTTAAGCTTTGATTTCTAACTATTTTTATTGAATAATAATAACCTAAAATTGATAGTAAAAGTATAATTGTAATAATACCATAAAACGACAAAAAGAAATTTATAAAGGTCATTATTTTATCTTATTTTGAATTTTGAATTTACAGAAACTTATAAAACAAAAAAAAGTTGCCGGCAAACTTTACCGGCAACTATATAGTTAATTAAAGATTATTAAGATTTGCTGTTTGAGTGGCAAAATCTGCATCTGATAATGGAACCAAACCAGCTGGATATAAATATCCATCCATGCTCATTGCTTTTTCTGAAATAAATTCAGAAACAAATTCTTTTAAGCCTGGTACAACTCCTACGTGTGCTTTCTTAACATAGAAGAAAAGAGGCCTTGCTCCTGGGTAAGCATATGATGAAATATTTTCAAAATTTAATTCGACACCGTCAACCACAGAAGCTTGTACCTTGTCACGATTGGTATCAAAAAATGAATAGCCAAAAATACCAAACATATTTGCATCAGCGGCAAGCTTTTCAATGATAAGATTATCATTTTCACCCATTTCAATAGCTAAACCATCCTCACGTAATTTTTTATATGATTCTAAACCTAATTTTTTCATTCCAGCCTTCATGAAAAGTGATCCCATAGCATCTCTTGTTCCAGAAGTAGGAGGAGGCACCATAATAGAAATAGGTTGTGCAGGAAGACCTATCTTAGCAGAACCCATTTTTGAGGCAACAAATGTATCTACTTGGTCCCAAGTTGTCAAATTATTAGGTTGAAGATTAGTAATATTTCCATTTGTACCACCGCCAGGAAGTTCATTAACTAATGCGGCATATATATGTGCAATTGATATTTTATATTGCATTGCTGCATTTGAGTTTGAAAATGCAAGTCCATCATTTCCTACAACAAATTCTTGGTACTCAATTCCATTAGAATCACAAACCTCAGCTTCACTAGATTTCATCGCACGTGATGCATTTGTTACATCTGGATGTTCCAGACCTATACCTGCACAAAATAGTTTCATACCACCACCAGTTCCTGTTGATTCAATTACAGGTGTTGGGTTTCCACTCGATTGACCAAATTTTTCAGCTACAATTGTAGCAAAAGGATACACAGTTGATGATCCAACTATACTGATTTGATTACCTTCGCGTGCATTTACTGATGAAACAGTCAAAGCAAGTGCTGCAGCAGAAACCAAGCCCAAAGTAGACTTAAAATTTAACATTTATTATATCTCCAAATTTGTTTAATTTATTTAAAAGAATCACTTTTTAAATAAAAGACACTTCACTAATGTTACAGAAATATTAAACTTTTATTACAGACTAAAACGTTTTATTTTGTTTTATACTCTCTTAAATATACTGAAAATTTGCTTCCAATACTTGGTTCAGACTCAATTACTAAACATCCCCTATGTCTATTAACTATATGTTTAACAATTGCTAATCCAAGACCTGTTCCTCCAATTTCTTTTGATCTTGAAGTATCTACTCTGTAAAATCTCTCTGTCAATCTTCCCAAATGAATCTTATCTATTCCGGGCCCATTATCTGATACTTCAATGCAAACAGCTGGCCAGCTATTTTTTGGAAGATTGGCTGGTCTAGTTTCAGCTTGTCTTAATGAAATAATTACTTCACATTTTTTCCCACCGTAGCGAATCGCATTTTCCAATAAATTTTGTAAAACCTGAAATAATTCATCTTTGTCTCCTTGTACGTTTTTAGTTCTATTTTTTATTTGTAGGTCAATTTTAATTTTGTCATTCTTAATTTCATTATTAAAAGTTCTTAAAACTTCAAAAACAATTTTTTTTAAATTTACACTTTTTTTTGGGACTTCGTGCTCTTTAGTTTCAATTCTCGCAAGTGAGAGCTGATCACTAACTAACCTGTTCATTCTCTTAGATTGTTTTTCGATTACTTTAAGAAATTTTTTTCTTAATGTTTTTTCTTCTCCTGCTTTTGACATCAAAGTTTCTGTATAGCCCAAAATTGATGATAATGGTGTTCTTAATTCATGACTAACATTTGCAATAAAATCGGCTCTTGTTTTTTCAAGTTGTTTTTCTAGAGTTTGATTTGCCATCAAGATTACACCAATTGGCTCATCTTTGTGATAATTTTTCATTTTATCAATTTCTTCTTTAGTATCTGAAAAAATTAAAACTTGAACAGACCAGGTTTGTGGAGGAAGACCAAATATTTCAATTGTAATATTTTTATTTTTAGATCTGCCAACCAAAACATTTTCAATTAAGTCTTCAACATCAGGTTGCCTGAATATATGACGGACATCAAAATTAATTATTTCTTTTCCAAAAATATCTAATGTAACTTTATTAGCTTTTGAAATTTTATAATCTTTAGAAAAGGTGATGATAGCTATGGGCAGGCTATCGATTAAAACAGAACTTTGATTAATTTCTTTCAAAAACTCATTTAGTTTAGATTGATAATTTTCTTCAACAGCAGAAAACTTACTACCTAAATTATTTAAAACGTTTGTATTTAAGAAGTTATTAAATACAGTTGATGGGAGTTGATTTTTTTCAAATAATTTTATCTTATGGGATAAATTTTTCTCTAAATTATATATGAAAGATAAATCATTCCGAGTAATTATTAGAGTAATGGATATACTAAACCCCCAAATTAAAAAACTTTCTATGAAAGTTATTCTTCCAATAAAAAGAAGTATTATTAGACTTGCAATCAATCCAAGAGAGAAAAATGCGTATAAATAAAAAGCTTTTAAAATTTTTGACATATATATAATTACTCTAATATTTTTATATTATTAACCTCTAAATTAATTAAAATTATTTTTAATAATAAATCAGTATTCTTAAAATTTTTAAATTTAGAAAAACAAATTAGATTAGTCACATAAGCGTAACAAATATTTTGTATTTTTAAAGTATGAAAAAGTACAATGACGACAGTAAAGCTAAAGTAATTTCATATGCAGAATATTGGTTACCTTTTTCTCATAGAATATTCATACATATTATTGAAATTTTAACAGGACGATTTGCTCTAAAAAAAAGATATAATGAATTTCAGAAAAGGATAGAACAATCTGATACTATTAATGCATGGGATGAAGCTATAGATGTAATGGGGTTTGATTTTAGCGAATTAATAAATTTACCAAAAAGAAATAATGATAAAGGTTTACTTTTAATTGCTAATCATCCATTTGGAGTGGCAGATGGCCTTTCACTTGGTTGGATTGCTTCTAAAATTGATCCAAACTTTAAGATTATTGCTAATGGTGTATTAAGGCAAGAGCCCTCATTAAATAGGAATATTTTACCTATAGACTTTGGTTTATCTAGGGAAAGCATGGTTGTAAATATTCAAACAAGGAAAGATGCTATTAGTTATTTAAAGTCTGGCGGAGTAGTAGCAATTTTCCCTGCTGGTCAGGTTTCATGGGCTAAAAAAATTGGTCTTCCAGCAACTGATGATGATTGGAAGCCTTTGGCAGGAAGATTAATTAAATCATCAGGATGTGATGTTTTGCCTATAAAGTTCCATGGACAAAACTCTACTTTATTTCAATTTGCCTCTAGAATTTGGAATAATAAGGAAGGTGTTAGTTTAGGATTAACTTTAAGATACAGTCTTTATGTAATGGAAATCTGTAAAACACTTGACAATCATTTTAAGATTGATTTTTTAGACATTATTTCAAATGAATCGCTTCCAAATCTAGGTGATAGAGATTTAACTGATTTTTTAAGATCTCAAACTGGTCTTTAATATCTATTTATTTTTAATGCTTAAGTTTAGTGTAGATACTAGGCAGAAACTTAAAAAAACAAACGACCCAGCTATACATCCAGCAATACCAAATATTTGGAATAGTAAACCAGATAAAAGTGTTCCAAAAAATCTTCCTAATGCATTTGCTGAGTAATAAAATCCAACATCTTCAGTAATATTATTATCATTGCTATATGCTAGTATCAAATAGGAATGAAGAGCTGAATTAATTGCAAATAATACTCCAAATATCAATAAACCAATAACAATGATAGTGTCCAAGCCTATTACCTGAAAATCAAAAACTGTACTTATTATTAATATTATCAACTGAATAAGGGTCAGTAATATAACCCAAAATTTTGAAGATAAAATTTCTAAACTAAGACCATCTTTACTTCTTTTGATAAAAGCAGGAATAGATGACTGCACTATTCCATAACCAATAGTCCAAAGAGCTAAAAAAGACCCTACCTGCCAAAAAGACCAACCAGTAGAATATAGGAAAACAGGTAAACCAACAACAAACCAAATATCTCTTGATCCAAACAAAAATACTCTTGCAATCGATAAAATATTTATATTCCTGGATTTACTAAATAGATCTTTAAAATTTTTAGAAGGCTTTAAATTACCAAGGTCTTTTTGTAAAAAAAATAATAATATAAAACAGATCGTTAAAAAGATAATTAAAGTGAAAATAGAGAGTTTAAACCCAATTGTCTCAACTAGAATACCTCCTATAAAAAAACCTAATCCTTTTGTAGTATTTTTTAACCCTGTAAACCACGAAACCCATTTAAATAAAACACCTTCTCCTTTTCCAGAAACAATTTTTATTGCTGATTTCGAAGATGTTTTTGTTATATCTTTTGCAATACCACATAATCCTTGTGCAAACATAATCCAAATAACAGAAAGATACAGATCCCATGAAGGTGAGTAGAAGGATAAAAGATATATACCTAAAATTTGAAGTAAAATACCGACATTGAGCATTCTTTTTATACCGAGAAATGAAGCTGCCCATCCACCAAAGAAGTTTGTTATTATTCCCATAAACTCATAAAGAAGGAATAAAATGGCAAGAAGAAAAGGAGAGAAACCAAGATGGAAAAAATGAAGCAAAACGATCATCCTGATGGCACCATCAGTGAGAGTAAAGATTAAATATGAATTTGTAATTATTAAGAAGTTTTTTAAATTAAACATTTAGTGATTTACAGACCATCTCGGCTAAATCAATCATTCTACACGCGTAACCCGTTTCATTGTCATACCAAGAATAAACTTTTAGTAAATTGTTATCTGTAATTAAAGTACTATCGGCATCGACAACTGAACTTCTTGTATCATTTAAAAAGTCGATTGAAACTAGGGGGTTAAACTCTATTCCTAAAATACCTTTTAGATCACTTTTAGATGCCTGTTCAAAAAGCTTATTAACTTCTTTAGTGGTTGTATTTTTCTTAAGTTGAAAGACACAATCAGTTAAACTTGAATTAACCACCGGCACCCTAACTGCGTGGCCATCTAGTTTTCCTTTTAATTCTGGAAAAATTAGGCCAATAGCTTTAGCACTTCCTGTCGATGTAGGGTGCATAGAAATCATTGAAGATCTAGCTCTTCTAAGATCCTTGTGGGGCTTATCTAAAAGAACATTTGTATTTGTGGGATTATGTATAGTGGTTATTTGGCCCTTTAAGATTTCAAAGTTTTTATGAACTACGCTAACTATAGGTGCCAAACAGTTTGTTGTGCAAGAAGCAGCTGTAACAATATTATATTTTGATGGATCATAAAGATGGTCATTAACACCAAAAACAATATTCAAGATTTCAGGGTTGTTTATTGGTGCAGAAACTATAACTTTTTGTATATCATTATCAAAATAACCTTGAAGTTTATCTTTTGATAGAAATTTACCAGTACAATCTAAAACTATATTGCAATTACTGTAACCCCAATCCAGATCAGAGGGGTTGAAAAAATTTGTCAATTTTAACTCATTGCCATTAATTGATATTCTATCATGTCCCAAAGTATTTATTGAAGCATCCCAAATACCGTGAACACTATCGTACTTTAAAAGATGACAAAGAGTTTCAGCATCACAATGAGGATCATTTAAATGAATAATTTCAAAGTTAGGCGTATTAAATTTTCTATTCGTACCACCAAAAAAATCTCTTATGACTAGTCTTCCTATTCGGCCTAGCCCATTAATACCAATACTCATAATTATATTCCTAAATTAAGTTTTCACCTAAAAACTAAATACTTAAGAAAATATCATCTGCCAGTAAGAATTGTTCTAATCTAGCAATGTCTATAAAAACCTCACCATTCAATTTAATACAAATATTAGAGTATTCTTGAGCGATATTATTAACTTCTTCTAGAGTCAGGTTAAAAATTTTTGAAGCAATATGTAACTGAGTATGAGCATTCATATCTTATCTCCTTTGGTTTGGATGAAATATTACAAATGTAAAAAAGTTTTCAAATTAAACTTTTGTTACAATTAAAGTTAGAATTAATTTAATTGTAATAAATAACTAATATTAATATGTTTATTTAAAATAAAATTTTATTTTTTTTATTAAAAAGCTCTATGAAAAACATTTTTTTATTCAGGCATGGTAAATCAAATTGGACGAATCCAGATCATACTGACATTGAAAGGCCTTTAGCAAAAAGAGGGCTGAGGGACGTCCCAATAATGTCAAAAATAATAAGTGAAAAATGTTCAAATATTGATTTAATTTTGTGTTCCTCATCAAAAAGAACTCAAGAAACATTAGAACTATCTTTATCTGTATTTAGTAAAAAACCAGAAATAAAAATTTTGGACGAACTTTACTTGGCTTCAAGTGATAGGCTTTTAAGTATCCTTAATGAAAATATTTTAAGTCATAATAATATAATTTTGATAGGGCATAACCCTGGCCTATTTGATTTTGTTAATGAAATAGATGATAACTTTTTATTTTTATTTCCAACATCTGCTGTGTGTCATTTGCAAGTACAAAATAATCAAAATACTAAATTAAAGTATAAAGATTTTAAAATAGATACCGCTATAAAACCCAAAGATATTTTGCTAAGTTAAAAGTAATAATTTTTTTAATTCATTTTAGGGGTTCTAAATGGGCAAATTTGAAGATGCAGAGGAATGGATAGAAGCAGAACTCAATGAGACTTTGGATGAAATGTTTGAAGCAGAATTCAGTGAGCCTATTTTAAGTAAAGAGACAAGAGAGTATATCAAAAAAATTTACCGCGGAAAAAAACCTAAGGCACTAGACAATCGTGTTTACTTTAAAAATTTACTAAAACTTCAAGCAGAATTAATAAAACTTCAAGATTGGGTGGAGAGCACAGGTGCTAAAGTTCTTATTATCTGTGAAGGAAGAGACAGCGCTGGGAAGGGCGGCGTTATTAAAAGAATTACACAAAGATTAAATCCCAGAGTTGCAAGGGTCGTTGCACTTCCTCCACCGTCTGAGAGAGAGCAGACGCAATGGTATTTTCAAAGATACGTTCCTCATTTACCCGCTGGTGGAGAAATAGTTTTATTTGATAGGTCTTGGTATAATAGAGCAGGTGTTGAAAAAGTAATGAAATTTGCAACTAGAGAGCAAGTTGAGCAATTTTATCGTGATGTTCCCGAATTTGAAAAAATGTTAATTCGATCTGGTATTATTCTTTTAAAGTATTGGTTTTCAATTTCAGATGAAGAACAGCAATTACGATTTTTAATGAGGGCTAATGACCCTCTCAAACAATGGAAATTATCAGAAGTCGACTTGATGGCGCGCATGTATTGGGAAAAGTATACAAAGGCAAAAGAGGTAATGTTTAAAAGAACAAATACAAAAGACGCGCCTTGGTATATAGTGGAAGGTAATGATAAAAAAAGAGAAAGACTCAATTGCATAACTCATATTTTATCAAAAATTCCTTACACTGAAGTTGAACATGAAAAAGTTGAATTACCAGAGAGAGTCTTTGATCCTGATTATGAAAGACAAACTCTTCCTGATGAGTTATATGTTCCGAAAAAATTCTAAATAGCAATGAAAGATGATCTTTGGAAAACTCTATTGAACAAGGCAAAGTAGCTGTTATTGATATAGGTTCAAACTCATTAAGGTTCGTTGTGTTTGATAGTTATGGACGTTATCCATACCCATTATTTAATGAGAGAATTACTTGCAGGCTTGGTGAGGGAGTTCAAAAGACCAAGAAACTCAAGAAAGATAGGATCCAGCAATCTCTCGAAACTATAAAGAGATTTTCAAAAATTATTGATGAAGCAAAATTAGAAGCTGTTTTAGTTATTGGAACGGCAGCACTAAGATTGGCAAAAAATGCTGAAGATTTTATAGAACCAGCAGAAAAATTTTTAGGCAATAAAATTAGAATCTTAAGTGGAACAGAAGAGGCTAACTTAGTCGCTAGAGGTCTTACAGCTAATATTCCAAAAGCTAACGGAATTATAGCTGACCTTGGAGGAGGAAGTTTAGAACTTATAAAAATTGAAAATGGGAAAATAATAGATAGTACAAGTCTAAATTTTGGACATCTAATTGATGTTGAGGAAAAGAGTTTTCAAAAAATTATCAAAAAATTAAAATGGAAAAACGATTCCGAAAATGAGTTTTTCTATGGGGTTGGAGGAAGTTTCAGAGCCTTAGGATTAGTGTTTAAGCAAAAAAATAAATACCCACTAGATATTTTACATGGATTAAATATACCATCTAAAAAAGCAAATAGAATTCTTAATAAAATTGTAAAGCTTGATGGGGAAATAAAAGGTTTGCCACAGTCAAGAAAGCCAACTATGGGCAATGCAGCTAAAATCATGCGAAGTGTTATTAAGGCAACAAATTCAAAAAAAATTATTATTTCAGGAACCAGTGTGAGAGAAGGGCTTGTATTAGAAAACTTATCAATAAAAAAATTAAAGCATGATCCACTCATTTCAACTTGTGATGAAATTGCTAAACAGTCTGAAAGATTCGTTGGACTTTCAGCATCCTTAGAAAATTTACTTTTACCTATTATTTCAATTGGTGACGAAAAGGAATTGTCACGTTTATTGAAGGCTTCATGTCTTTTGGCAGACATAGCTTGGAATGAGCATACAAGTTCCAGAAACATTATTGCTTCAGAAAAAATTCTTCTCTTACCGACAAACTCGCTTACTCACAGAGAGCGAGCTTGGTTAGCAAAAACTCTTTTCCATAGATACAACAGGCCTATTGATCTTGTAAAATTTCCCTATAATTTAAAACCAATTCTTTCACTAGAGGATAATTACACATCTATAATTGTAGGACTTTCTTTAAGATTTGCAATGGCAGCCTGTGCAGGTCTTCCTGATTTGCTTAATAATATCAAAATTAATTTATCTGAAGAAGATTTAAAAGTAACTTTTAATGCAAATACAAAAACATTGTTAGTAGATCATGTTTATGAAAAATTAAAAGTACTATCTTTTTATTTAGATAAAAAACTAATTGTAAAATTATAAGACAATTTATTCAAATTTTTTTCAATTCTGAATTTAACCCTCACATTTAAATCAATCTTACTTATTCTAGAAATTGTAATAATTTTTAAATATTTCCTTAATGAAAAAGTAATAAATATTTAACATTTAATTAAACTAATCCCTATAGAAGATCCTGATGAAAAGGATTACTAATGTTAAAAATTGTTAATTTAACAAAAAATTTTGGTTCATTAATAGCTGTTTCAGAAGCTAACTTTTCAATTACTAAGCCTCAAATGATTGGCATCATAGGAAGATCAGGAGCAGGAAAGTCAAGCCTATTAAGAATGATAAATAGATTACTTGACGCAACATCTGGTGAAATTATTCATTCAGGAATTAATATTAGAAATCTTAAAGGAAAAGGAAAAAGAAAATGGCAAAAAGAATGCGCGATGATCTTTCAACAATTCAATCTTGTGCCAAGACTTAATGTACTTACTAATGTATTACTTGGTGGGCTTAATCAACAACCTCTTATTAGATCATTATTATCAATTTTTACCCAAGAAGAAAGAAATAAAGCACTCAAAATACTTGATAGATTTGGAATTGTCGAAACTGCCCTACAAAGAGCCGAAACTCTATCAGGAGGCCAGCAACAAAGAGTAGCTATATGTAGAGCACTAATGCAATCTCCAAAAATGATTTTAGCTGATGAGCCTATTGCTTCATTAGACCCTTTAAATGCAAAACTTGTGATGGAGGCATTAAGAAATATTCATACTGAAGAAAAAATTACCGTTGTTTGTAACCTTCACACTTTAGATACTGCAAAAAAATACTGTGACAGAATAATTGGTATGAAAGCAGGTAAAATCGTATTTGATGATGTCCCTTTAAAGTTAACTCAATCAAAAACAAAACATATTTATGGAGCTGATGAAGATGATGAGTTCAATTCTTCAGTAACATCTACCTCATTGGGATAACCCAATAATCATGTCTTTTTTAGATATGGTAAAACTTAAAATAGGAGATATAAATGTTAAAGAAAATAATATATTTTGTAGGAATTGTAGGTTTAGCAATTTCATCTTTTTCGGTTTTAGCAAAAGAATACACTGGACCAAAATTTGATCTAAGCCAAGTTCAACCTGAATTCAGAATTGGTTACCTACCAGATGAACCCGCAGCAGAAACTCTTGCGAGAAATGAATGTATGATACCATATTATGAAGCGGCATTAGGAGTTCCTGCAAAGCAATTCACATTCAATGATAACGCAGGTGCAATTGAAGCTTTCTTGGGTGGTAATCTTGATATGATTTGGTTTGGTTCATCAGCTTATTCAAGTGTAGAAATAGAAAAACCAGGTTGGGCTGCTCCAATAATGACTAGAGTTCAACCAACAGGTGATATTGGTTATTACTCGGTGATGATAGCTAGAAAAGATTCTGATATTACTTCTGTAGCTGAAATGGATGGTAAACACTTTGCTTTTGGTGACCCTGACTCAACTTCAGGTACACTAGTGCCATCAGTAGTTCTTCCAGAAGAGCTTGGCAAGCCTATCGATCAACATTTTGGGCAAGTATCATTTAGTGGAAGTCATGAGGCAACTGTTTTAGGAGTTTTAAATGGAGATTATGATGCAGGTGTAACTTGGGTATCAGGTGTTGGTGAATGGAGTGAAGGCTATACTAGTGGGCAATTAAACACAATGGTCAGAAAAGGTGTGCTAAATATGGATGATATTGTTCAGATTTGGTCTTCTGCCCTTATTCCCAACGGCCCTCACACAGTTCCATCTACATTTCCAACTGGTGGTTCAGTAGCTTTACTAGGTATGCAAAAATGGATACACGAAAATGATAAAGAGTGTAGTGAGAACCATACTAACGGTGAAGTTAAAGGGTGGATTCCAGTTGATAGTTCTTTTTATGATGCAATAGTTGCAGTTAAAAAGGCTCAGTTAGAAGCTGCAAAATAACTAAACTTTATAGAGGCTTGTTTTTCAAGCCTCTATTTTTATCCCTTTGAAAGAAATTAAATGACACTCATTTCAAAATCAAGTTTTGATGAGATAGAAAGGAACATCAAAAGACAAGCTAAAACAAGAGCCTTCTACACAATAATTTTCATACTATCAATAGTGTTCATCATTATTCTTGGAGTAGATGTTGCAAATGAGCGTAATGCTGGAAGTTTTAGCAGAGGTATAACAAAAGTTTTTGATTTTCCAATAGATATAATTAGTGACGCATTTGAGAGAGGTTGGGGGTGGTATCCACTATTGCTCAAGTATTTTCCTACTCTTTTATCAACAGTTAATATGGCTTTATTTGCCACTATAGTTGGTTTTTTTGGAGCTGTTATCATGAGTTTACTTGCCAGTCGTAATCTCATAAAAAATAAATTTATTATTCAATTTACAAGAAGATTATTGGATATTTTAAGATCTTTTCCTGAAATTATTATTGCTACTTTATTATTGTATTTAATGGGCCAATCAATTCTACCTGCATTTTTTGCTATTGCAATTCACACAATAGGCGTTCTTGGAAAACTTTTTTCAGAAGTAATAGAAAACATTGATGAGGGACCAATTGAGGGTTTAACTTCTTTAGGGTCATCTTGGCCACAGAAAATTATTTATGGCGTTTTTCCTCAGGTTTTTCCTCATTTTGTATCATATACGATGTTGAGATTAGAAATTAATGTAAGATCGTCCACTATATTAGGTTTCGTAGGAGCGGGAGGAATTGGCCAGGCTTTAAAATTATCAATAGCATGGAGATTTGGAGATCATGTAAGTGCAATAATGGTTTTGATAATCGTGACTATTGTTATTATTGACAGACTATCTAGTTTAGTAAGACACAGAGTAATTGGACTTAAAATATGAGTCATTTCCAAAATCAGGATTTTGAAGTATCTAATGAGTTTTTAGAGGTACAAAAAAAAGTAGATGCTTCAACTAAGAGAAATTACAGAAGAGTTTCAATAGGATTTTTAATTTTATTTATTTATTGTTTTGTAACGAGTTACCAATTTGGTTTATTTGACATAGGATCTCGATGGTTCTCAGATAGAGTAAGTTTAATGCTCTTGGATACTTACGCAAATAAAGACCATATTATTATGCGTTGGGATAATACTTCAAAAATTAGTGTTCGTTTTGAAGGATCAAAAAAAATGACTTATGATCCTCAACCAGATTTCTTAATATATAATAATGATGGCAACTTCAACACAATGGTATTTACTTCTGGAAGAAAGGTTAATTTTTATAAAAATTTTATAGAACTTGAAGGATATTCGGATGTTATAGGAAAATTAAGACTAGGTATAAATAGTTATGGGAAACCAGCTATATTATCAGATCAAAAAGAAATTCCAAAATGGATAAGGGTAACAGAAAACAAGATTGAAGTTAGGCCAAATCTTTTTGAAAGAATTCAAATTTATAAATCAAAGGTGGTTGTACATAGATACCAAGTTGGATGGAGATATTTCTTTTTTGATTTTGATAGTTTGCTTAGAGATTTAAGCTTTAATGATATAGTAAAAATATCTTTTTCATCTGATAGAATTACTCCTGAATTAGGAAATAATTATTTTATTTTACAGGAATTTTTAAATAATAGTATTTGGTTTCATGGTCCAGTCTTTTTTGCTCTTTTAGAGACCATAATGATGGCACTTATTGGAACATTAATTGCTTCAATAATTGGACTATTTCTATCTTTCTTAGCAGCTTCAAATATTAATCCATTTAAAATCATTAGAATTATTGTAAAAAGGTTTTTCGATTTTTTAAGAGCAGTTGATACTTTGATTTGGAGTCTACTTTTGCTGAGAGCTTTTGGCCCAGGATTATTTACAGGTATTTTTGCTATAGCATTAACTGAAATAGGAACACTCGGAAAATTAATGTCTGAGGCTATAGAAAATACAGATCCTAATCAGCAAGAGGGTGTTGCATCAACTGGAGCATCAACTCTTCAAAAACAAAGATATGGTATTTTGCCTCAAATAATGCCTGTTTTTATTTCTCAGACTTTATATACTTTAGAATCTAATACCAGAAGCGCTATTATTATTGGTGCAATGGGTTCAGGTGGAATAGGAATGCTCTTTTTAAGTTATATGCGAACAGGTGTAGATTTTGAAAATGTAGCATATGTTGCAGCATTAGTTTTAATAACGGTAATGTTAATGGATTTATTTTCATCTTGGTTGAGAAATTTTATAATTAACTCATAGAATGACATAAATTAATTGTGGAGGATTAAAAATGCCTAAAGCTGTTTATTTGATTTTAATAATCAATTTAATTATTTCTATTGATGTCAACTCTCAAAATATGCAAGCAGGGAACATAAATCCAGAAAGTACAGAAGAAGTTTTTAAATCTCTAATGGATAAATGCGACGATATGGATATTATTATGCTTAGGGGAAGAATTAGAGTTGAAATTCAAAGGTCAACGCCTGAAGCTATAGAGGAAGCAAATAAACTAATGATTGATGGACTAACTGCATGTTCTAAAGGCGACAATTTCAAAGCTAAAACTCTAATGGAAAAAGGTTATAAAGTTATAAACGCAGGCGTGAAAGATAGATTTTCTATCAAATCTAAAGAAAATAAAAAAAGTGCAAAATTAAAAAATAAAGAAAATAATAATGAAAAACCATGGTGGAAATTTTGGTAAGCTTATTTAAAATTATATTCATTAATAAACTTTTCCTGTTCTTCAGTTTCAATACTGCCTGGCCTTTTCGAACGAATTAATTGTATCGCTTGTTGACTGTCTAAACCAAATTTTTTTAATAATATAGCACTTACAAGACCTGATCGTCCCAAGCCAGCGTGACAATGGATTAATAAAAACTTTCCTTTATTGATTAAAAGAAACATTTCATTAATAATATTTGAAAATAATACCCTTTTATTTGCATCTGGAACTGATCTATCTTGGATAGGAAATATTGTATATTCTAATTTACTGTTTTTTATTTTTTTAGAATAAATTTGTAATTTAAGTTTCTCTAGTTCCTCTTTAGTTAAAAAATTATAAATCTTTTTTACTCCTAAATCTTTAATTGTTTTTAAACTTTTATCTAAATTGTTGATGGGGATGCCAGGGCAAGAACTTACAAAAAAAACATATTTTTTATCGAATCCAATTTCAAATATATTAGACAAGTCATAAGATGTTAGATAAAATTGATCACTCATGAATTTTGAAGGTGAAACTTAAGATAAAATTTGATATGCTATAAATAGAAGTGTAATTTTTATTCAAATTTTTCAATCCTTAATTTTGTCCATATTGTTATATCAATCTTGTTAACTTTACTGTAATGCAATAATTTATTCCATTTGTCTTTTGGTATAGTGTTAATTCTAAAATTATATTTATATAAAACTTCAGAAACATTGAAAATTACTTGATAAAATTTTGTATCTTTAATCATTTGAGGAGTTAATTGATTTTAAAATATTTTTTGGGAAACTTACTAAGTAATTTTCGTATGTATTCATCAATTTTTCACGATGTTTTTGGAGAATAAGATCAATAGTTGAACAATTATTTTTTTTAATTAAATTTTGAAAATTAATTTCACAAATTTTAAAATTATTACAAATAAAGAGAAGCCTACTTACTCCAACATAACGATATTTGACTGACTCAAAAAGGTATCCTTTAATTTTAATTGCAATTAGATTTAGAACAGAAGCATAGAAAAATTCTAGTTTTTTTATTAGTAAATCATTTTTGTTATTACAATTGTGATAATGAAAAATTTCATTTCTGGAAGAAAAATCAAGATTAACTTTTTCAATAATATTGAATTTCTCTTCACTTAATGAATTAGTATTATGATAATTTTTATTGCTTAGATAACATATCTGAGCATATGATTGAAAATTTTCAGTTACAGGTTTGAAATTAGTATGCATATGATGTTATCAATGAATAGTAACCATATTATTCATAAATTGTTTTGCAGAAACCTTCCATGAATACATTTTTGCAGTTTCTAGAAATTTATCATTCCTTAAAATTAAACATTTCAAAATAGCATTTTTTAAATCCTCGTCTAAAAAACCATTCACATTATGATCAATAATGTCTATTGGGCCTGTAGTAGGGTACGCAGCAACTGGAAGTCCACTAGCCAATGCTTCAACTATTACTAAACCGAAAGTATCTGTTTTAGATGGGAACACAAAAACATCAGCATCTGCGTAAAACTTAGCTAAAGCTTCTCCAAATTGAGCACCTAAAAAAATTGTTTCTGGATATTTTTTCATTAAATTTTTTAATTCAGGTCCTTCGCCAATTACAACCTTTGTTCCCTCGATATCCAAATCTAAAAAATTAGGTATATTTTTTTCTATAGAAACTCTACCTACGTATAGAAGTATTGGTTTTTTAAATCTGTAATATGAGGACTTTGTTGGACATTTATCTGAAAATCTTTTTTGGGGATTAAATAAACTAGTATCAACTCCTCTTGTCCAAATTGATAGGTTTTTAAATCCATTTGATAATAGTTCAATCTCTAGTGATGGAGTGGGTATCATTACTTTATGAGATTTTCTATGAAACCACTTTAATCCTTTATAAACAAAGTTTTTAGGAATTGGTATTCGGGCCGTTACATAATCAGGAAAATTTGTATGGTAACTTGTTGTAAATCTCATTTTATACTTAATTGCAATTCTTCTTGCTGATAGACCTAATGGACCTTCTGTTGCTATATGAAGACTATCTGGATTAAAATTTTTAATAATCCTTAATAGTTTTCTTCTAGGAAATAATGCTAATTTAATTTCTTTATAACCTATTAAAGGGACACCAAAAAAATTTGAAGGACCAACTATCTTAACTTCTATGCCCATCTTTGAAAGTTCATTTTTGAGATTGCGTAAAGTTTTTACAACACCGTTAACTTGACCATCCCAAGCATCACTAATAATTAAAACTTTCATTAAACCCTCATAGTTTCAATAAAAGTGAAATGTGTGTTTTTAATTTTTTGATTTTTCCAATCAAGTATCTTAATTTGACCATTTAGGTCTTCTATTAATGCAGTACAAGAATCAACCCAGTCACCACAATTCATATATTGTATTCCTCTAATCTTTTTGTTTTGGGCATGATGTATATGACCGCAAATAACACCATCAAATTTTCTTTCCTTTATGTCTTTCAAAACTTCAAATTCAAAATGACAGATAAAATTACTTACTGATTTTATATTTGCTTTAAGAATGTCAATTACTGAAAAATATTTGAAACCAAAAAACTTAAGAAAAATATTTAGTTTTCGATTTACAAATTGAAAAAAATTATAGAGTTCATCAAATATATACGCAACCCAAGGGGCTTTTGTTATAACTTGATCGTATTTATCTCCATGTATAACAAGAAATTTTTTATTATCAGGAGTGATATGAGTGACCTCTTTACAAAAAGTTATTCCACCTAATTTAAAATTTCCTATTTTTCTTAAAAAATCATCATGGTTACCAGAAATATAAAATACCTTAGTTCCATTTTCAGAGATTTTTATAATTTTTTCTAGAACAAATGAGTGTGTTTCAGGCCAATACCATTTTGATTGTAATTGCCAGCCATCAATTATATCACCAACTAAATATAGTTTTTCAACTGATATAGAATCTAAAAGTTCTATAATTTTTTCTGCTTGTGATCCATATGTTCCAAGATGTGTGTCTGAAATAAAAACTGATCTTGCTCTAATAAATGACATAATAAACTAAGTATTAAAATGCTATTCTTCTAGGAGTTGAATGATTCAGTTTTGTTAAATTTTTATTGCAAATATATTAAATTTCTTTAATGACCAATCTTATAGCCAAAAAAGCTGTATCAATAATGCCTACCATTGAATTGATTTTCAGCTAGATACCCCCCACCCAATGCCCCCAAAAAGTTAGAACAAATGCTAATATGCATATTATGAGGAGTGTTGGTTTCATAACATTAATCCCTCCACTAAACTCATTACCTGTGATTACATCCTCAAAAAATCTTCTGGTAATGGAAAGAGACTGAATATATCCTCTTTATCAACTATATAAGCACCCCTGGTTGGAAGCTTTTGGGGAAACATCAAATATGTTGTGGTTTTAATATTGATATTTTTAACTTCAAGTGAATGCATAAGAAACCAACTATAGTAATAATTAAATTCCTACGCCTTTAATACTTTTTTTATAATTGGAATAAAATAATCAAAGTCGGGCGTTTCCATATTCTGTATCTTCCCCTCATCATCTAGATACCTGACTTTAATAATATCATTTAAATTTTTATTTTTTTGGAATTTACTTACTTCTTCATCAGACATTAACCCACCTTGTAGCTTTAATGAGTGAATTGATGCGTTAGATAGCTTGTTGTAATAACTGGCATCTGTTGCACATAAATACCTCTTTGCAGCAACATGAAATTTTACACAATCAGTAACTAAGGTTGGGAAAAACTTTTCAAGTATTTTTGCTCCAGCATCTTCATGAAATCTATCAATTTTGTCATTCATTTCAAAAGATCCAAACTCGCTTGTGAAATGACCTATATCATGAAGCAAAGCCGCAACTATTATGGTTTCACTATATCCTTTTTTCTCAGCTAAAGTTGCTGCCTGGAGCATATGCTCAGCTATTGTTACATTTTCCCCTAAATATTCTTCCGAACCTCGTCTATCAAAAATGTCCTTTATAAATGGAATAATATTTTCTTTTGTTAACTCATTGCTTAACATTTTTTAGCACTTATTTTGATATTTTAAATTTAAAACTTCATATTTAGATAATAATCCATCTTTATCAGAATAACATCCTTGAAGCCATCTATTGCCATCATTCATATATTCATTTCTTGCATGCAATACCCTTGTATTATCAACAATAAAGCATTCCCCAGGTTTTAGAGAGAAACAAAATTGCATACTTTTATCGCTCATTATTTCCCCAAATTTTCTATATGCATCATAGAATAATTCCATTGTATCAAATGGTATATTATTTTTTATAATAGTTGATCTATTGTTAAACCTTATAGTTTTTAACTCACCATTTGGTGCAAGTTCCAACATTGGCTTATCTGCTTTTAAGAAAATACCTTCTTCTCCAGAGAATTGAAAAGAAACATTATAAGTTGACAAGACATTAAACATTTCCACGTTTTCATCTTTCAATTTAAGAGCTGCCTTAAAGCCATCTACAACAACGCTCTCCCCACCAGTAGCTGAATTTTCAATAGAATATAAGATTTGTAGTGAAGGTACTGGGTCTCTGTACGGGTTATCAGTATGTGCTTCAAGTCCTTTACTAGTGTAGGCTAGATTTGAAGGGTTTTTTATACTTCGAACTTCAAACTTTCTTCCGTAATTTGTCTCCCTAACGTAGCCAAATCGGTTAACTAATTCAAAAAGAGTATCTTGTTTCTCAGGGCCATCAGTAATTTTTCCAAAACCATACTTTAAAAATTTATCTAGCCATTTCCATAAATCAAAATCACTTTGAATAAATTTATCAAAATTGATACTAGGTAAAGTGCTAGACATATCACTATCCCAAAGAACTATTTTATCATTTACCCAACCCTTCTTTATATTTGCTAATTTATAATCATAATTATTTTCTAATAACCAATGGACATCAAATGACACTTTCTTATTTTCTGGCTGAAACACCAATTCAATCTCATTTCCATCTAAATTTAATGAGGAAATCTTTAAACTTTTAGGAATGTCATTAACAGTAATTAGTTTTTGTTGGTTTTGAGGAGATAAGGTAGTTTCATCTCGAGAGTTATCTCTTAACCAAATAGAATGAAATCGAGTAACTTTATTATTGGCCTTTACAACAAGAATTTTGCCACCATCTTTCAAAAAACATTCATGCATAATTTGGCCTATTATTATTTTAAAATTTTAGGGTTATCTGTAAGTATTGTTTGCACACCATTATTTAATAAAAACTCAGCTCTTTTCTTGTCATTAACAGTAGCAACAGCAAATTCAGTTTTTTTAACTTTTAAAGAAACATCAGATAAAGCAGTGAAGTTATCATATTTCATTTTGATATTTCTAACTTCAAGTGAATACATAAGAAACCAACTATAGTAATAATTAAATAATTTTATATTAAATAACTAATGTTACAACTTTGTAAAAGGCTATTGAAATCTTAATAAATGAGTATTGCGATAGATTGAGTGGTTAAAAATTTGAATATTTAATATTTTAGTAATATTTTATTCACTTAAATTTAACAAAACACAGTTAGAAAAATCTCGAAGACAAAAAAGTTTTCATTAATTTTTCCTCCCAAAGATTAGTCATTAGTTTTTTTGAACTAATGACTAATCTTAATTTTAAGTTTAATAGTTTTTTCTAAATCAATGAAAGATCAACAACCATTTTTCTTTCCTGATAGATAAAGTTTTCTTTAAGCTGTCATCAAAAAAAGCTGATTTAGAGAGTAATACTTTAAAAAAGATCTTGGAATAATCTCTCTGATTATATACTAATTTATTAAGATAAAATTAAATTTAAATATAAATTAAAATTGAATATTAAAAATGATCTACTTAAGTTTTCAAACTGCAAATTTAAGTTCTATTGAACGCTATCTATTAAAGCCTGCTAATAATCTTACTTAAACTTGTTTTATACATATATTTTATTTTTTCTGAATTGATGTGTTCACAATCTTTAACTAAACATTTTCCTTTAACCCAGACATTATTTATTATATTTTTAGGAGATGCAAAAATCAAATAATCCAATATACTGTCTTCATCTGTTTCTATAAAATCCAATTCATCTTTTTTTATATTCATAAAATCAGCGAAATAACCTTTTTGGATTTTACCATTATTAATCTGTAAAGCGCGAGCTCCTCCCTCAAGACAATCATCAAATTTTTTTCAATTCTGAATTTAACCCTCACATTTAAATCAATCTTACTTATTCTAGAAAATTCTAATAATTTTTAAATATTTCTGTAATGAAAAAGTAATAAATGTTTAATATTTAATTAGAAGCATTAATTAAAAATATTTTAATTAATGCTTCTGCTACTTTAGTAATTTGTCATCTTTCAATAGCTCTTTGAGCAATATTTGGCGCAGCAAATAGGCAGATAGTAAAAAATAAAAAGATAAAAACTATAATTAAATATTCCTTAGCCTTCCTTTTGTTAACTACAGCATTTTTAATTGTTTATAATTAAATAATTTATCTGTAATATTTTGTTCATTTTAAGGAAATAAAAAATTCACAATTCTTAACTAATGTATTCATAAAAAATATGGAGGTTAAATTGTTTGCAAATTTAAAAAAGTTATTTCTTTCAGTCACTTTATTTTCAATTGTTTCTTTTTCTGGAAGTTTGTCTGCGGGTTCATTTATAGTAAGTAACTCTAATAATGCTGGTGAAGGTTCGTTAAGAGAGGCTCTAAATAGTGCAAGTAAAATGTCTGAGGCTAATGCGATATATATAAATGCACCTGGAGTAATAAAAATCTCATCAACTTTAACATATGCTTCTGAAAGCCCTTTATTAATTTTTGGAAAAAACCAAACTATTCATGCAAATGGAAACTTTACTATCCTAGAGGTTACAAATGGAGCTGACTTATCTGTTGACCATCTTAAATTCAGAGGTCCTGAGAAATTTAGTATCTTTAATAGAGGTGATGTCAACGGCCCAGCTGGAAAAGGAATATTTTTAAAGGTAAGAGGTGATCAAACTGGAACTGTAAATCTAGTTATGCATGGCGTAAGGGTTTCAGACGTTGCTGGTCATGGTGTTCATATTATGGATTGTACATTGGCAGACACATCAGGAAAAATGAAATGTGGCGAGGGTTATGGTGGTGCAGGTGAGGGATCACCAGCTTCAATATCTGTTAGTGTAGATGCTTCAAACATTATTAATGTCGGAATGGGTGGATATGATTCTGATGGTTTGAGAGTTGATGAAAGGGGTGCAGGAAGTATTAATGCTTCAATTTCAGGAAGCCAATTTATTGGAAGTGGTGCTGATGGTGTCGAGTTAGATGAAGGCCAAGAAGGCTCTGTTATGCTTTACACTAATAATTCAAAATACAATAATAACGGTAAGTATTGCGATCCAGATGTAATGAAACCTTTTGTTCCATCTGAGGATGAAGGTGAATTTGAAGACAATCAAAAAAAAGCATCTGATATTGCCCCAAATATGGCTATGAACATTACTAAAAAAGGGAAATATAATGGGGCAATAAATACTGGTTCACCTGATGATGGATGTTTAGAAACTGAAGTTAAGTTCCATGATTCAGGATTTGTTGAGGAATTTGAAATTGCTATAGATACAGATGATGGCGTTGATATTGACGAGGCTGGCCCTGGTGACATTTATGGACAAATAGTTAATTCAGAAGTTAATGGTAACTTTGATGAAGGCTTTGATATTGATGAAGCTGGTTCAGGGGGTATCTTCATGACTATTAATAATACTGTTGCAAATAATAATAGTGACGATGGGTTCAAGCACTCAGAAGAAGATGAAGGTAGTGTAGCTGGTCAGGTAGAAAGTAGTACTGCTAAAGATAACGGCGGTAAGGGTTTTGTATTTGAAGAAGAAGGTGAGGGTAATGTTTTAATTATTGCATCAAAAGCTTTTACCTCTAACAATGATGATAGTGACAATACTGGAATGGAACTTGTTCAAGAGGATGAGGGAGTTGGAACTGCCCATGTATTTAACTCAACAGTAATTGACGGTTTTGATTTAGAAGGTGTAAATCAAATAAATTAAAACTCTTATCAAGAAGCTAGCTATTAAAGTTAGCTTCTTGATTGTCATTTGAGGGTCCAATTGAATATATATTTAGATTGATAATTTAAAGATAAAAAAATGTCTGATAAAAGAGTAAATTTGATTAGACTAGGAGAAACATATGTTTTTGAGTTCATTGAACCAGTTATAGAACAACTATCAGAGCTCCAATGAAAAAGAGAAAAAGGTAATTATTAAGTTAATTTTTGATAAAGGTTTAATAACAATTTTGATACTTGAAGGAGAAAATTATGTCGATAAGAATCACATATGTTAATTATACTGACAGTGCATTAGAAGCAATTATTCGCAATAAGGAAGATAGATCTATTGCTATAAAAAGTGCAGTTGAAAGCGCCGGTGGAAAATTCATTGGTTTTTATGGCCTGATTGGTCAAGACTTTGAGGTGATGATCATTTCAGAGTTTGAAAAGCTTACTGACTATATGAGTGTAATTGCAAGTGCTATTATTAATAGGGGAATTACAGATATCAAAACTGTTCATTGCTATACAGGAGAAGATGTAAAGATTGCAGCTACTAAAGCTTTAAGTGGTGAAATTAAATATAAAGCAGCTGATAGCTAATGCCCTATCACACCTGGTTGGGTTATATAGCTTAACAGTCAATGTAAAATGGTGGGCATTTTTGATACAGATTTTATGATTGCAACCTAAGTCATTGATTTAATGGTGCGTTCTGACTGTAGTTCTTTACCTTTCTTATGCACCAATTCAAATGCTTTACAAGTAATATCAACAGTTTAAGTAATCCAGTCTTTGTGTCAACAGGCACAAATGGTCTACCCTAGAATTAACTGTTCCTAGTATAGATAAATGTAACATTGAAATGTCTTATTAATAATAAATGAAAGAAGACATTAATAATGTAATACATATACACCCCCTGCATGTGCCATGCCCCCCTTGGTGTAATATATTAATGAGTACTGCGATAGATTAGGTATTATTATTGGTAACCATTTTTAAAGTCTGGATAACTCATCTAAAATTGGACAGTCAGGTCTTCCATTTCCTTGACAATTTTCAGCAAGATGTGACAATTGTTTTCGTAAATCTGATAATTCATTTAATTTTTGGTCAATTTCGTTAATTTTTTCTAAAGTCAAATTCTTAACCTCCTTGTTTGACCTATTTTTATCCTCATAAAGTGATAATAAATCTTTGCATTCTTTAATACTAAAGTTAAAACTTCTTGCTTTGCCAACGAAACTAAGCTTTGCAACATCACCATGATTGTAATCACGATAACCATTTTTTTCATTTGTAACTGGCTTTACTAAACCTATATCAGAATAATAACGAACTGATTTTACAGTTAAACCAGATAATTTTGCAGCACTTCCAATATTCATTGTAAAACATAATTAAATAAATTTATTGTTATGTTTATATTAGAAATATTTGATTAAAATCAATATATACAAATTAATTTTTTTTACCTTTCTTATAAATTTTAAACAAAATTAAAAATATTCTAAAAATATACTTTACCTTCCCCTTACGGGAGAGACTATATAATAAAATATGGAAATAGTTTTTACACTTAAAGAACACATTTCAATTAATTGGAAATGTAAACATACATGGGAAAGGTCAAGCTATAATACTTTTTGGTGTTTATTAGGATGTTCAATTGGTGATTTTGGTACAATCGCTTTTTTTCAATATTATGAGATTGATTGGCCTGTTTTAGCTATTATGTCATTAGCTATTTTTAACGGAATATTAACATCAATTTTACTAGAAACCATTATATTAATAAAACAGATGAGGCTTTCTCAAGCTTTTAAAACAGCTATAGGCATGTCTCTAATTTCAATGATATCTATGGAAGTTGCAATGAATATAACTGACGTATTGCTTACAGGAGGCGCTAAATTAACTTGGTGGGTAATACCATTAATGCTTATTGTAGGTTTTCTTACTCCTCTACCATATAATTACTGGCGTTTAAAAGCACTAGGAAAAGCTTGTCATTAAATGCAAAGAAGTAACTTGTTTTTTTTAATTATAATATTTTTTGTATTTTCAATCATGTTAATTGGTTTTTATGCATATACTATGAATAAAGATATCAAAATAAGTCTGATGCCTAATGATGCATCATTAGTCTCTTTAGGACAAAAAATATACTTACAAAATTGTGCTTCTTGTCATGGTGTTAAATTAGAAGGTCAAAAAAACTGGCAAACAAGAGATGATGAGGGTTATCTCCTAGCTCCACCACATGATGAAACAGGACACACATGGCACCATACCGATGAATATCTTTTTTTAATGACAAAATACGGTATTGAAAAAATTATTGGGAAAAAATATCCAAATAATATGCCTGCATACGAGGACATTTTATCTGACAAAGAAATTATAGCTGTACTTTCTTTCATTAAGAGTAGTTGGCCAAAAAAAATTCAAGAAATTCACAATAATATTAACCGAAGAAGTAAATAAATTTAGGAGTTCATATGTTAAAAAAAATAATATCTTTATTGTTAGTAATTTTCATTCCTCTTTCTGCTTTGTCACATACTGAGATAGCATTTTTATCACCAGAAAACGGGAGTATTCTTTCTGAAGCACCAAATGAAATATACATAGTTTATCATTACCCTGTTATGATTACAAAATTGGAAATGTTTAAATCAGATCAAGATAATGAAAACATCCAATTATCAAAAAACTTTCTTATGCAATCTTCTGATGCACACCAAATTAAATTGCCCAGTTTAAAAATGGGAGAGTATAAGATTGACTGGAGAGCATTATCTGAAGATGGTCACATGATAAATGGTACTTTCTCTTTCAAAATAAAGTAAACCTGGTAACTTTGTATGGATATTTGGACACTTTTAAACCCTATATTAAAATTAGGTTTTTACCTAAGTGTAGTTGGAACTGTTGGAACTGCATTATTTTTTTTCCATTTCAAAAAAATATTAGAAAAACAAAATGAAGAATTTTGTAAAAACCTCATGTTTTTTTCATCCGGGTTTGGATTAATTATCTGTCTGTTATTTTTTATTTCTTTAGCAGGAAACTTTGGAGGAAGTTTAACTAGTATTTTTAACATAATGTTCTTAACACTTGCATTCAAAACAACAGTTGGTCAAGTTGCTTTATTAACCGCCTTTGCACACGCTGTTGTTTGCATAGTAATTTTTGGTGTTAATTTATTTGCAAAAGTAATACTTGTTCTTTGTACTACAGGAATAATACTTTCATTTGCCATTGTTGGACATTCCAGTACTAAAGGCTATTTAGCTCAATTTCTATTATTGATACACCTTATAGGTATTTCATACTGGATTGGCTCTTTTATTCCCTTACGTCAATTATGTAAAAGTTCTAACTATAACACTATTTCTAATGTTGCACATAAGTTTGGTGTCTATGCATTATTCTATTTAGGTTTATTAATAATTTCAGGTATAACTTATAGCTTAATAATGCTTGGTGATATTAGTAATATTTTTTCAACTTCATACGGATTAGTATTATTTATGAAATTCATTTTAGTTAATATTTTGTTATTAATAGGAGCTTTAAACAAATTTAAATATGTTCCAATGATAAAAACTGATCCTAAAAATGGTGTAAATAAGCTATATTTTTCCATAAATTTTGAAATTTTTTTAACAATCATTGTTTTTAGCCTCACAAGCCTATTAACTACATCCTTTATGCTGCCAATGTATAACTAAATGATTACTAGAAGAACATTTATTAAAAATACGGGTGCAGGATTATTTCTAACTGCTGTTCCTTTCAGTGCCAACTCACAAAACAGAGTAAAAAAATTTGAGTTAACAGCTAAAAAGGCTGTACATAGTTTTGAAAAGAATGGCAAAAATACTGGCCTTTGGCTTTTTAATAATAATTGTCCAGGACCATTAATTACCGCGAAAAAAAATGATATTATAGAAATAACTTTCAATAACTTTCTTGATCAACCATCTACAGTTCATTGGCACGGTATCCGTAATATTAATTCAATGGATGGTGTGCCAATTTTATCCCAGCCATTAGTTGAACCTGGAGAAAGTTTTGTATATCGATTTCCCGTTAAAGATGAAGGAACATTTTGGTATCATGCTCACAATAAAGCATGGGAGCAAGTTACGCATGGGTTATATGGGCCATTAATAGTTTCTGATAATGGTCAATTTATAGAGAAAAATGATATATTAATTCTAGCAGATGATTGGTTCCTTAATGAAGACCTACAAATAGATGTTTCATCATTGGGGAATTTACATGACTGGTCACATGCAGGACGCTACGGCAATCGTCTTTCTATAAATGGATTTTTTAATCCTAAAATTGAGATTTTGAATAGTGGTCAAGTACGATTAAGGTTTTTAAATACAGCTAATGCTAGAATTTTAAAATTTATGCTTAATGATGATATTGTTTTTCAAGTTATTGCTGTCGATGGTTCTCCATGTAATCCATTCAAAACAAATCGTGTTGCACTTGGTCCAGGACAAAGAGTTGATATCTTGGTGGACGACACCTCAAAGCTCAAACATCTAAAAGAGGTAAGTACTAAAAATGATATAATTGCTGCTACATTTGAATTGAAAAAAAATAAAACTTTTTATCCTATAAATTATAGTAAAAAACCATATTATTCTTTTCCTTCCACAAATAATGCAAAAGTAATCAATATACGTATGCAAGGAGGGGCTATGGGCAATCTAAGGAGTGCTATTTTTAATGGTGAAAGTAGAGAATTTAGAGACTTAGCAATTAACGAATCAAAATTATGGTCTTTTAATAAAATTATTGGTGACTACAATTATAATATTGCAAGTTTAAAACTAGATGAAATTGTGATTTTGAGATGTTGGAATGATACACGATGGTCACATGCAATGCATCTTCACGGACATCATTTTTGGGTAAATTCAAAGGAATTTGAAAATTTCAATATTGACCTATTAAGAGACACTTATATGATGCAACCTGGAGAAAAAGCAGACTTAGTTTTTATTGCAAATAATCCTGGAAAATGGCTTTTCCATTGTCATATGTTAGAGCATCATGCTTCCGGTATGATTGGTTATCTGTCTGTTTCATAAAAATTTAAATATTAAAAATTAGGTAATTTAAGGGCTTATTATATTTTAAAGCTTATTTAAGCACCACTGGTTGGGGTGCTGGGTGGTGGGGGAATCCAGCTGAAAATCAATGTTAAATGGTAGCTATATACTAGTTGTTTATCATTCGACAAGAATTGTTTTTATCTAAGTCATTATTGTTGCCGCGATCAAAACATCTAACTACTTTGAAGTGCATTTTATGCATTGCTAATATTGTCTATTCATCTCTATGATTCTAGGTTTTCTTTATATAATATTTTATTATCGGAAGTTTTATAACAATTTTATAGAGGTAATCATGGATAAATTCGCGATTTATACAAAATGGTATTGGCCTAACGGAATTCCCACTAAAGAAAATGCAGAGAAAAATATGAAAGAATTTTCAGACAAAACACATGCAGATGACGTTTTATGGTGGAAAGCAGATGATAATCATCACCAATCTGTAATTATTTTTCCTTCTGAAGAAATAGCAAATAAAGAATTGGAGATGCGAAAAAGTCATCGTAAAAAAAGTACAGAAGAGCATGAGATTAAGATGGTTGAAGAGTTTGTTGGACCGGTTTTAGCTCAGCTATCTGAGCTCTAATAAAAAATAGAATAAGTTAGTTTTTTGTAAATTTTGATAAGGATTTAATAACAATTTTGATATTTAATTATTTAATAATTTAGTAATATTTTGTTCACATTAATTTAACAAAATATAGGTAAATATCCAATAATGAAAAAAAGTTTTTTCATTAATTTTCTTTCCAATTATAAGCCATTAGTTTTTTATTAAATTAATGGCTTATTATATTTTTAAGCTTAGTTAATCTTAAACTAAGCAGTAATTCTATCAACCAATTTCTCCAATCTATGACTAGTGAAAGTTCCATATCCTTCAGAGTCTAATTGCCATTTTTTATAATCTTCATCTTCTTCTAATCCATCCATGCAAGAACCATATTGTTGATGATTATCAAAGACTGCAACAAAAGCCATTTCACCAATATTTGAACCACGTAATGACATGAGACTACATGAACTTAAGTTCTTTTGAATATTATCTATTAAAGCCTGCTAATAATTTTACTTAAACTTATTTTATACATGTATTTTATTTTTTCTGAATTGATGTGCACACCATCTTTAACCAAACATTTTCCTTTAACCCAGACATTGTTTATTATATTTTTAGGAGATGCAAAAATCAAATAATCCAATATACTGTCTTCATTTATTTCTATAAAATCCAATTCATTTTTTTTTATATTAATAAAATCAGCGAAATAACCTTTTTGGATTTTACCATTATTAATCTGTAAAGCACGCGCACCTCCCTCAAGACAATCATCAAATAATTTTCTACCTGTTGATTTTTTTTGATTAGAAATAACAGCTCTTTTTTTATTTAAAAGTCGCTGGGAGTACTCAAAAGTTTTTAACTCTTCAGTTAGGCTGATATTGATGTTTGAATCAGTTCCTATACCATATAATCCTTTTTGTTCATTATATTGAAATCCATTGAAAATACCGTCACCCAAATTTGCTTCTGTTACAGGACAAATTCCAGCTACAGCTCCTGATTTTGATAAAAGCTCTGTTTCTAATTCAGACATTTGAGTGCAATGGACAAGACACCATCTTTTATTAATATCAAAATTTCTAATTAGAAATTCTACAGGTGGCATTTTATAAAATGACTTTATTTCTTCTACTTCCTTGACCTGTTCTGCAGCATGAATATGTATTGGACCATCTGTTAGATCAATTATTTTATTAAGAGTTTCATTTTTAACAGCTCTTAAAGAGTGTGCTGCAACACCAAGTGAAAAATTTTCATTTTTTGATAAGAATGCTTTTATTTGATTATATAATTTCTCAAAAGTATCAAAATTATTATGAAACCTAAGTTGACCTCCTTCTAACTCTCTATTATCACATCCACCTCTCTCATATAAAACTGGCAATAAACAAATACTAATTCCACTTTCTGCTGAAGCCTCTAAAACTTTTTCAGATAATTCGGCAATATTGTCATATTGAGTGCCTCCAATTTGGTTATGGATATAATGAAACTCTCCTACGCTGGCATAGCCTGCCTCTAGCATTTCCATTTGACCAAATAATGTGATTGTATAAATTTCTTCTGGCGTTAAAACGTCGAGAAATTTGTACATTAAATTTCGCCATGTCCAAAAACTATCATTTCCATTAGCACTTTGGCCTTCAGTAAGTCCAGCCATCGCTCTTTGAAAACCATGACTATGTAAATTGTTCATGGCGGGTATAATTATATCTTCATTAAAATCAAAACTTGTTAAATCCTTTTCGCAATTTTTTGTTATTGAAGAGATTATTCCTGCTTCATCAATTTCAATTAATGTATTTTCTGACCATCCATCAGGCAGAAGAGCTGTACTTGCAAAGATTTTCTTATTTGTAATATTCATAATGGTCTTTTGTTGACAGATTTAATGTCTTAAAGTCTTATCATAACTGGTTCAAAATAATAATTATAATTCATGCAATGGCAAAAGAGCAATATAATCAAAATCTAATCAGAAACGCAAAATTAGTCCCTATGACCAATAATCAAGATGATTTTGGAATCACAAATAATGGTGCAATTGCAATTGATGGAGATCAGATAGTTTGGTCTGGTAAAGAAAAGGATATTCCTGAAAAATACAAAAAATATAATGAATTTAACGCAAAAGGAAAATTAATCACTCCTGGTCTAATAGACTGCCACACTCATCTAGTATTTGGTGGCAATAGATCAAATGAATTTAACATGAGGCTTAACGGTAAATCATATCAAGAAATAGCAAAAGCAGGAGGTGGCATTGCTTCAACTATGAAAGCTACAAGGGAGGCAAGCTTTGATGACTTACTAAGTTCATCTCTTGTAAGACTGGACGATATGATTGGAAATGGCGTCACTACAGTAGAAATAAAGTCTGGATATGGGCTCGATATTGAAACTGAATGCTTAATGTTAAGAGTAGCTCGAAGATTGGAGCAGTTAAGGCCTATTCGTATCAAAACTAGCTTCTTAGGTTCCCATGGAATTGCACCTGAGTATAAGGATAAACCTGATAAATATATCGAAGAGGTTTGCTTGCCAGCATTGATGAAAGCGAATGAAGAAGGATTGGTTGATGCAGTGGATGGTTTTTGTGAGAGTGTTGCGTTAAATGTAAAGCAATTAGAAGTAGTTTTTAATCTTGCACAAAAACTAAATTTACCAATTAAATTACACGCTGAGCAATTAAGTCACTCAGGTGGGGTGAGATTAGCAACTTCCTTTCGCGCAATTTCGATTGATCATTTGGAGTATGCTAATGAAGAAGATGCAAAGTTAATGTCTCACTCGTCAAGTGTAGCTGTGATACTCCCAGGCGCCTATTACACACTAAATGAAACACAGAAACCACCTATAGAATTGTTTAGAAAGTATAGAGTTCCTATGGCATTAGCTACAGATTGTAATCCTGGATCTTCGCCTTTAACTTCAATTTTACTTACAATGAACATGGCTTCAACTCTCTTCAAGATAACACCTCTTGAAGCATTGTCAGGTGTAACTAAAAATGCTGCAGATGCCTTATCTTTAAATAATCTTGGTCAGATAAAACCTGGTATGATAGCTGATCTGGCTATATGGAATTTAGAACATCCTTCAGAGTTTTCATACAGGATTGGCTTTAACGCTCTTTACAAGAGAATTTTTGGAGGTTCATTATAATGGAAATTCTTAAACCTGGTTCTATAAAGCTAGATTTTCTAGAAAGTATATTTAGGAACAAATCTAAAGTTACTATGGATCTTTCTTTAAAGGGAAAAATAGAAAAATCAGCAAAAATTGTTGAAGCTTCTACCAAAGGAAGTCTACCTGTTTACGGTGTTAATACAGGTTTTGGAAAATTAGCTAATAAAATAATTCCTGAAGAAGACCGTGAACAACTGCAAAAAAACTTAGTTTTAAGTCATTGCTCAGGTATAGGTGAACCTCTCCCAGAAGATGTCACAAGATTAATGATGATTTTGAAAATGATTTCTCTTTCATTTGGAGCTTCAGGGGTAAAGTGGTCTACTATAAATCAAATAGAAAAAATAATTAATTCTGGGATAATTCCAGAAATACCACACCAGGGCTCTGTCGGAGCTTCCGGAGATCTAGCTCCTTTAGCTCATATGGCAGCAGTTATGATAGGTGAAGGCTGGGCATTTTACAATGGAGAGAAGCTTACTGGTAGAGAAGCTCTCCAAAAGGTAAAAATTGATCCAATTGTCCTTGGTCCAAAAGAAGGTCTGGCATTGCTAAACGGAACTCAATTTTCTACGGCTTGTGCACTTGCTAATTTATTTAATGGTTGGAGATCAGTTTTAAATTCTATAGTTATCTCTTCCTTATCTACAGATGCCATAATGGGTTCTACAAGTCCATTAAACAGTAAAATCCACTCTTTAAGGGGTCACAAGGGACAAATATTTGTAGCTAAAAAAATGAGAGAATTAATGGCTGGAAGCATCATAAGAGATAGCCACATAGAAGGTGATCAGCGAGTTCAAGATCCTTACTGTATAAGATGCCAACCTCAGGTTTTAGGCGCTAGTTTAGATGTTTTAAAGCATGCGGCAATAACAATAGAGATTGAAGCAAATGCGGTTACAGATAACCCTTTAGTTTTAGTTGACGAAGAGATGATAGTTTCCGGTGGTAATTTTCATGCTGAACCAATAGGCTTTGCTGCAGATCAAATTGCTCTCTCATTAGCTGAAATGGGATCCATATCACAAAGACGAATTGCCCTTATGGTTGATCCAACTCTTAGCCATGATCTCCCAGCATTTTTAACAGATAATCCAGGTTTAAATTCAGGTTTTATGATAGCAGAGGTTACGTCTGCAGCTTTAATGAGTGAAAATAAACATCTAGCCAATCCTTGTGTAACAGATTCAACACCTACTTCTGCAAACCAAGAAGACCACGTTTCAATGGCAGCACACGGATCTTATAGATTATTTAAAATGAATAGAAATTTATCTTCTATTTTTGGTATCGAATTACTTTGTGCAGCCCAGGGTATAGATGCACGTGATCCACTCAAAACTTCATCAGTTTTACAAAAGGTTATTTCTAGTTTGAGAGAGCATATCCCTCGTTTGAAAGACGATAGGTATATGGCAACTGATATAAACAAAGTAACCAATATGATTGAGGACAAGTATATAATAAAAGAAGCAGAATTAAATATTCCGTTTTCAACATTTTTAAATTCATGATTAACAAAGGAACAAAATGTCAGAATTAATTAAAAATTCACGAGTAATTAAACCGCCTACAGGAACTGAAATAACAGCCAAATCTTGGTTGACTGAAGCTCCAATTCGTATGCTTATGAATAACCTTCATCCAGACGTAGCTGAGAACCCAAATGAATTAGTTGTTTATGGAGGAATAGGGCGCGCTGCTAGAACTTGGAAGGACTTCGATAAAATTGTATCTAGTTTAAAGACACTTGATGAAGATGAAACATTATTAGTTCAGTCTGGTAAACCTGTGGGAGTTTTTAAAACACATGAGGATGCACCAAGAGTTTTAATTGCTAATTCAAATTTAGTCCCAAAATGGGCAAACTGGGATCACTTCAATGAATTGGATAAAAAAGGCTTGGCTATGTATGGTCAAATGACAGCAGGCTCATGGATCTATATTGGGACCCAGGGGATAGTTCAAGGAACCTATGAAACTTTTGTTGAAGCAGGAAGGCAACACTATCAAGGAAGTTTAACAGGCAAATGGATCTTGACAGGTGGACTTGGAGGGATGGGAGGAGCTCAGCCCTTAGCTGCAGTAATGGCAGGGGCTTGTTGTTTAGCTGTAGAGTGTAATCCTGAAAGTATAGATTTTCGTTTGAGAACTGGATATTTAGATGAAAAAGCCCAGTCTCTTGAGGAAGCCTTGTCAATGATTGAAAAGTGGACTTCTTCTGGATTATCAAAATCTGTTGGTTTAATTGGCAATGCCGCTACTATTTTTCCAAAAATTGTGGAGATGGGTGTTAAGCCTGATATTGTTACTGATCAAACGAGTGCTCATGATCCTATAAATGGCTACTTGCCAGAAAATTGGTCAATAGGTGAATGGAAGGAGAAAAGAGAAACCAATCCAAAATTGGTTGAGGCTGAAGCTAGGAAATCTATGAAAAAACATGTTTCAGCAATGGTTGATTTCTGGAATATGGGTGTTCCAACTCTAGATTATGGAAATAATATAAGGCAAGTTGCTTTAGATGAAGGCCTAAAAACAGCATTTTCTTTTCCTGGATTTGTTCCAGCTTACATAAGACCATTATTTTGTAGAGGAATAGGACCTTTCAGATGGTGTGCTTTGTCTGGTGATCCTGAAGATATCTATAAAACAGATCAAAAAGTTAAAGAATTAATTCCGGAAGATAAACATCTTCACAAATGGTTAGACATGGCTAGAGAAAGAATAAAATTTCAGGGACTTCCTGCTAGAATTTGTTGGGTTGGTCTTGGTCAGAGAGATAAACTGGGATTAGCCTTTAATGATATGGTTAAAAAAGGTGAACTTTCAGCACCGATTGTTATTGGAAGAGATCATTTAGATAGTGGTTCAGTCGCCAGTCCAAACCGTGAAACCGAGGCAATGAAGGACGGATCTGACGCAGTTAGTGACTGGCCTTTACTTAATGCACTTTTAAATACAGCTAGTGGTGCAACGTGGGTTTCTCTACATCATGGTGGAGGTGTGGGAATGGGTTATAGTCAACATTCAGGAATGGTCATCTGTTGTGATGGCAGTGATAAGGCATCTGAAAGGATTAAAAGAGTATTATGGAATGACCCTGCCACAGGTGTAATGCGTCATGCGGATGCAGGATATGAGTTAGCTATTGCAAGCGCAAAAAATCATAAGTTAAATTTACCTAGTATTAAATAAAAGGATAGTTTGAATGCATTACTCACCTACTAATGAAAATTGTCCGTTACCCTTCTCGCCATTTAAATCTTGTACAGTTCCAAGGCCTATAGGGTGGTTATCTACATTATCAGAAGATGGAATTGCTAATCTTGCGCCCTACAGTCAGTGGCAAAATTTAACTTTTGATCCTCCTTTGGTCATGTTTGCAGCTAATCAACTCTCGTCTGGTCAAAGAAAAGACACTGTTATAAATGCTGAAAAAACTGGATGGTTTGTTTGGAATATGGCTACTTATGATTTGCGGGAAGCAGTCAATATTTCAGCTATGGAATTAGACGCATCAGAAGATGAATTTATGCATGCTGGTGTATCTAAGCAAGAATGTATTGATACTAAAGTGCCAAGAGTAAAGGAATCACCAGCTCATTTTGAATGTAAGTATCTTTCAACACATCGTTTAGCAGGAAATTCAAACCATGGTTATGTTGATGTAGTGTACGGAGAAGTTATGAGGATACATGTTAATGACAATTTCATAGATAAAACAGGAAAAATGGATATTAAAAAAATAAGACCATTAGCTAGATTGGGATACTATGACTATACTTCTGTTACAGATGTTTTTGAAATGCGAATTCCTGGTGCTTCTGGAAAAGCATCTGACGGACTTGAGGGGAAATCTTCGTGACACCTGAAGTCTATATAGATTATCTAAATAAATTTGATGTTGAAAAGGTAGCACTTACTAATACTGAAATATTAACTGCTATTGAGGAAAGTCTTGCCATGCAAGGTAAAGGTGAAACAGAGATTGAGCCTAGAATGCATATAAGACCAAGAGCAGGTGTAGAAGGACATTTTAATGTGCTAAGAGGATGGATTGGTGGAAAAATTGATAGTGCTGGGACTAAAGTTGTTGGAGATTTTGTAAATAATTATTTAGAAAACAGACCTTCAGAATATGGAGTTTTAACTTTGTTTGATCCTAGAAATGGAGCACCCAAAGCAATTGTGGATGCCACGGGCATAACTGACATGAGGACAGGAGCAGTTACGGCTATTGGGGCTAAATATTTATCAATTAAAAAACCAAGAATTTTAGCTCATATCGGTGCAAGAGGGACTGCATACTGGAATGTCAGACTTTTATGTCATCTATTTGACTTCGAAGAAGTACGAGTTCATTCAAAAAGAGAGGAGAGTAGAAATAATTTTGCTCAGAAACTAAGGGATGACTTAAATAGAAAAATTACTGTTTCGGAAGATTGGGAGAGTTGCATATCAGAAGCAGATATTATAGTGGAAGCATCTAGGCTTTCTAAACCTGAGCCTTTGCTCAAAACGAAATGGATTAAAAAAGGCGCATTGCTTATTCCATATGGAACTATGTCAGCTCTGGAGTTATCATTGCCAGATATTATGGATAAATTTATTATGGATGACTGGGGACAGGCTAAAGGTATTTTTGGAGCTTTGCGAGAACATATTGATAAAGGAATAATAACGCATGAAACTCTTCATGCTGAACTTGGACAGATTGTTTGTGGAAAAAAAAGAGGGCGCACTAATAATGATGAGACTATTTTATTTTGGCATAGAGGGCTCTCGTTATCAGACATCTCTTTAGGTTATAAAATATTATCGAAAGCTAAAAATATTGGAGTAGGTCAGAAACTTAGGTTTGCTTGATGATATATAAATTTGATAATGAAAAAATAACCTTTAATGATTTTTTTATAAAATTAAATTTGATTAAAACTGATAAACTGAAGTTTTCAATCAGTGATAGAGTTTTAAAAAAAATTAATACTGAATTTGAAATTATAAAAAATAATTTAAATTCATCAGTGCCTGTTTACGGAATTAATACCGGTCTTGGAGGCAATTTAAATTATAAATTACAAAGTAACGAAGTATCAAACTTTCAAGATTATATAATAAAAGGTAGAGCGGTAAGTGCTGGAAATTATCTATCTCAGAACATAGGTTTAAAAACACTTCTGGCTAGATGCATTCAAACCTCTAGAGGTAAAACAGGGATATCCCCAGGCCTATTAAAGTTTTTTTTAAAATGTCTCGAGGAGAAGATTGATCCTGCAATTCCTGAGTTTGGGTCAATTGGATCAGGAGATTTAACTCAAAATGCATCTTTTGGTTTGTCATTAATTGGAAAAGGACAGGTTTGGCAAAATAATAAAATTAGAAATTCAAAAAGTCTTTTTAAATCCTTAAAACTTAAAGCGCCAGAGTTAGAAGGAAAAGATGCAATGGTTTTAATTAATCATTCTTGTTTATCTTTGGCATTGTCTGCACAAGCACTGTATCAGGCTAAAACTTCTTTAATGATGTTACAATTTTCTTCTCTTTTATCTATCGAAGCGTTTCAAGCTAATATAAAAATATTTTCTCCTGAGATAAATCGACTTAGATATTCCCCAAACCAGAAAGAATGCGCAAACTGGTTTTATAATATTTTAAATTCACTAAAAGTTACACCAAGAAGAATTCAAGACCCATTATCATTTAGAACAATTTCAGTCTGCCATGGACTTGCAATTACAAACATTAAACAGTCAATTTCTTATTGGGAAAATGAATTAAATAGTACTACTGACAGTCCTGTAGTTTTAGGTAAAAATAAGCTTTATTCAACACCAAATTTTCATAATCCAGCCTTATCTCATTCAATGGAAAGTATTATGCTTTCTAATACTACGATTTCTAATGGCTCAGTTCAGAGAATGCAGAGACTGATGGATAGAAAGCTTTCTGGTTTGAATAGTTATTTATCACCAGTAGGTGGCAAGTCTGCTGGATTTGCTCCTTCACAAAAAACTGCTGCATCTATACTAGCTGAAATAAGGCACTTAGCTTTACCTATATCTTTTGATGCTAGTCCGGTTTCTGACAGCGTTGAGGATATGTCGACAATGACGCCTTCTTCAGCAAAAAAATTAATAAAGCAATCTCAATTAATTAAACTTATTTCCGGTATGGAATGTCTTGTAGCATGTCAAGCATTGGATATGAGATATGAGAATGTATTAAATTCAAAAAAAATATCTCAAGTAACAAAAAATATCTGGAAAAATATTAGAAATTCTATTGACAAAATTAGTGACGATCGTCCAATGGAAAACGATATAAACACTTCTTCATTAATTCTTGAGGAATTTGTAAAAGGTAGTAAAACAAAAAATAATTTATTTTTTTGATAGGGTTGAAAAATGGAAGCTAAATTAGCCAGGCGATCTGGAGGTAGGTCTAGAAAATCTGTAAGGCAAACTAAGAAAACTATTGATCAATTAGATTGGTCTATCCCGTACAATACAGATAATTTTATTGAACCTTTAGATGCAGACGGAATTCAAGCTATTGATAATGCTGCAATGCAAGTAATCGAAGAGATCGGTATTCAATTTCTTAATGAGGAAGCTAAAAGTATTCTAGCTGAAGCAGGATGCAAAGTTGACCAAAACTCTAGTAATGTCATTATGGACAGGCACTGGGTAAAGGAAATGGTATCTAAAGCACCAACTGAGTTTGAGATTGTACCAAGAAATCCAGAGAAGTCAGTGAAAATTGGTGGTAGGAATATGGCTTTTGTGAATGTTTCCTCTCCACCTAATGTAATGGACTTGGATAGAGGAAGAAGAGTAGGTGACTTTGAAAGTTTCAAAGATTTAATGAAACTCACTCAGTATTTCAATTGCATTCACTTAGCAGGAGGTTATCCAGTAGAGCCTGTTGATATCCATGCATCTATAAGGCACCTAGACTGTCTTTATGAAAAACTAACTTTAACTGATAAAGTATGCCATGCCTATTCTTTAGGAAGTCAAAGAGTTGAAGATGCAATTGAAATGGCTAAAATCGCATCAGGGCTTACAGAAGAAGAATTCTTTTCAAAACCAAGATTTTATACAAATATTAATTCATCATCGCCTTTGAAGCATGATCAACCAATGCTCGATGGGGCAATGCGTTTTGCCAGAAGAGGTCAACCAGTTATTGTTACTCCATTTACTTTGGCTGGAGCAATGGCCCCTGTTACTATGGCAGGTGCTGTGGTGCAGTCAGTTGCAGAGGGATTAGCTGCAATTGCCTTATTACAGTATATTAATCCTGGTACACCGTGTGTTTTTGGAACTTTTACCTCTAATGTTGATATGAAAAGCGGTGCACCAGCATTTGGTACACCTGAATATATTAGGGCAACTCAAATGAGTGGTCAAATGGCAAGATACTATGGGTTACCAATTAGAGCCTCTAATGCTTGTGCAGCAAATGCACCTGATGGTCAGGCAATGTGGGAAAGTCTAAATAGTATGTGGGCCGCGAGTACAAGTGGTATCAATGTGGTTTATCATTCTGCTGGATGGTTAGAAGGTGGTCTCATTGCTAGTTATGAAAAATTTATTATGGATTGTGAAGTGCTTCAACAATTTCAAAAGTACTTTGACCCAAAAATTTCTGATGTTGGAATTGGGTCTTTAGCTGTTGAAGCAATTAGAGACGTTGGTCCCAATGGACATTTTTTTGGATGTGACCATACTCAGGAAAGATATACTGATGCGTTTTACTCACCTTTTATGTCAGATTGGAGAAACTATGAAGCTTGGGAGCAAGATGGATCAGAGTGGACGCATCAAAGAGCAAACAAAATTTGGAAAAAAATATTAAAAGAATTTGAGCCACCTGAAATGGATCTTAGTGTTAAAGAAGAACTGTCTTCTTTTGTTGCAAAAAGAAAGTCTGAAGGTGGAGTTAAAACTGATTTTTAATTGGAATTAAAATGGAAAATCTAAGTAATTATGTATCTATTGAAAAACTTAATATCGTTTGTAACTCAATAGAAAAAGCTCATGGTCTTCCTAATGAATGTTATTTGGGAGGAGATTACTCCAAATATGAGAGAAAATATTTATTTGAAGATAAGTGGGTTGTTATAGGTGTTGCAAGTTCTCTAAAAAATATTGGAGACGCTACACCCTTCAATTTGCTCGGTATACCTCTCATAATTTTAAGAGATAAATATAACAAAATTAGAGTATTTCATAATGTTTGTAGCCATAGAGGCTACAAGCTTCTCCAAGAGCCGTGCCGCATTAAAAATGCTTTGAGGTGTCCTTATCATTCATGGGCATACGATTTAAATGGTAAATTAATTTCCACACCCCACTTAGGTGGGATGGATAAAAATGATGCTGAAGGTTTTGATAAAGAAAATAGTAATCTTCATGAAGTAAGGTCTCATATATGGTTAGATATGATTTTTGTAAATATTTCTAAAAACCAAATGCCATTTGAAGAATATATTGAGCCTTTAAACAAAAGATGGTCAAAGTTTTGGCCAGTAGAAGATCAGTCTCTTATTAACCATGCAGGTGACAGTGGATATTTTTTGTTGGAAGCTAAATGTAATTGGAAGTTTGCTATTGAAAACTATTGTGAAAGTTATCATCTACCGTGGGTTCATCCAGGTTTAAATTCATATTCTAAACTAGAAGATCACTATCATATTCAAGGCTTGCCAAATAGATTTGCTGGTCAAGGTACACTTGTTTATAATCCAAGATTTGATAATGGCGAAACATTTCCAAATTTCCCTCATTGGCCAAAAGAAAATGAAAAAATTGCTGAATATGTAGCATTGTTCCCTAATGTCATGTTGGGAATTCACAGAGATCACTATTACGTATATTGGTTAGAGCCCGTAAGCCATAATTTTACTAAAGAGCATATGGACATATATTATGTAGGGAAAGAAGCAGCTAACTCTGAAAAATATAAATCCATTAGAGAACAAAATTACAAACAGTGGCATAGTATACAATCAGAAGATTTGAGTATTATTGAAGGCATGCAAGAAGGAAGGCAGTCACCTATTTTTAATGGAGGTAACTTTTCTCCTATTATGGATAATCCTACTCATCATTTTAATAAGTGGGTTGCTCAGGAACTTTTATCGTCCTATTAAATTAAAAAACTTTTTAATTTATGATTACTCTAAATTCTTTTTTCTTGGTTTTATGCGCTGCATTTTTTCATGCACTTTGGAACTCTCTTGTAAAAAGTAATGATAAAAAAGCATATATTGTTTTTTTAATAAGTTTAGCACATTTTATATTTGGAATTATTTTAGTATTATTTTCACAAACTCCTAGTTTAGGAGCTTGGCCTTATTTAATAATGTCTACAGTAGTTCACATATTTTATTTATACTTCCTTTACCAAAGTTATAAATGGGGAGACTTAAGCTTTGTCTATCCTTTAATGCGTGGTGTTGCTCCGTTACTAGTAACTTTAGGAGCATTTCTATTTATCGGAGAACTCCCATTAGGAAATGGTCTCATTGGTATTATTTTTATATGTGGTGGATTAATCACTCTATCTTTGTTTAATCTTTTTAACTCTTTGTCCTATAAAGCGCTTAACTTTGCTTTGTTAGCAGGGTTTTGTATCGCTTCTTATTCTTTATTAGACGGAATTGGAGCTAGAGAAGGTAATTCACCTCTTGGATATATTGGTTGGCTTTTTATTTTAGAGGGAATATGTGGGATGATTATTTTCTGGAGAATTGCAAAAGCTACAGATTATTCTCTCGATAGGAATACTTTTTTATATGGTTCATTGGGTGGGTCACTATCATGTTTAGCTTACGCAATAATTATTTCTGTTAAAGTATACACACCTTTGGGAATCGTATCATCTTTAAGAGAGACATCTGTTATATTTGGGTCAATGATTGGACTCATAATGTTTAGAGAAAGGCCATGGCATTTAAGAATAATAGCAGCAATAGCTGTCACTGTAGGACTTATGTTTATAGCCTTTAGTTAATTATTTCTTTCTTTATAAAATTTGTTAAATATATAATTAGAACTTAAAAATTTTGGAGATAAACACTAATGACAACACAATTAGGGACTATCGAAGACTTACCAAAAGAATATATTGAAAAATTAAATGAAGCAGGTGTTGCACCTTTATGGCCAATGATGAGAAATGTTTTACCTCATAATTTACCAAATCCAGTAACTAAAACTGGATTTTGGGATTACCATAAAATAAAAGAATTGCTTCTTCGAGCAGGTGAGCTTACCCCTGTTGAGAAGGCAGAAAGAAGAGTTCTTGTATTATCTGATCCAGGGAGAGGAGTAGGAGCAATGCAAGCAACCTCAACAATTTACCTAGGAATGCAACTGTTATTACCTGGTGAGAGTGCACCGGCACATAGACATACACCATCTGCTGCAAGAATTATTATTGAAGGTCAGGGTGGATATACAGTTGTGGATGGAGAGAAACTTCCTATGGAAGAGGGCGATTTAGTATTAACTCCTGGTGGTGAATGGCATGATCATGGTCATGAGGGAGATAAGCCTGTAATTTGGCTTGATGCTCTAGACTTGCCTTTATTTGTTTATTTGGAAGGCTCTTATTCTGAAGAAACTGACTTGCAGACACCAAAAAATAAACCTGACTCTAGTCAACTAGAATATTTATCCTCAGGGTTAGTTCCTGTTAATAATGGGAAAAGGTCCTCAATCAAATACCCTATGATGAGATTTCCTTGGAGTAAAACAGAAGATGTTTTAAATAAACTATCAAGTAATACAAATGATAATATTGTATCTGTGGATTATGTTAATCCAGAAAATGGTCAAAGTGTATTACCAACAATGGGTTTTACAGGCGTAAAAATCAAAAAAGGTACAGTAATCAATAATAGTATTTTATCTATCTCATCTGCATTTAGCATCATTAAAGGTAAAGGAAAAACTAAAATTAATGATGAAGTTATCAATTGGAAATCAAAAGACACCTTTACAGCTCCAGTATTTTCAAAGATTGAACACATTGTTGAGGAAGATGCATATATAATTCATATACATGATAAGCCTCTTCAGGAAAAACTTGGATATTATGAAGAAAGGTCACTGTAGTTTAAAATAGTTTAGGAATAATAAATGATTAAATTTTATGGTTACTTTAGAAGTTCGGCAGCTTATCGATGCAGAATAGCTTTTAATTTAAAAAAAATAGATTACGAACTCATACCCATTCATTTAAGGAAAGATGGTGGACAACAGAATAGCCCGGATTATAAGAAGATAAACCCTCAATCTTTGTTGCCCTCTATAGAATATAAAGGTTTTGTTTTATCGCAGTCATTAGCAATAATTGAGTGGCTTGATGATAAATATCCAATTCCTAACCTTTTACCATCAGATATTAACTTAAAAGCAAAGGTTAGAGCTTTTTCTCAAAGTATAGCCTGTGAAATACATCCATTACAAAACTTGAGAGTTCAAAATTATATTAAAGATGAATTTAATCAGGATGATAAAAAAATTAATAATTGGTTGAATAGATGGCTTGGTGGTGGGTTACATGAATGTGAAGAAATTATAAAAAATTTGGATAATAACTTTAAATTTTGTTTTGGTAATCAACCGACACTTGCTGATATATGTTTAGTTCCACAAATTTTTTCTGCTCAAAGATTTAATATTGATATGTCAGGTATCCCTAAACTAACTGAAATTTATAATAATTGCTGTGAACTAGATGCATTTAAAGGTGCACATCCATCCCAACAACCTGATTATGAATAACCTGTGATATGACTGATAAAAAACAAGATAGATTTATAATAGTAGGAGGTGGTATTGGTGGACTTGCTACAGCACTCGGTTTAGCTCAACATGGGATTAAATCAATAGTTTTAGAAAGATCATCTAAATTAGGTGAAATTGGAGCAGGGATACAATTGGGGCCTAATGCTTTTCACGGTTTTGACTATCTAGGTGTTGGTGATCAGGCCAGGAAAATGTCTGTTTATATTGATGATCTAATTTTAATGGACGCAATACAAGGTAATGAGATTATGCGCATCTCACTAGGGAAAAAATTTAGGGAAAAATTTAAAAACCCATATGCAGTAGTTCATAGAGGTGATTTACACGCAGTTTTTTTAAAAGCATGTATTGATAACCATTTGATAGAGCTCCAAACGAATGCGAATGTTTTAGGTTACTATCAGGATGATAAACTAGTATCTGCTAATTTAGATGATGGATCTCAAGTTAATGGAATAGCTCTTATTGGTGCTGAAGGCCTATGGTCAAAAATTAGAAATCAATTAGTCGGTGATGGTCCACCAAAGGTTTCTGGTCATACAACTTACCGTTCAGTAATCCCTTATTCAGAAATGCCTGAAGAGTTAAGATGGAATGCTGCAACTCTATGGGCTGGTCCCAAATGTCATATTGTCCATTATCCTCTTCATGGAGGAAATTCATTCAATTTGGTAGTTACTTATCATAATGATGCTCCTGATCCTGTCGCTGGGAAGTTAGTTTCTAAAGATGTTGTAAGAAAAGGTTTTGAACATGTAAATGAATTAGCTCGTCAAATAATTGAAAGAGGTAAAGATTGGAAACTGTGGGTTTTATGTGACCGTGATCCAATAACGAATTGGGTTGATCGTAGAGTCTCATTACTAGGTGATGCAGCTCATCCAATGCTTCAGTATTTAGCTCAAGGGGCGTGTATGGCTATTGAAGACGCTGTATGTTTATCTGAGCAGATGAAACATGGTTTAGATGACATTGAAAAATCTTTAATAAATTATCAGAACAAAAGAAACCTTAGAACTGCAAGAGTTCAATTACACTCTAGAGAAATAGGTAAGCATGTGTACCATCCAGATGGAGTGCACGCATTGTTGAGAAATAAAATTATGAAATCTAAATCACAAGAAGAATGGTATGATAATATAGATTGGCTTTACGGAGCTACTGGATTAAATAACTAAACTAAATAAAACTAAACTAAATTTAAAACAGTATCATGAATAGCTTCTTTTGTATTGTGAAGATCCTCATCTGTTATAGCAAGGCTGGGATATAATTTTGCGGAAGCTTTAAAAATTTTCCTTTTTCTAAGACCTTTGTTGAAAAGTGAGTTTAATTTTAAATCTGCTTTCTTTACGTCTCTATAATTTCTAATTTCTTCTCCTGTAAACAAAACATCAAATAATGTTGGGTCGCCAACAACTTTATGTGGAATACTAGTTTTGGTAAGGTTTTCTGATAAACAATTCATAATTTCTTTTCCACAATTTATGATTTTATCAAACATTCCCTCTCTTCTTAAAACTTCCATTGTTTTTAACCCTGCAACAGAAGCAATTGGGTTACCTGACAAAGTTCCTACTTGCATAAGCCATTTATCTTTTCCAACTATTGATTGGTCAAAATGAGACATAATTTCATTTGATCCTGCTACAGCTGCAAGAGGAAATCCCCCACCAATTATTTTTCCAAGTGTACATATGTCAGGGGTTACATTATATTTTTCTTGTGCCCCACCATAAGATAATCGAAAACCAGTAACAATCTCATCAAAAATTAGAAGAATATGATTTTCACTACAAATTTTTTTAAGTCCCTCTAAAAACCCTGGAAGTGGAGGGACTATTCTTTGCAATGGCTCTACTATAACGCCTGCAATTTCATCTTTATATTCAGCTACTATTGATTTAATAAATTCTAAATCATTGAAAGGCGCTATTAAAACATCTTTTTCAATATTTTTAGGAATCCCAGCACTATCAGGAATAGGTTGAGGGAAATTTACTAAATTTGAAGGAGATAAGCTCATCTGAGCTTCGGCACTCATTCCATGATAACCACCTTCAAATTTTAAAATCTTATCTTTTCCAGTATAAGCTCTTGCAAGTCTCATTGCATACATATCCGCTTCACCACCAGAACTCACAAAGCGAACCTTCTCAGAGCACTTGACTGCTTTGCAGATTTCTTCTGCTAGTTCTATACCTTTCGAATTATTTGCAAAGAAAGTCATTCCCTTTGGTAATTGCTCAAATATTGCTTCCATTACTTCAGGGTGCCCATGACCTAATAGCATAGGTCCCGAACCAATTAGATAATCAATATATTCATTGTTATCTTCATCCCAGACTTTACTGCCTTTCCCACTTTTAATAATAATATCATTTTCAAAATTACCAAAACCAGCTGCAGGCAAGACTTCATTTGCTCTTTTAATCCATTCATCTTGTGTATTTATTTTTTTCATAAAAAAAATTAACTCATATAGATTTATTATAAACATGTAAGTCAATATTATAGCTTCGTAAATAACTTTCTTGCTAGATGAGTTTCATATTTACAAAAAAAAGCCTACTAAAAATAGTAGGCTTTCCATGATTAGAAAAGTAATATTATTATAACGATAATTAGTCTCTAATCATATATGCTGTGACACCAATTTCAACTTTATCAGTGCCCTCTTTTTCGGCTTCTTCACTAATTCTGATGCCAACTGTATTTTTTAGAATTGTCCAAACAATAAATGAAGCGACAAATACGAATATATTAACAGCAAGGATACCAATAACTTGAGCTCCTAATGATACATCAGTGTTTGAAATAACAACTGCCAATGTACCCCAAATACCAGCGAACATATGTACTGGAATTGCTCCAACAACATCATCTATCTGCATTCTGATTAATAACTGAGATCCAAAAACAACAATTGCACCACCTATACCACCAACTATAACAGCAATTAATGGAGTAGGCATTAGGGGTTCAGCTGTTATTGCAACTAATCCACCGAGAGCTCCATTAAGCATTTGAATGACGTCAGTTTTTCCGTAAACTAACCTAGTTAAAGCAGCAGCTACAACAACACCTGCACCAGCAGCAAGGTTTGTATTCATGAATATTGTTGCGATCGAATTCACATCGTCAAATGAACCCATAGCTAACTGAGATCCACCATTAAAACCAAACCATCCAAGCCATAAAATAAATGTTCCAAGTGTAGCAAGGGGGATAGACGATGCTGCATAAGGTTCTAGTGGTTCAGCTTGTCCATTTTTAAATCTATTAAGTCTTGGACCTAAAATTATTGCACCGGCAAGCGCAGCAGCACCACCAGCACTATGTACTAATGTAGAACCGGCAAAATCAGAGAAACCTAACGCAGCTAGATATCCTCCGCCCCACTGCCAACCCATTTCTATTGGGTAAATGACACCTGTCAATATCGCAGCAAATATAAAAAAAGGCCAAATTTTAATTCTTTCAGCTAATGTGCCTGAAACGATAGAAATTGTAGCCGCACAGAAAACCATTTGGAAAAACCAATCTGATGTATCTGAATAGCCTGTAGAAATATCACTTGCATCACTCCATGGAGTGAATGTGCCAATAAATCCACCTTCTGAAATACCATAGGCTAAATTGTAACCACATATCCAAAACATTATCCCAGCAATAGAATATAGGCCAATATTTTTAGCAGCTATTGTTGAGACACTTTTAGATGTAACCAGTCCTGATTCAAGCATACAAAATCCAGCTGCCATCCACATAACTAGAAAACCACAAACAAGAAATAAGAAGCTATTTAAAATATAAGCTGTTTCTTCCGATACTTCTGCTTTTGCTATAAATGAGAAAAATATAGTACTCAAAAAAGCAGTTATAAATAAAATTTTAAGTTTAGACATATAAACTCCATAATAGTTGCATTTATCAAAACATAATTGTTTTGATATTTTCATGCTTAGCTATGGAAATTATTAAAAATAAGATCCGCGTTCCTTCGACTTTCGTCTACTTCCGATCCGAAAATAGGATTGAACGATTTATAACTTTGCATGCGTTCCTTCGACTTTCGTCTACTTCCGTCTCAAAAGAGATGAACGTTTAGTGCAAACTATCAAAAATTTTTGTAACTAATATTTCTTTTTTGTAATTTTAGAATTGCAATTACTGCATAATAAAATCTTATATATTTTTAGCACCTTTACTGAGTGACTTCAGCTTTTCATAAGCTATATCGGGATCAATAGTTCCAAACCCTGCAAACGTTCCAAAACCGCAATCAGTACTTGCAATAACACGCTCACTGCCAACAATTTCAATAAAGTTTCTCAACCTTTGAGAAACCAAATTAGGATGCTCTACAAAATTAGTTGTTGTGTCAATTACACCTGGCATCAAAATAAGATCATCAGGAATACTCGTTTTTTTCTCTTTAAAAACTTCCCACTCATGCGCATGCCTTGGATTCGCAGCTTCAAATAGAATATGTCCAGTTTTCACAGTCATTAAGGTGTTGAACATTTTTTCTATTGAAATGTCACATACATGTGGTCCTTCATAATTTCCCCAACAAATATGGATTCTAATTTTTTCTTTAGGTATGTTCGATAATGCATTATTAAGTGCTTCTATATTCGACGATGCAATTTTTATAAATTCATCATCAGTCATTTCAGAAAAAAGCATATGTCTTGATAGTGCAAGATCTGGACAATCTATTTGTAAATCTAATCCAGCATTTACAATTTTTTCATATTCATCTTTCATAAGAAAAGACAGTGCTTCTAAATATGATTCTCTATTTGGATAATATTGATTTTGTAAAAATAAAGAGATCACTCCAGGAGAGGCTGAATTCATAAAGCCTTTTTTTATGCTGTTATTTTTAATAGAGAGACTTAAATTACTGATGTCTTTATCCAAATCATTACTATTTTTGCTCACAAGCTTGTCTATACACATCGGTCTTGCATATTTTGGTGTACCTCCATCATTTGCAAGTTTTTCTAAATAGGTAGGAAATAATTTTAGATCTGCAGGTGCATTTCTTGGGCTGTCGCCTCCAAAGCCATGAAATCTGTCTTTTACATAAGTAGCATATGAAATTTTAGATGTTTCACCGTCAGATGCTATAGTGATACCAGCGTCTTTTTGTTTTTTGACTGTTAATTCTACAGCCTCTTTCATCGTTTCATCGAAGGCTATTTGATCATATGCTTGCTCTTTTTCTTTGGCAAAAATAAAATCTACAACTTTTTTACTTCTCGGAAGAGAACCTACATGTGAAGTTTCAATTTGCATTGTCATACTTCCCAAGTTGGACCAGCAGGATCATCTGTTGCAATAATTTTGTATAATGCAGATTCTCCAGACATTGAACTAACAATGTTATGTTCAGTATTTTCTGGAAAGGTAAGTGTATCACCAGCATTTATTATAACATTTTTGTCATTCCAATTAACTTTCCAATTTCCCTTTAGAGGCATATAGACAATTGGTTTACTAGAAAGTATTTTATCTAAATTTGATGATTCAGTTAAAAAATCTACTTCGAATCCTGGTTTATCTTTTAATTTACCATTTTCACCTATGACTTTTGTTGGTTTTTTATAAGCAAGAGACTTAAGATCTAAATAACGTGCAACATGATTTTTGATAATTTTAGAAGTTTCAGGTTCTGGGTATTGATTTAATTCATTTTCTGAGAGCAATGGCATAGGTTTAGAATTTTGAGGAAGTTGTTCGCCTTTTTTAGTATCGTATAATTTTCCTTTATCAGAAAGAATCAACCCGTGATTCTTTGCATCCTCAATAACTTGAGGGGCCCAAATTACACCACCTCCAGCATCATCACCTCCTAATATGGCCATTATCATTCCATAGTCAGTTCCTACATTCTCAAACCCTCTAAAAATTCCAGTTGGAATATTAATTATATCTCCCTGTTCCAAAATAACTTCACCAGCATCACCCCATCTCCCCCAAAAAAATCTCCATCTTCCTGAGAGTACAAAAAAAACTTCGGCCGTTCTGTGACTATGGAGAGAATTCCTACATTTTGGTGGCTGACCTGCAGCTCCAATATTAAAGCCATGCGGTATAGATATATGAACATGTTGATCTGGACTTTCAGATACTCCTCCACCTATAATGGTAAAGTTCTCCTTTTGATCAGATCCAGGAGTATGAGCATCAATAAATGCTGTTTTACATGGTTTTAATTCACCATATCTAACTATTCTTTTTTCCATTTCATCATTTGAAATATCATTAATCATTTTTATCTCTTCAATTGTTTTCTTTTAATAAAATTTGCTTCCATATTGCTACTTCATCGTAGAGCGAATATTCTCTCCTTATTCCTCTTGGGCCAAACTCAACGTGTGATATGCCAAAAACATAAACTTCAGCATTAGAAGGTTTACCGAAAACCCCATCTCCTTCATGCTTACCGTTTAAGCTCCATCTAATTGCTGCTCTTGGAGGCATAAATGGATCTTCACGACCAATTCTATGATGAATTGTGAAAATTGAGTTTGGAAAAGCGCCTCTTAAATTTTTCCAAAAATTTTTAACAGAAGAATATGAATGTCCAGTTATCCCACCTGGATATTCGGTATGTACAGCTCTATCATAGTTTTTTTCAATAGCTAAATAATCTGAGTGCATCAATGAAATTAAATTATCTTCATATTTTATGCCCCAAGAATTATTATTTCCTTTTCCTTTATAGGGACCTTCTATATCTATCTTAGAGTTGAAAGGAGTTACTTTAGAGTTTGATTTTTGTTCTTTAATTATTAAATCTTCAGCATAATTTTTAGGTTCCCATCCGAGTTGTTTTACAATTGATCCCTGATCACGAACTAGCCATTCATCATTAATCTGGTTATTTATTGCATGGCAATCTGCTATCACTCTATATACAAGTCTCTTTCCTGTTGCTTTTCCAAATACACCATTTCCATTGTGAGTAGCAGTAGATAAAATTCTGTGTGAACTCAACATTCCTTCCTCTGGAGATCCAGACCATATAACGTCTTCTCCCAATAACTCTCTATCTGGAAATTCACTCAATGTAGCACGTGTTGCATCAATGACATTCTGGTTTCCGATAACTAAAGCTTCAGGTGACCTTACTGGTATATTTTCTGAGTAATAATCGTATAATGTTTCTATACCTCTTTTTTCCCAAATTTCATTAGTAATTCCCAAAATATAATCAGGAAAGTCTTTAAATTTGTTATTAAAACCCTTCATTAATTTCTCTTTCTTGTTGAACTTCTTATTACAATAGGACTGTCAATTGTAAGACGAGTTATTTTCTGATCTTTTTTATCAATACTTTCAGTAAGTATTCTTACCGTTTCTTGAACCATTTCATCAGCTCTCTGTTTTACAGTTGTTAAACTATAAGAAGGCCAACAGGCAGGAGGCACATCATCATATCCAACTACAGAAACATCTTCTGGTATTCTTAATTTAAACTCAAAGCGGATTACATCCATTGCAGCAAAAGCCATGTGATCATTTGCAACAAATAAAGCATCTGGAGTAATTTTATTTTTGAACATTTTAAAAGTTGCTTTCTGAGCTTCTTCAAACTTAAAATTACCTACCTCTTTTGAGAAAAGACTTTTCCCACTTTCTTTCAATTTTGAAACAAACCCATATTCTCTATCTCTTTGGGTTGAAGCTCCTTCCCAACCAGCTAGGTAAGAGATCCTTTGATGTCCCAAGGAGATTAGAAGATCTGCTACTTTTCCTCCTCCTGAGATATTATCTGAAGTTACTGAAGACAAATTATAATCATCTTGGCTTCTATTAAATAAAACAACAGGGACACCCGCCTCTTGGCATCTTGTAGCTAAGCTTGATGACATCGCAACGGAAGCAACAATAATTCCATCAACTTGATAATCAAGTATTTCTGCTAGAACTTCGTCAATATCACCAGCTGTTTGAGAGGCCATAAAAACTAATACATGATAACCTTCTAATTGAAGTGATTTTGATAATTTTTCTAAAGCTGTTGGATAAAAATAATTATCAAGATAAGCTACAACTAAGCCAATAATTTTAGATTTTCCTGTAATTAGTGATCTTGCTAAGACATTTGGTCTATATCCTAACTTATCTGATGCATCTTTAACCTTTTCAGCTGTTTTTTTAGATAAACTAGCACCTGGAGTATAAAACCGTGAAACTGCTGACTGACTAACACCAGCAATCTTTGCTACATCAATTGAAGTTACATTATCTTTACTCATCAACCTACAGTCCAACCGCCGTCTATTAGTAATGAAGAACCTGTAACTAATGAAGAAGCATCTGAAGCTAAATATATGACAGCTCCCATTATATCCTCAACTTCTCCAACTCTACCTAATTTGATTTTATCTTTTATCCATTTAATTTTTTCTGGGTCTTCAAAAGTAGGAGCTGTTAAAGGTGTTGATATAAATGTTGGGCAAATTGTATTAACCCTAATGCCTAAAGGCCCAAACTCCATCGCCATTGATTTTGTAAAACCTTCAACAGCATGTTTTGAAGCGCTATAAACAGCTCTATCAATTCCACCAACATGAGCCATTTGAGAGGATATATTAATCAAAGAACCCTTTTTATTTTCTTGAATAAGTTTTTTTGCTACTTCTTTTGTTATAAAATAGGCACCTTTAAGATTTACATCTACGACATTATTAAAATCTCGTTCCGTTGTAGTAACTGCTGGTGAATGTCTAGCCAATCCTGAACTATTAACCATAATGTCAAAAGAATCATATTTTTTAATTGTATCAATTACTTCATCAATTTTAGTAATATCAAGCTTAATAGCTTCAGCTTTGTATCCTTTTTCCAATAGTGATTTTTTTAAATCATCTAGTAAATCAATTCTCCTTGCAGCTAAAACAACAGATGCTCCAGCATCTGCTAGAGCAACAGCGCATCCTACTCCTATACCTGAAGAAGAACCTATAATTAGTGCTCTTTTATCATCTAAACGGAAGGAAGGTATTGTAGGTAATTTCAATTTATATCCCCTTATTCTTTACTTTGTTAAATTCATTTAATCTTGCAAAGACATCTACCCCAATCTGATTGTAGATATCCAAAATATCAACCAGAACCCAGTTTTCTCTAATTTTCCCTTTTTCTAAACGCCAAAAATCAAGTGATCTTAAATATATTTGTTTATTGATGGGGGCTATTCCTAACCAACCATCATGAGAAATAGTTTGCTTCATATTTGGCCATCCAGTTACAGCAACATAGTCATTTTCAGAAAAGAAATGATAGGAGATATCCTCACCTCGACCATCTCTTTTTTCATAAGTTGTTAATTTCCCTCTATCTGGCATTGCATTTAAAAAAGGTATTTGATGCCAGTTTCTGAAACCTTCTATTCCTCTACTTGTTCCAATAGCAGAGGGGCCATACCAATTCATCTTAGGGTGCCAAAACTTTTCTAGTTCCATTAATTCTGGCCCACCTTCGGATGGGTGTCTTTTCATAGCATTAGCCATGCTAACAATATGCTCAAGAGAATGGTTACTTTTAGTTAAATCAATATCTCCTTCACTAATTCCATCCATAGTAGATGGTCCTGGAACGCACCATTCTCTTCCTAGACTAGGTGCCATAGGCCATGCATTAGCTTGTATCATTAATTCTGGAATATCCCATATAGCTTGAATTTCTGTTACCATATTATCTTCGAATTTATAAAATTCGTGGTATCTCATATGTGCTAAATGTCCTGTAGCAGGAATATCTAAAAAAGGATTAACAAAAGTTCCGCAATAAACGCCGCAAGTACCAACCCAATTATAATTCTTTTCAGTTGTCCCAGATATGACAATATAATCTCTTCTTTCTAAATCTGGGAAAGCAAGGTGAAGTTTTTTAAAGCTTTTTTCATAAAAATATTCTGGTCCAATTGTGTCGTTTATTGGATAACCCAAGTGTATTAGAGCATCATCTTTAACAAGATAATTTAACTCTTTGCGAACTGAGTACTCTGTAAAATCATACATTGCTAATCTTAGGGGTTTCAACAATGTCTTAAACCTTAAGTTATTATTCATTATTCAGCTGCCATCCCATAGCCAACATTTTTTTTACCATACCTTCGAACTCGGACATTAGCTTGTTCAGCATGACCAACAAATCCCTCTAGCATACAAAGTCTAGAACATTTCTCTCCAATCATAGAAGCAGCTTCATCAGTAAGAATTTTTTGATAACTGTGAGTTTTTAAAAACTTACCAACCCATAATCCACCAGTATATCTACCAGCTTTTTTAGTTGGTAGTGTATGATTAGTTCCAATAACTTTATCACCATTAGCTACGTTTGTTCTTGGCCCAAGAAATAGTGCTCCATATGATTTCATCTTTTCAAGAAACCAGTCATCTCTATCGGTCATTACCTGAACATGTTCAGAAGCTATTTCATCAGAAATTTGAAGCATTTCATCATAATTTTCACAAAGAATAACCTCGCCGTAATCTTCCCAACTTTTTTTAGCAGTTTCTGCTGTTGGTAATATTTCTAAAATTCTATCAATTTCTGTTAATGTATTTTTTGCTAATTTTTTTGAATTAGTTACTAAAACTGCAGGTGAGTTGTAACCATGTTCAGCTTGTCCCAATAAGTCTGTAGCACATAATTCTGCATCAACTGTATCGTCTGCTATAACCATAGTCTCTGTTGGGCCTGCAAATAAATCTATTCCTACCGTTCCAAAAAGTTGTCTTTTAGCTTCTGCAACAAATGCATTGCCAGGCCCAACAAGCATATGTGCGGGTATAATTGTTTCAGTTCCAATAGCCATAGCACCTACAGCTTGAATTCCACCTAAACAATAAATTTCGTGCGCTCCACCCAAATGCATTGCTGCTACAATTGCAGGATGAGGCGAGCCATTTTGTGGTGGAGCAGAAGCTATAATCCTTTCAACACCTGCAACGCTAGCAGTTATCACAGACATATGAGCAGAAGCAATCATTGGGAACTTTCCCCCAGGAACATAGCATCCAACAGATTCTACTGGAATATTTTTATGCCCAAGAATTACTCCTGGCAATGTCTCAGATTCCACATCTTTCATAGAATCCTTTTGAATTTCCGCAAAGTTCTTGATTTGTGTTTGGGCAAACTTTATATCTTCCAGGTCTTTACTAGAAACTTTGGTAAGGCATTCCTTAATCTGTGTATCTGATAATCTAAAAGAATTTGGAGAATAGTTATCAAACTTTTCTGAGTAAAATCTAATTGCATCATCACCATCTTTTTTAATTTTAGATAGAATCTCCTCAACAGAAGTTCTAACTTTTCTATCATCTTCAATCTTTTCAATTTCAGGTTTACTTTTTTTCAAATACTTTATCATTTTATTTTCCTACGAAATCCATTAACTTTTCTTATCAAACTTTTCCCAGCCATTTCCTTTGAAAATGTCAATTCCCAATTGAGACATTACATAAGGAAAATCAACCATTACCCAGTTATTTTCAATTTTTCCTTCTGATACTTTCCAAAAATCCATATACCTAATTTCTACTTTCTTTCCTGTCGGAGCTATGCCCATAAACTCTCCTGAATGGATTGCTTCTTGTCGCCCAAATGCAGCTGCCCATTCACCCATGAATAACCGAGCTTCATCAATACAAACTTTTTCAGAAAAGGCTTCTTGAAAAGGTTTTTGCCAATTATTTTGAAATTCCTCTAATCCATTTTTAGTCCCACATCCAAAATTCCCCATCCAACGAAAATTATCTTTAAAGAATTCCCCAATATCATTAATTCTATGGTCATTCAGGCCATCAACCATATTTTCAAGTACAGCTTTTGTTTCTTCTGTTTTACTTAAATCATTACCTTCAGTTAACTCACTTTGTTTAGGTCTAGAACCTTTCATACTGTCTCCATATATTTAACCTTTTACAGCTCCAGCTGTAAGCCCACTTACAATTTGTTTTTGAAAAAATAGGACTAATAGAAATAAAGGAGCTGTAATTGATACCGCTGCTGCAACTGCAACCACTTGATCAGTTGTTGAAGTATCTCTGTTGAACAGTCCACTAATCGCAGGAACCATAGTTTGATTTTGACCATCTAGGAGTAACGAAGTTACCAGGTAATCATTATACCCAAGCATGAAACTGAATAATCCTGTGGTTATAACTCCTGGCCACATTATTGGCATTATTATTTTTATAAAGGCTTGAAAATGAGAACATCCATCTATTCTTGCAGCTTCATCCAGCTCAGATGGGATATTTTGAAAAAATGAACGCATTAACCAAATTGTAAAGGGTTGATTAATTGCTACCAACACTGCAATTACAGCATAAGGTTTTCCAAAAAAAGTAGGAGCTAAGTCTCCCAAGATTGGCCTTAGAATTTCTGATGAATTCATAAAGAAAGGGAGGTATCCCGCCACAAGTATGGAATGTGGTAATGCTCTAAAAACCAATGCAATTACTAATATCCAAAAAGCTATAGAAGAACTAGTTCTAGCTAGAGCAAATCCAGCTAAAGTCCCAAAGGTTAGTGAAACAACTACAACTCCAAAAGTTACTATTACAGAATTTTTAAAATAGTTTGAAAATCCTCTTTCTATCCAAACAGTTTGATAATGTTCAAAAGTATAACCAAGAATTTTGATATTCAAAACATCTATAACGGGTATAAAATAGTTAAATGCCTTAAATGCAAAATAAAATATAATTATAGAAAATATATAAAAAAAAGTAATATTCACCGAGTAAGAAAATTTGATAAACTGTGAATAAAAAGTATAAAGTTGTTCTCTAAATTTAAAAAATAAAATCGCAAACAAAGTGCAGAAAAATAACTCCTGAAAAGATAAACTATATCTTTGATTTGATGTTACAGGACCAAAAATAACAGCTATTGGATTGGATGAAAAAGCATCGATAGGTAATTTAATACTCATAACAGCAATCCAAATTATTGGAAAAGAGGCTATTAAGCACCAAATTACTACAAACAAAGAAGATGAAAGCTTTAAAGAAAAAGGCTGCTTCATAGACTTAGTTTCAATCATAATTTCCCCTCTCTATAATCTTCCCAAGTTCTTTTAAGAAGAGGTAAAATGATAATTGTAACTCCAACCATGGTCAACATCGCGCTTGTTGATGCCCTATTTATTAGTCTATTGCCTGTGTCGTCTGGAGTTAAAAAATCATATGTCAACCATTGTAATGAAATTACATACGCTTGAGAGGAAAAAGCCACTATTTCTTCAAAAACTCTATAGCTATCCATCAAATGGATGAGTGAAACAAATATGATTAGTGGCATTAAATGTGGAATAACAATATATCTCAGTCTTTCAAATCTATTCGCGCCATCTATAACAGCACTTTCTAATGTCTCTTTATTTACTGTTTGAAGGCCTGCATAAAAAACAATAAAAGCAAAAGGTGCAACATGCCACACCCTATAGATAATCATTAATATTTCTAGGGTCCATGCGCTTGCAAATAGAGCGATATCCCTCTCTAAAAAAAATTCAATGAATGATGTTAGAATTCCCTCTCCAACAAAAAGCCACCTTATTGCTAGTGCTCCAATGATAGGGGTAATAATGAAAGGTAAAAGTGATATAAATATTACGGGGCCTTTTATAGACTGAGTAAGGTTATTTACAGTAATTG
>JBJLFF010000036.1:0-19894 GCA_045565515.1 Puniceispirillales bacterium (SeqCode)
TCTACCATATTGTCTACCCACATAAGCCGAGTTAAGATTTATGCTGATAATTCAATGTGTTACACTTTAAATGTGGGTAGGAATGGCTCCCCAGGACGGATTCGAACCGCCGGCCAAGCGATTAACAGTCGCTTGCTCTACCGCTGAGCTACTGGGGAATAAAATGTTTTATACACTATTATCTTGTTCATGCAATATACTTAATCAGAAGTATTAATATAATTTAATATTTTTTTACTTGTTATATCAACATTTAATTTATCAAGTTTCGTAATTTCTATTTTAAATTTTGTTTTATCTTTATATTTGATTTCAGAAAATTTATATTTTGGGTCATAATGATTTTCTAAAATTTCTCTAACAAACTTCTCCCAATCGTTTTTGAGGATTAATTCCTCCCAGTTATTAATTATTTTATTAGAGTATCGACCAATCATTCCTTTTAAAAAGGGTTTTAGTAAATCTTTTTTCTTAGTTAAATGGTCATACTCATTCAATAGAAACTTCACTCTTTCATTTAAGGGAACCTCCAACAAAATTCTTTCAGACTCACTAAATTTTTCCCATATCTTATTAGGTATATGAAGGTTACCAATTTTACTGCTCTCTGATTCTAAATATATTGGAAAGTTACTATCAAATTCAAAAATCTTATTATGAAGTAAAGTTTCAAAATATCTTTGGCTAGGTTGATTCTTATCTAACTCTTTGCCTAGAAGCGATCCTCTGTGACAAGCTAAATGTTCTAAATCAAGTACTTGTGCTTTTAAACTTTTGAGGCTACTTAAAATTTTAGTTTTTGCAGATCCTGTTTGTCCCTGAATTATTTTAAAATTAAACTGTTCAACATTGTCTAATTCATTCAAAACTTTTTTTCTAAAATTTTTATAACCTCCTTGAAGGACCGAAACTCTCCATCCAATTTCATTAAGCACTAAAGCTAAGGATCTACTTCTCTGACCACCTCGCCAGCAATATATAAGTGGATGCCATGAACCAGATTTATCAGAAAACTCTTTTTCTAAAACTGATGAAATATTTTTAGAGATAAGTGAAGCACCCATAATTTTAGCTTTAAAAGGATTAACTTGTTTATATTTTAAGCCTACTTCATGTCTTTCAATATCACTAAGAATAGGAATATTTATTGATCCAGGTATATGGTCATTTTCAAATTCTGCTGGAGATCTTACATCAATAATTTCAACATCTTCTAAATTTCTCCAGTCATCAATATAGCTAATCGCATTCATAATAATTTAATTTAATACAATTTCTGCTTTTTCAACAACTTCACCAATAACAGAAGCGTAGCAATTGTTTGATTTTAATTCTTCAATAATCTTATTACTTTTTTTACTGTTAACTGCTGCTAGTAATCCACCACTTGTTTGAGGATCAAAAATAATATTATCTTTATTTTGAATACTACCACTAAAATGAATTGCTTCCTTATTAGATAGTGAAAGAGATGAATATACACCTTTATTTAAATATTTAATGGCACCATTTACAACCGGCGTATCATTAATGTTTATTTTAGCACCGAAAGGTATCGTTAAATTAAGGGCATGTCTAGCTAAACCAAAGCCAGTTACATCTGTAATTGAGGTAATATTATTTTTTAAAAAAACTTTAGATGCAATTTGATTTGATGTCAGCATTATCTTAACTGCATCCTCGTAATCCAATGGATTAACAATGCCTCTCATATGAGCTGCAAGAACTACCCCAATCCCTATCGGCTTAGTTAGTATCAACTTATCTCCAACTTTGGGTTTTAAAGAAACAAAATTCTTTGGTCTAATTCCTGTTATACAAAAACCTACTTGAAGATCTTCACCCTCACTAGTATGGCCTCCATTTAAATGAATGTTATGAGATAAAAACTCAGAACTACAACCACTAATTAGTTCTGATATTAATCTTGATTGCATTTCTTTCAACCCTGAGGGGAGTACAAATATAGCCTCGGCTGATACAGGGTCAGCACCAGAAGTTAGTACATCAGATATTGAATGAAGAGCTGCTATCCTTGATAAAGAATAGGGATCATTTACAATTGAAGATATCAAATCAACAGATTGGATGACATCCTTACCATTTGGTACTTTTATTAAAGATACGTCACTATTTATATTTATATTTTTTAATATTGTACTATTTTCAAAAGAATTTTTTTTATCTTTTGCTAGAATTATCCCTTTGTTTAATGATTGCCATTGGGTTTTAGCACCGCATCCTAGGCATTTAATTTCAGAAAGTGCAGGGTCTGAAATGTTTTGTTTAGAAATAAGACTTGGATGAGGCTTAAAACTTTTCATTTTCATAAAAGTTAAATCATTATATTTTTTTATAAATCCTTCATCTATATATCGCTTTAATTTCCAAGCCCACTCACTTCTAAATGATATTGATCCCCAGGATATAATTGCTTCCTTTTGTCCATCACCAATAAGTGAAAGAAAATGTTTTTGAGGCTTGTAAGATAAAAATTTGGACTTCAATATTTTTGATCTTAAATTTTTATAGAGTATTGGACCCTGTCTAACTGCATAAACGCCAGCTTTTGATAGGCTGTAATTTTTAATAGAGCATATATCGCCAGCTGCAAAAATATCATTATTGTTTGACTGCAAGTATTGATTAACCTCAATAAATCCTTTTTCCGTAGTTTTTAATTTTGTTTCTGAAATCCATTTAGGAGCAGAAATTGAAGTAACTAAAAAGTTGAATTGGGATTTAATATTTTTACCATCTTTAGTTTTTAAAATATTTTTTTGAAATTCTACTACTTCATCATTTAAGATTACATTGACACCATTTTTGTACAAAAGTGACAAAGCATTTCGATGAGTTAGCACAGAACTTTTGCTGACAAGGTAATTAGTTTTTGATATTAAAGTAATATTTTTTTCTATCTTATTTTCTAAATCTAAAAATTTTTTCAAAGATAAGGCTATTTCAACACCTCCTGCGCCGCCACCAATAATAGTCATTGAAACTTTATTTATTCTTTTTATTTTATTTTTGATCTCATCAAAGACCTGGATAAAATTTGATATTGGTTTAATTGGAATACTATATTTTTTAGCACCTTTAATTTTATTTATATCTGGTTCTCCTCCAGAATTAATAGAGAGTGTATCATAATATATTGGAGATCTATTTTTGAGATAGATTTCTTTTGCTAAGATATCTATGCCAGTAACATCATCAGTTATAAGTCTTGCATTAGCAAATTTGCATAAATTTAGTAGATTTATTTGAGTATCATCCCTACGATAAGTTCCTGTGATATATCCTGGGATCATACCACTGTATGAGGATGTCGAATTCTTATTAATTAAAGTAATTTTTAAACCTGGAACTGGTTTCATACCAAATTTTTTTAAAACTGTTATTTGTGAGTGCCCACCTCCAATTAAAACCAAGTCATGTGAGGAAGGCGCTTTATTAATAAAAATATTCTTGAGGTTCATTTAAAATTTATAATTAACTTTAGTGTTAATGGAGGCCGGACCCGGAATCGAACCGGGGTAGCGGGATTTGCAGTCCCGAACATCAACCACTCTGCCATCCGGCCATCATTTGACTTTTTTATAATTTTTAACTGAGAGTGTAAATACATATTAAAACTTTATTTTTCCAAATTAACAATTACAATCACTAAATTATTTTATAAAATTGATGTTAAAGTTCACTAATTTTTTTGTACGCAATTTTTGATATCTAAAATGTTCTAAAATAGACGCCATCGTCTTTTTATATTTAAAGGTTATTTTAAGTAAAGTTGGTGTTTTAATTTTATTCCTCGAAGACGATATTCAGCCATCTTTTTTTCATACCTACCGTTTGGTAAATTTATTTTTAAAAACACACCATTCACATTACTCTAAGCGATTTAGGCATTGGGGTTCAGAGGATTATGAAAGTTTTGTTACAATATTAATATTTTTTGAAAACTGCCAAATAGAGTGATATGCAATAATAAAGATTTCATTGTGAAACGATTAATGTATGGTGTCATATGGCTTACTATATACGACATCTATTTAATAAAATATTTAGGAAAAGACGTGAGCGTAGAAAGCTTTTCCATGATAAGTTCTAAAGAGTTCCAAGATAACTAAAAATTATTCGTAGACAATAAAAGTTCAACTTGAACTAAATATCTTTGGTTTTGTGTTAGTGATAAGTTTAAAAGGGAGAAAAAGAAAATGAAAAAGAAATTAAAAACGTTTAGTGAAAAATTCGGTGAAGGAACAGCTTGGGATTTAGACTATGGTAAGTTATTAATAATTGGTTTGTTAGTATATCATATCTTTATACAATAGCCTTAAATCTTCCCAACTTGTGAGTTATTATTCTCTTCTTCATTAAAGGTGGACATTTCGATAGTTGGTTGGCAAGTCTCACCACCACAACAATCATCAGTTTAATTCATTATGAAGTTAAGGCATAATTAAAATAAAACATTAGCAATTCTAATTTGTGTACAAATTTCGTAAATAACTTACACTAACCATAAAATAAAAATTTCAAGTATTTATATTTCCTCCCAGAAGATTAAATAATTATAAATAAATTTTATGGTTAGTCCCAAAAAGATAATTTATAAATGCAAATACGTCAATGAAAGTATGAAGTAATAAGTATAGTGTTATCTTTTAATATTTCTAATAGTATATTTTGTGTGCCTACGCAACACACAGTCTCTATTCTCTCAACAGCCTCATACTATGCTCCATACTTAGTATGGGGTTGTTTTGTATTAGTGATGAAATAATTTTACTCAATTTTTAGTCGCTGCATAAAGTAATTATATTATCTTCTGGATTTGTGCTTCCACCAGCATTTGCGATTAATTCTGCTTCATTTTCCATATGTTTTTGCAAAACTTCCATGCTAGGTGTACTCATTACGACATGTATAGTGCTTTCATCTTCCATTTCATGTCCTCTATATATTGTTTTTATCCCATACTTTGAATTTCTCAAATCTTCCACTTCATCATAGACCTTAACCCAATGACTATAATCTTTTGTAATTTTTCCTTTAATAACTAATGTTGGCATATTTTCCTCTAAATTAAACTAGTTGTTTCATATTAGTTTATTAACAAAACACTAATAAATGCAAACATGTCAATGAAAGTATGAAGTAATGAGTATAGTGTTATCTTTTATTATTTCTAATATATTAAAAAGTTACTATAATGGAAAATATTTATAAGTTTTTAAATTTATTAAAGTGAGGTTTTATATGGATAAACTATATGCAAAAAATTTTAGTAATGCAGATGAAGTAAAATCACCCCCAAAAGCAAGAGTTGAAGTTGTAAAATTAGGTAATGTAAATGCTTCCAAAATAGTTTTGGAACCTGGCTGGAAATGGTCTGAATGTATAAAACCTACAGTAGGCGGTGAAAGTTGCCAAGCTGGCCATGTTGGTGTTGTCATTTCAGGAGGTATGAAATGTATTCACGATGATGGAAGCGAACTGGAAGTTGGCCCTGGAGATGCGTATTATTTTGCACCAGGTCATGATGGTTGGGTTTTAGGTGAAGAACCATGTGTAGTATATGAAATTGTTGAAGGGGGTAAAGATTTTGGTCCCTGGAAACATGCTCATTAATTAGTCTATAATTTGTGTGCCTACGCAACACACATATACTAGTCTCTTAACAACCTCATACTATTCTCCATATTAGGTATGGGGTTGTTTTGTACTAGTAATGAAATAAGGTACTAAGAATTTTGATTTAAAAAATTATTCCAGTTTATTTCATAAAAATACTGAGGATTTACAGCTCTTGATAACTCAGTAAGAGCTATAATTAATTTTAGTTTAGTAGCTATAAAATTTCTTTGCTTTTCCATAAAAAACTAATTTGCAAACTTTATACCGAACTTGTGAGAGGGTGATAGGATTATGATTTATGCTAGAAGTTCTAAAAATTTAAAACAACGTAATAAAACTGAAACATAAGTAGTTATAGTGAAATATAAATATTTTATTTAATTTTTTTTGATTAAATTTTTCCTTATGTTGATTTTAACATGAAGGTCTATAAGAGAAATCTTGTAGACCTTTTTTTTCGTCACTTTACCTCTGGACTTTTCGTGGACAACTTGTCCAGAGAAAGCTTTGTGGACTAAAAGTGGCAAATAGAGAAAGTCCAGAGGAAGAAAAAACCCTTGTTTTTTCGTTTTAAGTCTGAAACACTAGTTATATGGATTTTGAAGTGACGTATAGGTTTGAACAGATTGTGGTGCGAGCGGGGAGACTTGAACTCCCACGAAAGTTACCTTTCTCTGGATTTTAAGTCCAGTGCGTCTACCGATTCCGCCACGCTCGCACACGAATAAACTATTAAAGCAAGAATGTAGGCAAAACAAGAGTTAAATCTCTTTTTTATTACAAAAAAATTAGCATTTAATCTTATTAAATTAATACAATCTGTAACACCCGGATGTTAAATTCAATAATAGAAAAATCTACTTTGATTTAATTATCTAAGAATATTAATTGTTATTAAAATTGATAAGAGCCAATTATCATAAATAATAAAAAGTTTTATTCTTGAAAATATATATAATTTAAAGTTATAAAAAAATTATGTACGTAAGAGTTATGCAAATTAAATTTCCAAATGAATTAGCTAAAAAATCTGTAATGGTTCTTTCAAGAGGTGTTATGAAAGATTATTTCAAACATGGATTACTTATGAGATTTAATACTGAAATATCACCAAACACATTGATGATAACTGCATTATGGAAAACACAAGAATTTTTTGAACTTGCTAGAGCCAAGTATGGTGATCAGTTTGTGAGTGAAGTAAAAGAGATGGGTGGTATCGTAACAATTTTTGATGGTCCCTCTGAGGTGGATAAAGCAAAAGAAATTGATTATTCAAATTTTAATGAAATTTAATTTTTTTATAAGCATTTTTATCTCGTATAATTAATAGTTAACAATTAAATAATTTATTAATCATTTTGATTAATATAGTTTTATACACTTAAGACTTAACATGAGAATATTTTTAAACTTCCTTATTATTTTTCTGGTTTTATTTAGTTCTGTAAGAGCATCGGAAATATATCCAAAAAGTAAATTACCTTATGATGTAGTTTCTGGCTTTAAAGATCTTAGATACTCATTATGGGCAAAGCCTTACAGGGACTATGCGCTCACTATAGATAAAGAAATTGTTAGAGCAGGAGACAAGTCATTTAAATTTGAAATTAGAAAAGGAGATTGTGGGTTGTCTGAAGGGTGGAGTGACTGCGACAATGATAGAGGAAGACACGAGCTTTCAGCTGGTGGAAAAGATGATATAATGATTAATGGTGAATATTGGTTTGCTTGGTCAATATATCTTCCTGAAGGTCACGAAAATTTAAATCCTATGAACACTAACTATGGTCAGTTTCATCAAAGGGTAGGCCCCCCCTGTCTTCATGTTAATGGAAAAAGAAGATGGATATTCTTTAGTTAAAACTATAGAAGATGATGACTATCAAGAAGTATTATTAGTATCTAATAGAGATTTTGTAGGTAAATGGAATGATATTTTAGTTAATGTTAATTGGTCAAAAAAATACGATGGTTTTTTTAAAGTATGGGTTAATAACAAGCTTAAATATAAATATAGAGGCCCAACTAAAACCAAGGAAAAAGTTTATTATAAGTTTGGGATTTATAGGTCTTATATGAACAGATACAAAGGCTCTGAAATGCCTACTACAATAGCTTACTTTGATGAAATACGTAAAGGTAAATCTAAAGAGACGGTAATTAAGGGACTAATCAAATAATTTTATTTATAATACAAAATTAGTATATTATTTTTGTAACAAAGATATGATAATAATGCATGTTAAAAATTTTGAGTTTATTAAAGTATTTAATATTATATTTTAATATTTTATAATTATTGAGCTTATTTTTCTCTTTAAATTAAACAAATTAATACTCTAAGTCGTTACTATATATAAGGTTGTGATGTTATCAAACCTAAAAGGCACTTTATAAATTCAAGGTGCCTTTTTTTATTTAGGGTTGATATATTTCTTACTGTTATGCAATTTTATGAAATATACACCACTAAAGAAATATATTCCTAATATTTTTTGGCTGACTGCTATACGAAAAACCTAAATTCTAATTTGCTTTTGAGAAATAATGTCAATCATCAAAAAGACGTTTAGAAAAAGAATCAATTCAAATTTCCTCTTAAATTCAACATTTTATACAAGTTTTTAAACATTCTTTTAAGATAAAATCTGTTGACTAAAACTAACCTTTTAAAAAATATTTATAAATACTAGATATGGCTATAAATATCCATAGAAGTTCTATTATTATAGCGCCAGGATTAGGTTTGTAATATAGTGATATAAGTATGGAAAATGAGCCTATTAAATTAATTAAATGATATAAAAGTTTTTTTGGAGAAAAATATTCATTTGAAACACCATAATATGCTCCAGCTATTAGAAGTGAGCCCATTATTCCAAGCCAATCAAAAAATTCAAAATCTAAAAAATTATCCAACATAAAAATAAATTATTATTTATTTATTAATAATAAACTTTTTTTTTGAAAGGTAATTATTTTTTCTTTGTAAAGGGCTCCAAACTCTTTTCAATTTTACTTTTTAAAATGTCATCATTGTCTATCTTGGTGAGTGACCATTGATTTATCTTAACAGCAACCTTGTCATAAATTCTACATTTATTGTTAACTTTAATTTCTTTAACACTTTCTTCAAGAACATGCTGTAAAACTATCATACCTGAGTTTATAAGGGTCTCTTCAGGATTATTATTTTTACTGTACTCTCCATCAAATATTGGCTTAAAATCTTCTATAAAAGCTTGAGCAATTAGAGGATCAAGGCCGGTTTCTTTATTTAATATCTTTGTGCATTTTGAAGTATAATCATTTTTGCCAAGAAAATTAAACACTGAATAAACTCAAATTATAAATAGGTTAGAATTAAATTTTACAAATAATTTAATAAAAATTTAAATTAAATCAAACGAATTTTTTAATAATAATAAAATTATTATAACAAAATTTGTAATAAAGAAAATTACAGATAGTAGGTGTAAAAGTTTAAAATATTTTTTAGCTTTTTCATCACCTTCAATTTCTCTATCTCTATAAAAATTAATTTTTGGCGTTATTAAATTTCTGTTAATTAAAAATAATATACTAACAATTGTTAAAACATAAAATTCCAAAAAATAACCTGAGTAAAATGATACTATTGCTGATAAAAAAGATAATATAAAACCAAAAAGAAACATTCTTGGAAAAATAGATCTTAAAAACTTGCTTGAATACTCATTTGATAGAGTTTTGAACACGGTGGGCGTTATTACAGAAACAAAAAAAATCATTGTTCCAGCTAATGCCGCATTCAAATAAGTTATTATGTCAAGATACATATTATACAGTTAGTTCAATTTATATTTAAAACAAATGATATATTTGTGATATATATTTTTATTTATTATTAATAGACATATATAAGTAAATTTTGAATCTAATTATGAATATCTTTGATAATTTTGAAAAAATATTAATAAACTTTAATCTTCTAATTAATGAAATTTGGAAATTAGTTTTATTCCAATCAAACATTCAAGACAGTTCATTAATTGTTATCATATGGTCTGTAGTAATCTACATCATTGGAATTTTTATTATATTCTATGTATTAAAAATTATTATAGAGGGGATATTAAAATTCGTTTTCAATCCAATTACAATTTTATTTTTTATATTTATTTTGGGATTACTTGTATGGACAATTTTCCAGTTAAATAACGAATTTAAAGTATCGATCAAAACTGAAAATGAACAATCTAAAAATCTAACTTTGCCAAAAGTTAAAATAGAAAAAACTAATCCAATTAAAGATGACCAAGCTATATCTGAAAGATTAAAACAAATTGAAAGACTAGAGGAAATGATTAAAAAGCAACAAGAAACGATTAAAGTTTTAAGGAATAATTAGATACTATAATTTAAAATTCATTAAAACCTGAAAAATCTATTTCTTTTGCTTTATCAACTTCTGCATCGCCCTCAGAAATAGTAATTATTCCACCCATTTCTTTTACTTCTGCTATAAATTTTACACCAAAATTTCTTCTAGCGACATCAAAATTAGAACGGTTTTTCCATAATAAAATTATCATGCAACTATTAGCAGAAGTGTCAGCATGAAGTCTTATAAGCAAACCATTACTAAATTGTTCTTTAGTTAAAGTCCTTGAGAGTGCAATAACAGATTTTTTAGCTAATTCATTAGGAAACTTTATACTTAAAACTCTTATAAACATCATGGCTACATTTTTAAATTATACGCATAATCTAAGCTAAAAATTTCTAACTCCTCTTTACGACCGCGAATTTTAATTTTTTCATTACTAAATTGTTTTGTATTTATTTTAGCAGCATCTAATACGTCTTTTGACACGACCAATTCAGAGCCATATTTTTTATTTAATTCTTCAAGCCTACTAGCAATATTCACGTTGTCACCTACAACTGTTTCCGTAACTGTTTCACCATATCCCATCATTCCAACAATTGTATTTCCAACATGAATACCAATACCAAATCTTAATTCTTCAGAAAAATCAGACTTCATTTCATTGTTAAGATCTTTTATTGCATTTGAAATTAATTGAGCAGCTTTAATTGAATTTTTACAATTCTCTGACGAATTTTCAGACCCATCAAAAATAGCCATAATGCCATCTCCAATGAACTTATCTAGTCTACCTTTGTTGTTTTCAATAATTTCACCACAAACGCTGTAATATTTATTTAGTATATAAACAACGTCATAGGGTAACTTCTTTTCAGATAATTTAGTAAATTCTCGAAGGTCAATAAAAACAACAACAGTTTCTTTTTCCTTGCCACTTAAGCCTACAGCAGACCTAGTTTTAATTTCTTTTGTTTCGGGATTTATAAGAGGAATAACACTTAGATTTTTTGAAGGTTTTAGTTGGCATGCTAATCTCACATCAGCATCTAATCCAAGCCTTTCAATGACACGTGCCTCATGGGCATTCGGTTCAGAAACATCTTCAATTCCAGTGACTACTTTTACTCTGCAAGTTGTACATCTTCCTTTTCCTCCACATACTGAAACATGAGGTATCCCAGCAAGTCGACTAGCTTCTAATATTGTAGTACCCCTTGGAACGCTAAATTCATTTCCCCCCGGATAGGATATTTTAACTCTTCCAAAATATCTTGCTCTTACGACATTTAAAATACATATCACTAATACTGCTAATACAAAAACTGGATAGTTGTTCATAACTAAAGGTTCTACAGGAGCTAAATAAGCAAATGCCTCTTGAGGTATGGCACCAAAAAAGGACATAATGAAATTTTCATTCCCTTTTAAATTTTCGATGGTTGCAAGAACACTTGTCTCTCTTAAGCCAGCAATAAATCCCAAAACAGCACCAATAGGAACAAACCAGTAAACAAATTTAAATCCAAATATATACTTTTGGTATGATTTAAAGTTAAATTTTAATAAACCATGAATTCCTATCACTCCATGCACCCAAATAAAAATTACCATTAATGAAAATAAAACTGCCCCAGCAACTAACTCATTTGGATCGGATGAAAGCAAAGCATATAAAAGTGAATATTTTATATCAACTTCAAAACGAGTTAATAAAAACCCTCCACCAATATGCTGTAATAAAACTAGGAGAGCTAAAACTGGAAATAAAATTTGTATCCACTCTCTTCCGGTAATTTTAAATGATTTTTTGGTTAATATTGAATAAAAACCAAGAACTATGTGAATTGCCAGGGATGCGTATAAAAGTAAATAGGCAACTGGGTTTTTCCATAAAAGATGAAAATAATTTTCTCTTACAAAGTCTGCTGCTTCTATTGAAATGACATTGACAGAGTGATTAAGCAGATGCGTTAATGCGTAAAAAAATAATAAACTACCTGTGTAAATTCGAAGTTGTCTTATAATAAAATTAAAATCAATAGAATTGCTCATTTTGTATACCCAGTAATATGTATTTAAATTAAATATTTTATATTATCTTAAGAAATTCTTTGCAATTATTTTATGCATTAATTTAATAAATAGTATTCATTAAATAGATATTAAAATTTAAATCATTGATTACAAAAAAAGATATTTATTTAATCAAAAATAGTAATATATTAATTTCATGGATGACTTTGTTATAAATAATAAATCTAGTTTTGGCATTAGAACTGGTAGTCAATATCTAGATGGATTAAGAGATGACCGAAACGTTTGGATGCATGGTAAAAAAGTTAAAGACGTAACTAATGAAGATGGTTTAAAAAGATGTGCTTCTACTCTCGCAAACTTCATAGATAAGCAACATGATCCTAAATATTTAAATGATATTACTTACCTTGATGAAGATGGAGACCGTTGTGCTTTAGCTTTTCAAATTCCAAAAAATAAAGAGGATATCAAAGCCCGTGGGAAGTCTTATTATGAATGGGCAAAATGGTCTAACGGTTACTTTGGAAGAACACCAGATTATAAAAATGCTTCACTAATGTCATTTGCAGCTGGCAGTAGTTTTCTTGAAAAAGGAACTAAGGGCCAAGGTGGTAAGGCTATGGCTCAAAACATGATTAATTACTATAATTATGTTAGAAAAAATGATAAAGTTTTAACTCACACATTAGTTAATCCTACATACAACCACCAACAAGGGTACAAAGGTAAATTCTCTGAGAAAGTTGCTCTGCAAGTTGTCAAAGAGACTGACGCTGGAATAATTGTTAATGGAGCAAGATTATTAGCCACTTTAGGTCCTTTAGCTGATGAAATAGAGGTATTTCCTTCAACTGTATTAAAAGCTACACCCGATAATATTCCCTTTGCTTTTGCATTCGCTATCCCTATAGCCACAAAAGGTCTTCGCCTAATATGCAGAGATAGTTATGACTTGGGGAAATCAAATTTTGATGCACCACTTTCATCGCGCTACGAAGAGATGGATGCAGTTATAGTCTTTGATAATGTTTTAGTACCATGGGAACGCGTATTTATGTATGGCGAACCAGAACTATGCAACCCTGCCTTTAGCGCTACAAATGCTGTAGTTCATATGATGCATCAAGTTGCGTGTTTGAAATTAGCGAAATCAGAATTTATGGTTGGTTTAATGTGTTCAATAGTTAAAGCTTCTGGAAGAGATAAGGACCTTTATACAAAAGGTTTAATTGCAGAAGTTATGCAGATGACAGAAAGTATTAGAGCCTTGTTATTTTCAGCTGAGGAACAGGCCCATAAAGATCAATTTGGAAATTTTATACCTCTTAGGTATCCTCTTGAAACCTCTAGAAATTTATATCCTAGAATGTATCCCAAAATGATTGAAATTTTACAAATTTTAGGAGCGTCCTCACTGATGGCTACGCCTTCTGAAGCTGATTTTTCAAATGAAATTTCAGAAGATGTTGAAAAGTATTTTCAGCTATCAAATTTAGATTCGAAAGAACGAGTTGCATTATTTCGATTGGCTCATGATGTTGCTATTTCAGGATTTGGAAGTAGACAAGCTCTTTATGAGAGATACTTTTTTGGGCCACCCGCATTAATGGCGTCTTCTTATTATGACCTATATAATAAAGATGAATTAACAGGAAGAATTGATACTTTATTAGTCCTGTAATTTAGATTATTTTTATAACAAATACAGTTGAAAACATTACACTTAAAACAATGAAAAAAAGAAACCAAATTTTGTAACTCTTAAAAATGTCTAATTTTTTATCTTTAACAACTATAATATTTAAATTCTTATAAATTTTCATAAATTCTCTTAATTCTGCATTGCATGAGATAGTTGATTTGAGGTTCTCTTCAATTTTTTTAATGCCTTTATTTTTAAATTTCTTTTTTTAATTTTTTTTTCGTAAGAGATTCTATTTCGTTCAGATATTTTATATTCCCACCTGTTTATAGGTAGATAAAAAATACCGCTTGAAAAAACCACAAATAAAAAAAGAGAGATTTCAAAGTTGATATGTGACATAGTATTATTTATTCAAATTTTGTACCAAATTTTTGCATATGATAAGAAAAATTTTAATAATAATTTTTTGTTTTAATATTCATTTATTACAAGCAAATGAACTAGAGAAGGGGATGTTTGCTCTTGAAATGGAAGATTATGATAGAGCACTATATTACTTGAGTTTTGAAGCAGCTCAGGGAAATCCAATTGCACAATATAACTTAGGATTAATGTATAAAAATGGTGTTGGTGTTAAAAAAGATTTAAATGAAGCTATTGGATGGTTTATTATAGCATCAGACAATGGGCACATGTTAGCTAAATATGCTTTAGGTTTATCATATTATCATGGAAATGGGGTTAGAAAAAATTACCAAAAGGCTATGAATTTATTTTTAGATGCTTCTTATATGGGGCATCCTGCTTCTCAAATTAATGTAGGAAATATGTATTACTATGGGCAGAGTGTAGGCAAAAATTATCCAAAAGCGCATATGTGGTGGAGCATAGCTAAGGAAAAGGGTTTAGAAGCAGCCTTTAACAATTTAATAATGATTGAAAATATTATGAGTAAAAGTCAATTATCTGAAGCTGAGAAGCTTTATAACTATTGTCAGAAAACAACGTTACCAGATTGTTAGAAATTAAAATTTTTTTCATGGCAGAGAGAGGGCAACCAAAATTCAATAAAATCAAACACTTAACGACCTTCCGTCACGACAATAGCGTCAAGAACGACAATAACGACATCAGCAACTTTCATTGTCAAAGTTAAATCTTCCTTTAAAAACACCCTCAGTAAATTTCTGCGCCTTTACACGATTATCTTTTAATTAAATAATCAAATATTTATATCTACATAAGGCAATATTTATTTTTATATTTGCTACATTATTAATTAGAAGCTGAAATAAGTTACCTACAAAGTATTGCTTCCTCTAATTTATTATTACTGATTGTTTTTTGGATGAAATTATAGCAGTTACTATTATTATTTTTTTTATATGAAATATAATAAATAATATTATTATATTCGTAATCCATGATAAATGACCCGTTTCCATCCTTTGTAAGCTTCAAATTTTTTACTTTTCCCTTTGGAGGTTTTAAATTTTTTCTTATATTTGATCCTTTTAAGGGTGAAACCTTAGGCAAAATATTTACATCTACTTCTCCAACAAGGCATTTTAAAATGTAGGGTTCATTATTTGATGTATGATATCTATATCCAAATATAGGATCATTCATACCATTACATTGATCTAGTTCGTTTTTATAAATTTCAGTCCCACTTAAATTTTTATAACCAAATATTGGATAACCGTCAAACGCCCAGCCAATAATAGTTTCTGGAGTATAATTTTTAATATTTTCAATCATGCATTTTGGTTTTATATGGTAATGATAATCATCACCTCGACCAGCATGTCCACCACATTTGTCTAGTTGGCCTAAGGCATAAGTATCTTTTTTTGAATTATAATTGTAAAGATCAATTTCACCCTTGGAAGTATAGTCATAAATAGGAACTCCATTTATTGCTACTCCTAAAGCTGCATCTCTTAAAGTAAACTTTTTACTTTTTTTGGGCTTAAGTTTGATTGGAGAAATATAATTTATTGCTGGAATAGGTACTTGTTCATTAGGACTTGTTATACCAATCATCATTAAATGTGATGGCAATGTATTTGAGATTATATATCCATATTCATTATCACAAATTAATTCTAAATCTTTAATATTACTTTTTAGAGAGGTTCTAATTTTGGTACATTCAGAACTTTCAATATTTGTTTCAGGAAGAGTAATTTTAATATTTCTATTGCCTTTATTTTTTTTTACATTTGATTCTGATTTTTGACTATTACAATTAAAGTTACATTTCTCTTCAGCAAAACTTACATGAAAGTTAACAATAAAAAAAAATATTTGAGCAAGCGAAAAAATTTTGTACATAATCATATATTTAATATAATTGAATTTATTTCAATAAAATTCGGTTAGAGTTTTTTTACTTATTAAATTTTATCAGAAAAAAATAAATTATATTAGTTTGATAAAAATAGAGTTTTATTTTTTCTATTCTTATTTTTCATATTAATTATAGCATTTTTATCATAATTTGGATTAATTATTGGAAATGAAGCATTTACCTGTTCAAGGTAATTTTCAAGTTCGTTAATTAAACTATTTCCTAAAGTAGGTTTATTGTTAAATAAATTTATTTCTTCATTTATATCTAAATTTAAATTAAACAAAGATGGTTGCTTACCATCATAATATTTTATCAATTTCCATGAATCTTTTATTATAGCAGATTGTGGGTTATATTCACCTTGATAGTGTGGAAAATGAAAAATTAATCCTGTAGTATTTCTATTTAGTGACTTAAAATTTTTATCAAAAATTTCTAAAATATTTGTACCATCAATATTTTCAGGTATATTTTGATATCCAGCAATCTTCATAAATGTTGGCATTAGGTCATAGCCAATAATAGGAGTTTTATTTATTTGATTTTTTGGGATATTGGGTCCTTTAATAATAAAAGGCACTCTAATTCCTCCTTCAAATAAACTGCCTTTGCCACCTTTTAGAATTCCATTTCTTCCTCCTGCTCCATTATCAGACATAAATATTATGTATGTATTTTTTTCCAAGTCTAAAAATCTTAGATAATCTAAAACTTCACCAATAGCAGTATCCATATTTTCATTTAAAGCAATTCTATTAATTAATTTAGTATTCTTTATATCTTTAAATTTTTCTTTATATTTGGCTTTTGTTTTTTTTAGAGCATTTTGTGGATAGTGAAGTGCATGAAATGATAATTGCATAAAAAAGTTTCTTCCATCTTTTTTTGATTTTTCCAAAAATAATTTTGCCCTATCACGCATTCCAAAAAGATCTACTGGATTGGGGTCTTTATATTTTGAAGCATATTTATTCCCAATATCACCATCACTATAAATATACCCATGATTTACTGGCCCACCGCCAGATAAGTGCCATTTTCCAAAATGAGCAGTATAATAATTCTTGTCCCTTAATGCTTCCCCAATAGTTAGTTCATTGCCTTTAATATTTTTTTCATGTTTAGGTGGAATGAGATAAAATTTGTCACTTTCATTATAGAATGGTTCAGCTTTAGTCCAATTCAGTCTTGCAGGAGTTTTGCCAGTTTGAATGCTTATTCTAGTTGGTGAACAAACTGGAGAAGGGGCATAAGCATTGCTAAAAATTACTCCTTGCTTTGATAGTATTTCCAAATTTGGTGTGTGGTCATATAAACTCCTTGATAATTTAATAGACGGGTCCATCTTTACTGATAATCCAGCCCATGACTGATCATCAGATAATATCAAAATAATATTATGTTGATTAGCATACGTATTTACTGACCAAAATATAATTATTGCTGATAATAAATTATGAAACATATTCTAAATAAAATTCTTTAAAAGATTAGTCACAGATTTTATCTGTCAAAATGGTGCTTAACAAATAATAATAATGTTTTTTTATGGCGGAGGGAGAGGGACTCGAACCCTCGCAACTCTTTACGAGTTGACGGATTAGCAATCCGCTGCATTACCACTCTGCCATCCCTCCATTTGTGCTAAATTTATAGTAGAAATTTTTGAATGTCGAGTAAGAATAATTATAAATTTTATTAAGCCTAAAATAAAATATTTTATTTTAGGCTTAATAAAATTTTAATACCTATAAAAAAACTAGACCTCTACAATCTGGTTTTTTTCTCAATCTAATTTGGTGGTGGATTTCCGCCAGGTGGTTGATGTCCATTTGGAGGGGGCCCCATTCCTTCAGGTGGAGGAGGCATTTTACCCTCATTAATATCTTTAGCCATATCCATTGCAGCGTGCTGAGCAGCGTGCTGAGCCTGATGAGATGCCATTTCTCCAGCCATATGCTGAGCAGCTTGTTGAGCCATTTGCCCAGCCATCTGCTGTGCTTGATGTGCAGCCATTTGTCCAGCCATTTGTTGAGCTTGCTGTCCAGCCATATCAGCAGCCATCTGTCCAGCTTGTTGCGTAGCCATTTGCCCAGCCATCTGCTGTGCTTGTTGTGCAGCCATTTGACCTGCCATTTGTTGAGCTTGCTGCCCCGCCATATCAGCAGCCATTTGCCCAGCTTGTTGCGTAGCCATTTGACCTGCCATTTGTTGAGCTTGCTGCCCCGCCATATCAGCAGCCATTTGCCCAGCCTGCTGAGTAGCCATTTGACCTGCCATTTGTTGAGCTTGTTGTCCAGCCATATCAGCAGCCATCTGTCCAGCTTGTTGTCCTGCCATATCAGCAGCCATATTTTTCATACCTTCTGGAATAGGTGGCATATTAGGCATTGGTGGCATTGCTCCATTAGCTAAAGGAGGCATATTAGGCATAGGTACGTTATTAACCATATCTTGAGCAATATTTTCCATACCAGCTGGCAATGGTGGTAGTTCTTGCCCACCAGGTGGTATAATGCCAGCAGCTCCAATAGGTCCTGGAGGCATTGGAGGAGGAACAAAACCTTCAGGAAGTTCCATTCCTTCAGGAAGCATATCAACTCCAATTAATCCATCTTTAACAAACCCTATAAGCATATCTTGGCCAGCTTTAAAAGCAACCTCGCCAGCCATACCCATTGCATGATTATGAGCTTTTCCCATCATTTGGTGCATTTGATTTGGTGGTGGCATCATATTAACAAATTCACCATCTCCATCAAGGTCTACCATTACTTCTTTGGCCATCATCCCTGCTTGATCAAGAGCAATATTATTAGCCATATCTTGAGCCATACCTCTAGCCATATCAATAGACATACCGCCAGCTATACCTTTGGCAATGTCATGAGTTAAATCCATAGCAATGCCCATAGCCATTTGCCCAGCCATTTGTTCTGCCATTTCCTTCGACATGCCTTTAGCCATTTCCATCGCCATAGTTTCAGCCATTGATTGTGAGTTTTCCATAATAACCCCAACATCTACTTCGTGAAATGCTTCTGCTGGTAAAATTTGTGCAAAGTTTTGATTTAACTCAGGCATTTGAAAAGCGGGTCCACCTCCAGGTAATGGGGGTAAAGGTTGCATTCCAGGAAGGATTTTAGGCACCACTATCCTTTTCATTTGTTCAGGATTAAAATTTTCAAATGCTCTAGGATCTACAGCGTTGAGCATATCAACTTTCATTTCCCCAAAAACTTCTGGGGAAAGCTCTTCAAAATGTTCTGGATCAAAGTGTTGAATGACTTGTGGTGGTAGAGCTCCCATCATTTCTGGCTTTAAACCAGCCATAGCTTTATGTGGTATTGCTTTGATTTGTCCTTCCCCCATTTGAGCTAGTGCTTTAGGAGGTACTTTCCCCAACTTTTCAGCATCCATTTTTGCAATATCTTCTGGGGGCATTTCTAAATATTTTTTGACAGTTTTAACCTCGTATTCAACAAATGCTTCATTTATAACTTCATTAAGCTCTTCTTTCCCAATCCCAGTTATTTCTCCCATTGGAACACTTATAATACCGTCATCTTGCATAATAAAAAGGTTATTATTAAAAACACCAACTTGGTCACCGCCTTCTGCATAATTTTCCATGAGTTTTGCTTGTTCTGATGGTGAAGCAAAATCGTGAACACCTTCTTCACCTTCATTATTTGATAGTACTTGTCCTGTACTAATTTTACCGTCCCAGGCAAAAGAAGATTTTAAACATATTATTGAAAAAAAAATTATCGTAAAAAATTTTAAAAATTTCATTAAAACCTCCCAAATTTTAATTAACTTGATAATCTATATTAAA